>JANPAV010000310.1:0-26072 GCA_031430115.1 Armatimonadota bacterium | reverse complement strand
AGTCGTATCTTGGGGGCAAATGGGTGCATTCTTGGGAACATTTTGGGGATTGCTAACTGGATCAGCTTTCTTTATAATTCCCGGATTTGGTCAGTTGATCTTTGCTGGTTACGTCATTGCTGTCCTAGAGTCTGCCCTTATTGGTGGAGCCATCGGTCTCGTTGGCGGAGCACTTGTAAGCCTTGGCATTCCAAAGGACTCTATCATCGAATATGAAATAGCTCTGAAAGCTGGGGGCTTTCTTGTGATCGCACATGGAAGTGACGTAGAGGTTCAACGTGCAAAGGACATCTTGGCAGAAACCGCGGCGAAACGCGTCGATTCCTATTCGACCAAAGACAAGAAACATGCTTGATGTCACTGGTTAAGAGAGCATGTAATGAATTCTAGGAGATTGCGAGAGGTTTACGCCAAAAGGGTGCCGCGATTCTTTCCTAATTTCTTAGCAAGAAACCAAAAGACGGAGGCAAAATCAAAGTGAAGGAAACGATCCATCTTCAAAACGTCCACTGCAATGGTTGTGTTTGCAACGTCAAAACGGCCCTTGAAATGATTGATGGAGTCCGAGTGGCGCATGTACATAAAGAGGACCTCACCGTTGACGTGCTCTATGAATTGCCGGCAACCCCACTTGAAATGCGTGAACAGCTTCTTTTGGGAGGATATTTGGCCGAACCGCCCCACCATGCCTTGACTTGAATTCCCAAGAGTTTTGGACCTACCTGGGTGCCAATACCATCGACAACTACCTAAGCCAAATCTAATTGAGTTTAGGTTCGACCGCCGGTAGACGGCAAAAATGTAAAGGAAAAAAGAATGAAAATACAAGTCAAAGCAATCGCTGCCTGCTTTCTGGTGAGCAGTGGAATCATCGCAATCGCCCAAACAACGAACAATAGTCAGCACCATCCGCCGACAACAAGCAAATCGAGTAAGAGCACCCAAGCAAAGCCGATGCAGATGGATATGTGCAAGACCATGATGGCCGAAAAGAAAACCATGATGGCGCACATGAACCAAATGGACAAAATGATGCAAGATCTGGTTTCCAAGATGGACTCGTCAACGGGTGAAGCAAAGGTGGCTGCAACCGCCGCCGCCGTTAAAGAAATGGTGGCTCAACGCATCATGACAAACAAAGCTAATGCTGCTATGGATGAGAAAATGATGGGGCACATGATGTCGCACATGAAGACCGGCAAAATGGAATGCCCAATGATGAAGGGCATGAAAGGTATGTAAAGAGCGAAGCCGCTAGACCTTTGCGGCGTATGAGCAGTACAACCCAGGATTCATCGGAAGATCAAATCTGGGTTGCAATCTGCATTTTAGTTCGGAGTTCTATGAAAATCAATTTATCAATCATTGGTTCGTGCCCTGTAATGACTCCATCTGGTCTTGGAACCGCAGAACTGCGTCAGATGCCGTCTCTAGACATCTTAGTTGGCCAAAGTTTAAGGCCAATAAGAACTCAAAGGTCGGAATTGCATACCAAAGTCCAATCAACGCCCGCAAAGACTACGGATCTCGACTCATCCTTCAGTTCGATCTTCGTAGGTAATCGCAACAGAGACCCTAAAAAGCCAGCAGGAACACGGAATTCGTTGTCGTCGTGAAATTTCGGTATACTCCATGGAGTATAATAAGATATGCAAGAAACCGACCGCAAAGCAATTGATAGGCGACTTGCCCGCATTGAGGGGCAAGTTCGAGGTATTCGAAGGCTCGTGGAGGAGGATTCGTATTGTTGCGATATTCTGCAGCAAATTTCAGCTATCAGCTCTGCTTTGAACCAAGTCTCAGCGGCAATCGCCACCCAGCACATCAAGCATTGTATTGTTGGCCACGGTACTAATAGCACTCATTCGGCTGCTGCTGAGATGACTCAAGAAGAAGTCCTTGACGAACTTAGCGATGTGATGAGTCGATTGATGCGGTAGTAATACCCATAGGAGTATAAGATGAAAAAAAACCTGATAATAAAGGGCATGAGTTGCCAAAACTGCGTAAATCACGTGCAAAAGGCACTGTCGAACGTGATAGGCGTAACCGGGGCCAGAGTCGATCTAAGTGATGGCACCGCCGAAGTAGATGGCACTGCCGACCTTGCCGAACTCATCAAGGCTGTTGCTGATGAAGGCTATGAAGCTAGGATAGTTGCATGAACCATACTAACCATCAGGACCACAAGGACAAGCCAGAGGAAACTCAGTTGGATATCAAAGGGATGAGTTGTGCTTCCTGTGTCCTCCGTATCGAGAAGGCCCTACAAAAAGTTTCGGGTGTCGAGAACGCTTCGGTTAACTATGCCACTCACCAGGCCGTGGTTTATCACGGTGATCAAACCTCCGGGGACTCCCTCATCGAAGCAGTTAAGGGCGCTGGTTACGAAGCCAAAACCATCGAAGAAGAAGACATTCACGTCCATCATTCAGCGAGTGAGCACGCTGAGCACATGCGTATGGAGTCAGCCGGGGAGCTTGCCAAGATGCGAATGAATCTATGGATTTCTGGGCTGCTGACCGTTCCCGTGACGCTTTTGTCGATGCTCTGGCATCCAAGATCCGAGTGGGCGAATTGGCTTATTTTTGCCCTTGCTACACCCGTGATCTTTTGGTGTGGCAGACAATTCTTCGTCTTAACTGCCCGTGCGTTAAAGCACTTCGCGACAACAATGGACACGCTCGTCGCCATGGGCACTGGGGCGGCTTGGTCGTATTCAACATACTCGCTTTTCTCACTCCGTGGTCAAGGGCATATTCAGAGCGAGCACATTTATTATGAAGTTGGAACAGTCATCGTGTCGCTGATCTTGCTTGGACGATATCTGGAATCTATGGCGAAGACACGCATGTCTGATTCGATCAGAAAGTTGATGGATTTGGCTCCAAAGTCGGCGACTGTTATTGGATCAGACGGGTCCGAGCGTGAGGTCTCGCTTAACGATGTTAAGAAAGGTGACTTGATCCGGGTTAAACCGGGTGAAAAAGTTGCCGTCGACGGGATCGTAACCGTGGGAGGATCATTCGTCAACGAATCGATGGTTACGGGTGAACCAATACCGGTAAGCAAAAGCACCGGTGATGCGGTTACCGGTGGAACGGTCAATGAGCGAGGAACTTTTATCTTTCGTGCCGAGCATGTCGGGGCAGAAACCATGCTTGCCCAGATTGCAAAAATGGTTCAGCGAGCTCAGGGCTCCAAGGCACCTCTCCAGGGTTTGGCCGATAAAGTTTCGAGCATCTTCGTGCCGATCGTTATCGGTATTGCAATTCTCACGATGATCATCAGCCTCGCGATCGGCAAGAGCCTGGACGCGGCAATCATGCCTGCGGTCGCCGTCCTGATTATCGCTTGTCCTTGCGCCCTAGGACTAGCCACGCCAACTGCTCTCATGGTCGGCACCGGCAGAGGTGCGGAACTTGGCGTATTGGTGAAAGACGGAAAGTCTCTGGAAATCGCGGGCGGAATCAAGACGATTTTGCTCGACAAGACCGGCACACTCACGGAGGGTAAGCCTCGCCTCACCGACGTAAAAGCCTTTGGAGGCTGGAGCGACGATGAAGCATTGGCTTTCGCCGCGGCTCTAGAATCGTCCAGCGAGCATCCGGTCGGTCGTGCCGTCGTCAACGAAGCACAAAGCCGCAAGCTGACCATCTTGGAGGCTAAAGAATTCGAGGCCATTCAAGGCAAGGGAGTACAAGGAGTAGTGGACGGCGTAAAGGGACTTGTCGGGAGAACCTCAATGGTTAAGGACTTACCCTCTGTAGTTCAATCGGCCATGACCCAGTTCGAGGGACAAGGCAAAACCGCATTTGTGGTCGCAAGTGGATCTCGATATGCATGTCTCGCCGTTTCCGATGTTGTGGGAGAACATAGCAAAGAAGCCATCGAACAGCTCAAAGCTTTGGGAATTCATCCAGTTATGGTTACGGGTGATAATAAGGCAACCGCCACCGCAGTTGCCGGACAGGTTGGAATTGAGACCATCGAAGCCCAAGTACTGCCCGCGGATAAGGCTGCGATCGTTCAGCGATATCAAAAGGACGGCGCAACCGCCATGGTTGGTGATGGCATCAACGATGCTCCCGCTTTGGCGCAGGCTGACCTGGGAATCGCGATGGGGACGGGGACCGATGTGGCAATGGAAACCGCAGGCGTTACCCTGCTCCGATCTGATCTAAGAGGGGTTGCCCAAGGTATCCGCCTTGCCAGGGCCACCTTGGGAACCATTCGATGGAACCTGTTCTGGGCGTTCATTTACAACGTAGTCATGATTCCGCTTGCCGCCATCGGCCTCTTAAATCCGATGCTAGCTGCCGGAGCGATGGCGTTTTCCAGTATCTCAGTAGTCCTCAATTCACTACGATTAAGAAGTTTTAGTTAGCCAAAGATTTTCTGATCCAAAAACTCGTTTCGAAACTTCCCGTTCGGATCGAGCCGACCCGCCAATGCCTTAAACTCATCCATCTTCGGATACAAACCACAAACTCTATCTGCCTCCATCGCAAAAAGCTTGCCCCAATGCGGGCGAGCTTCGTATGGAGCAAGGAGCTCTTCCAAGACCGGAAGAAGTGTCCGCACCACTTCCCACATCTTCTTCCAAGTAAAGTGAATGCACACCACATCGGTCCCAAACGAAGAGCTCAGCCAAAAGTCGTCAGCCGCCGCAGTCCGAATTTCCGAGACATGAAGAACCGGAGATATAACGTCCCTAATGGTATTGATCGCGCTTAGGGCGGCAAAAGCGTGGTGTCCCGGAATGATGTACTCGGACTGAAGCTCATCGCCACTGCTTGGTGTGAACTCCATCTTAAAGTGGGCAAGCCGCTCGTGCCAAGAGCCAGGGATACGTAACTGCTCTGTACAGAACTCGGCAGGATGATCGGGCAGAGGATGAAGCTTCTTGGTCGCGCAAGTCGCACCAAACAGTGAATCCGGGATGATAGAGTCTAAATCCGTACTCTTAATCCAAACCTGGTCAATAAAGTCGCTGTTCCAACAAGTAAACAAGCTCACGCTATAAGCACTCGAAACCACCGTGTCGAAATGAGACTCAAGCGAAGCAAAGGGAAGATTTTGATAGACATATTGCCGAACCTGAAAGGTCGGCTGTATCCTCAACGTCAGGCTCGTGACAATTCCCAAAGCTCCAAGATTGACCACCGCGCCATAAAAATCCGGATCGCCCTCATCTAGGCAAATTAGTTCACCAGATGCAGTAACCATTTCAAGAGCGCAAACCGCCGTAGCCAAATTCCCATTCTTTACGCCCGACCCATGAGTCGCCGTTGCACATGCCCCCGCTACCGAAATGTGAGGAAGCGACGCCAAATTGTGGAGGGCGTATCCCTCCAAGAATAGTTGTTTACTAAGGGTGCCGTACGAAATGCCACCCTCAACCGTCACCGTCATTCTGTCTCGATCGAGCTGCAGAATCTTGTTTAGATTCTCGGTAGAAACATGATCAGTCTCGGTGTCGGCGATCGAGTTAAACGAGTGTCGAGTGCCAAGTGCTTTAACCTTCGTTGCGCCCGCAACCAAGGTCTGAACCTCAGAAACCGTCGTTGGACGATGAACCGCAAGCGCCGAGTAGGCATAGTTTCCTGCCCAGTTCTTCAGTCCTTCTGCCATCAGCGGGCTTCCACGAAAGTATCCGTGTTGTACTTAATTCCACCGCAAAGTTTGGGCATCTCAAATTCAAAGGCTTCCAATGTCGGGTCAACTTTACAAGTCACCCAACCCGCGTGAATCATAGATTCCAAAAATCCTAAACCGTATGCCATTGCCTCGCCAGATTCCCGTTTGATTCCCTTATCCATGATCGCCCGGATAATTTGACCAAAGACAAAGTGCAAGTCCTGACGAACTTGCATGATTTGGACAATCACGTAGTACAGACCAGCCTTTGGCAAAGTTGCGGTCCCACGACGCCAACGCGTAGCCGCCGTGATTTTCCCACCGTCATAAATGGCAAATTCCTCTTCAACTGCTCCCTCCATATTGAGGGTGAAGTGATTATATTTCTGACACTCAAGTGTTGCCGTACCCTGAGTAAGAAGCTCGACGGTGTCCTTTACGCCATCAAAGCCGTAACCTCCAATGCCGCTACCAAAGTGTTCGTGAATGAAGCCACCGGTCCCTAGCCATTGAAATGCACTGTTCGCATCGAGTTCAAGACCTGCTTCCGCCGCAATCGTCCTCGTATGTTCTTTGACGTCGGTGAAGCAGCCGTTGGCCGTGTACCAAAAGTCCGCAAACTTGATGTGCTGCTCGACTCTCCGAGTCTGATTTTCCTGAAATTGGTCCTTGAGCCATTTGGCGTCCAAAGTGCCTTTGTCGAGCTCCAAAATGGTGTACGCAAGTTCTTTCGCACCAATGTGCGCCATCGTTAATCCGGCCGCCAAGATGGGGTCGGCAAAGCCAGCCGCCTCGCCAACGAGGAACCAATTTTCGCCGTACATTCGCTCGGCAAAATAAGACCAATCCTTCGTGCCTCGAATCTCGCCTTCTGGAGTTGCATTCGTGATCAATCCCGCAATCAACGGCTCATCCGCAATCGCCCTTTTGTAGACTTCTTCCTTTGTCATTCCCGACTTCAAATAGTATTCGGCTGGGCAAACCAGACCAATGCTCGTCCGGGTTGGACCAATCGGAATAAACCAAAGCCATCCGTAACCGAGGCTCATAACCTGAACTCGTGTGGCACCGTTTCCGACGGTGTACGCCCACTCGGCATTCTCCCAGTAATCCCAAAAAGCTATATTCCTGAGGTTGCTTGGCTCGACAATTTCGACTCCCATCGTCCTTCGCAAAAGCCCCGAGCCTCCACTGCAGTCAAGATAATATCGGGCAGTTTCAATGGTGCCATCTTCGAGTCTCACGCCGGTGATCTTGTCGCCTTCGTGCATGATCTCAGCAACTTTAGTTTCTTCTCGTACTTCGGCCCCTAATGACGCCGCGTGGTCAAGCAGAATCTCGTCGTAAATTGCGCGGTCGACCTGAAATGCGGTTCGAGTCCGCTGTCCTACGTATTTTGCTGGTCGTGGCTCATCCTTAAACTGCTCGGCTGGATAAAGTTGAAAATCCCAAAGATCCCGAGTGTTGCCCCAACGATAGGTAGCTCCAATCTTAATTGGGAAGTTTGCCGCTTCCACCTTATCCCAAGCCCCCATTTCGTTAAGAACAATGCCAATGGGCGGCAGTTGGCTCTCACCAACGTGCTCGCGGGGAAACTTCTCTCGTTCCAAAACCAATATGTCTAGTTTGGGATTGTATTTCCTTAACAGAGAAGCAGCAGTTGAACCCGAAGGGCCGCCGCCAATAATAAGCACGTCGCGCATCTCTTTTACTATACATTTATTGGAATCCCTAAGTTAGCAAAGAATCATGTTGCGGTCGGCTCAGAGTCAAAACCAGACCCGTAAACTCGACGGAATAGCGGTGCAGCCATAAACGTCGTGACGATCGCCATGATCACCATCATCGTGAAGAATGGAACCGTGATGACCTTCTGTTGAAGTCCAATGTTGAGGATGATTAGCTCCATCAGACCCCGCGAATTCATAAGTACACCAATGGCAATAGACTGCCTCTGAGGTTCGCCACATGCCTTTGCGGCAAAGTAACAACCGCCAAATTTACCCACTATTGCCGCCGCCAAAAGAGCAAAACAAATAACCCAGTGTTCCGCGCCTGATAACGAACTTAGCTTTGTGTTGAGACCAGAGTAAACAAAGAAGAAGGGCAGAAACAAGGAAACAGTCAAAGGTTCAATGCGTTCCTTTAGAAATAGTGCCAGACGACCCTTTGGCATCGCCACGCCCATAACGAAGGCACCAAAAACGGCGTATACCCCGATTGCGTCAGTGAACCAAGCTCCCGCAAACAAAAAGAGCATAACTAGTCCGAATGTGGTTTGAGATACTGTATCTTCAGTCGAATCCCTCGTTTCCAAGAACCCCATGAACTTCTTGCCAAGAGTCAACGTTGCTACCGCAAACGCGGCTCCTCCGCCAATAGCCCAAACTGCAATGGCAGGTTCGCCCTTGCTAAATGCCAAAACGATCGCCAACATGATCCAGGCAAAGACATCGTCCGTTGCTCCCGCGCTAATGGCAAGAGTTCCGAGCGGGGTTCCCGCAATTCCCGCCTCATAAATGATTCGTGCCAGCATCGGAAACGCTGTGATGCACATCGCTGCTCCGACATATAGTGCCTGGACAGTTTGCGGAATATTGGCTCCAAACATGTCAGTCCTGTGACTGAGCATCGTGTAAAAAACGAGACATCCGAGGGCAAATGGAAGGAGGATTCCCGCTACCGATACCGCCATTGCTGCTTTCCTTCGAGCCTTGATCAGATTCAAATCAAGCTCTAACCCAATCAGAAACATGTAAAGCACAAGCCCAATTTGGGCGATGATGTACAAAATGGACATCGAAGGATGCTTCCCCGAATCTGGATTTCCAGCAACCAAGAGCTGCGGGAAAAGCGAGTATTGCAGCTCCGGACTCAATGCCCCAAAAACCGACGGCCCGAGAAGAACTCCCGTCAGCATTTCCATTGTCACCTGGGCTTGTCCTAGATACTTCTGGCCAAACCAACCGACTGCACGACATGCCACCAGCACGACCAGCACTTGCAGCATGAATCGAAGCATCAGGTCGAGATCAGTCATGAGTTCAACGATAATACACGATTTGATTTAAACGGTTAACGCAAATGACCGCTCAGAAGTGAGCGGCCAAGTGAAATGAGAACACTTTGTGGGTGATCGCTAGTTGATCACCAAAAAAGAGTTAATTCTCAACAATCGAGAAATGGGTGTCTTGATTAAACCGAACGCCCATAACCGTTCCCGGCTTCAGCGTCAGATCCTGAGCGTGTACGCCGCCGCGCTCGCCAATCAAGTAACCTATTCCCGCGCCAAGAAGACCACCCAAAAGTACGTCTGCTCCGGTCAGAAGGGCTAATCCGACGCCTACCACCGCACCCGTGGCAACATAATTCGTACCACTACTGTAAGCAGGACTCGACATGTATCTTCCATCTTTGCGCAGAATATTTTTCTTGTCGAACTTTATCAGAGATGCTTCGATCGGATATCGTTCTCCGTTGGCAAGTCGAACCGTGTCAAAGTCGACGCTCAACATTCCCGGAGTCTTTCCTTCGCGAGCTCGAACCTCGGTCACATGCCCCTCGACCTTTGTTCCGGCCGGAAGCCCAAAAAAGTCTTTGGATTTGCCCATATCGACTGTGGCGGTAAAAGTGTCGCCAACATGCGCCTTGTTCGATTGCAACTTAGTGTCAAGCTTCACCTTCAAAACACTTCCCATCGGATGACTGGAAATGGCGTATAGGTTAGGCATTGTTTCCAACCCGTCCTGAAAGACCTTAGGAACTGAGACTTGAGCTTGTACACCAGCTGAAAGAACGCCAAGTGCGCCCAATGCGAAGAGCCGGTTTGACATTGAAAGGTTCATTGATTTCATATAAATTTCCTCGGCAAACGGATGCCTTACTGCTAAGGACTCTAAAATGAACAAAAAAATTACGGAGACCAGATCGAGTTTTTATGGACATAAAAACAATGGCGAGCGAAAGAGGCATATAATCCTTGGTATCGTGCTGACCCATTGCCTTGCCCTTGTTTTGTTAGCCAAAACGCCAGAAATCCAACGTGAGAAGCGGATGATCGAAGGATGGACGGTCCAGATCAACGTCGAATTGCTTAAACAAGACAAGAAAGGAACAGAGAAGGCAATGGTATTGCTCAAGGATCAGTTCATTAAGATTAAGAGCCTAGTTCCAAATGAAGCAGTAACCAAGCTTCAAAAGATCACGCTTTGGTTCTCGCCCGAATACCCAGGAGTTCGAGGGACGGCAGAATATCATCCCGGAGCCAGCTGGCTAAAAGAAAACGGTCGCGACCCTATCATGGCAAAGGGAATCGAATTCACCGGCGTTTCCGACTTTGAAGCAGAACTGAAACGGATGCCCGTGCTCGTCCTCCATGAACTAGCCCATGGCTATCACGATCAAGTCCTCGGATTCAATAACCCTCAAATCGCAACCGCGTACAAACATGCCAAAGCCAGCGGAAAATACGATTCAGTTCAACGCTGGCTCGGAACGAAATTCGCCGCAAAGCCCGAGAAGGCGTACGCAATGACCAGCCCTCAGGAATACTTCGCCGAAGGAACCGAAGCATATTTTGACCGAAACGACTTCTTTCCCTTTGATCGGGCAGAACTCAAAGCAACTGACTTAGAACTTTTCCTTCTCCTGGATGTCGTCTGGAATAAATCGTAAATTGAAAAAACTTCATATTCCTCATTGCCCGAGAATAATGAATCTACATAACGATCATGCATAAAGTTCAACCCAAGCTACCGGAATCCTTATAACCGGGCCTGAAGGGCACAAATATGTCAGCCCAGCCGAAGAGGTCTTCGACGCCTAAGCGGCAAAGGACTTGCAGGGCTGGGTTAAGGCAAGATTCATCCAAAGTCCAAGGAGCTATGCGACCCGGCGATTATCGCCGCAAGTTCACATAGCCACTTGCCCTGATAACAATCAGTTAAGCCAACCCCAAAACGTGCGCCAAAATCACGCACCCGTACCCACAGAGCACAAACGTGAACAGGCAGTTCAGCATCACGTGTCCGATCTGCATGAAGCGACCCTTCGGCCAATCGCTACTTTTGAAATAGAATACGTCAGTCGCCAATCGAAGACTCCACCAAACAAACATGACCACCGATACGGCTATTCCGGCCCGAGTCCCCCGAAGAATGTCTTCATGAAGGACCAAGGTCAATACTCCAAACGAAAAAATCGAATAGACAATAAACGAACCGTAAGTCCACATCAGCTTGTGATTCAATGAACTTAGGCGAGGCAGTTCTTCCTTCCAGCTCAATCGACTTGGAACTTGAAAGCTCGCCGCCAAGATACAAAATTGGGCGAACCCTAAGACAAAAATAAGGAGTGATAGCGCTGGCACCAGCCCAATCTGTAGCATCGAAGACCGAGTCCAAGCTAAGAAGGGAAGAATAATCGCCTCCCGAAAGGCAGTATGAAAGAGGATCGGAACCGGCAACAACACAACCAACGCAACCCAAATCGGACCGCGAACCCGAACTTTTCGCTCCAATAAAACCATCAATCCCTGAAATGCAAAATAACCAAGCGGCATCCCCCAGCCGCTTCCGGCGGGATAGCTGATCGCCAATTCATGAAGCACCCCCGAGATGAGGAAGATAACAAAGATCGCCGACTTCATGCCGAAGCGTCGAACGAGCCAAGGCATAAAAAAGATCTTGTTCAACTCAACAAACGGCCGATTCCACCGCTTAGACCAAAAATCTGAAAGAGAAGATGATCGTAGCGGCGACTCAAAAAGTGGTTTCAGCTACCAGCCAATTGCCTGTGTGAGTTCAGTCAAACAATCGGATAACCCGAGATGAAAAATAGTCAAAAGGCAAACAATTCCAAGCCAACCAGCGGCCAAAGCTCCAAGTCGTTCCGAGAACCCAGCCACTAATAAAAATCCTAAAACTCCGACAATAGCCCTTGCCATTCCGGCCCCAAACCGCTTGCCATCCTCGATAAATGCAACTGGACGAACTCCGAAAGGAACGGGATCAATGCCAGGCCAACAAATGCTGAAAAAGTTGAGCCCGAAGCGATCCATCGCACGAACTTTCTTTCTCGACATGAGCAGTAAAGATGACCCCTTAAAGGTCCCAAGCAGAACCAGCCCCGAAAGGGCCAATCGAGCAAATGAATTGAGGTCATGCCCAAAGGTGAAGCAGGAAGCAACGACCAGTAGAGGTGCCAAATATGCAATGAGACTACGAAGCTTTTGGCCAGGCAAGCAACACCCGAGAACGCCAAGAACGATCAGTCCTGATATCGAGGAGCGCGCAAGAGTGCTCCACATATCCAGGTTTTACCCTAGTACTTGCTGAACTTTCAATGAATTCTGAAAGAAATGAATAAGGTGTATTAGAAGGCGAAGACCATCTTCACTTGCAGCATCCGACGAAACTCCTTCGCGTTCGGATCACCAAGAATAATAAACATTTCCGTACCTTTCTTACCTGCATCCCGATAAGAGATATACCAGTTGGTGTCCGCGTTCTGAGTCACCATTCGACCGCCAAAAGATCGAGTCGGAGTCAATTCATAAGCCACCGTGAAAATGTTCTGATTAATATGTCCTTGAAAGTTCTGAAAGAACCCTCGGTAGCCAATATCCAGTCCCTTCCCAATCCGGCGAGCCGTGTTAATCGAGAAATATCCCGCACCCTCGCTCTCATTGGTGCCGCCACCAACCGTGACTCCAATATTTGAAAATCGATTGTCCCAACCCTTCGTGACCGTCAAACCAACATTTCGATCGATCAGTCCGTCAAAGTTGTAATAGCTAGCTTCTAACTTCGTCCCCCAACCATTTCTTAAGCCAAGAAATGACTCAACGGATCCTCCTCGTTGAAACGGCGTACCATCCAACTTCTTGTTATCGCTATACGAAAATTCCGTACTGCTCCGTTGAATTGGCCCGGTTCGCCAATCGTAAGTCAGCTCATCGTACAACTCCAAACCCTTGATTCCGGTAAAGCCAAGGAGCCCATCAGGCAGCCGAAACTTATCGTTCGTATCGTTGTAGCCAACAAAAAAGAAGTTGCTCTTATCTTGATACCAAAGCGTGTTTGAGGACGCCAATGAGTTCGCACCATTGTCGTTCGACTGGGCATACCGAGTAGAAAATGCTAGCTTCCCCCACTCCTTCGAATAGTTCGCGCTCACTACGCTGGCGTTATCTGTACCCGAGCTTTTTACATTTGCAAAAACGCCATAACTCTCGAATGGCGAAACCCGATGGCTCCAATTTGCAACCGTATCAATCCGATCACCAAACGTGATCGTATTCAAGAATCCAATTGAGTCGTTCGCGTTGGGTTTTCCAAAAAGCTTGGTCCCAACATCAAAATTGCCAATCCGACGAGCATAAAAGAATTGACCAATATCAAAACCCATTCCTGCGCTGAAAAAGGACCGTCCTTCTAAAAAGAACGGGCGCTTGTCCGCCACAAATCGTTCCGTTCGACTAAACCCAACACTCTCTATTGCACCTTCAATGGTCCCAAAATCGGGAAAAATTGAGGCGACCGCGGTCATCTCGCTAGTGATCGGATAACGGGCATCAAGACCCGCTCTCATCGACGCTTTGTTATTGTCGTCAATTCCAAAAATCGTGTAGGGCAACACCGAAGCTTTCGGCTTAGGAGGGCTCGGAGCTTTGACTCCTGTCCAAATCCCCTGTAACTCCTCTCTTGTGTTCGGACCGATATTCGCCCAATACGATGGTAGCTTCAGACGCTGATGATAGCGAAAGAAGTTAATCCCAAAGCTTTGTGGATCCTTTTTGGCCGGATAGTTGAGAATCTGCCAAGGAATTTGCATTTCCGCCGTCCAGCCAGTAGCTGTCCGTTTCACAAATGCTTTCCATTCGCCCCTCCACTCCGTTTTTTTCGCCCTTCCACCACCAATCGCCGCTGACTTTGTGCCAATTGCATTGACCGAAAATATTGAAGAACCACCCATGGTGCCCGTTGAAAACGGGTCCAATCGAACGTCAACAATATCTTCCGAAAAGTTCTCGCCGCCGCCATTGCCAGAATTGGCAAATCGGCTGTCCTCCTGGGTCTCGGCCGCCGTAATTTGCGAGGGATCCTTATCAATAAGGTCAAAAGCTACATAAATGAACTTCGTATCATAAGCAATCCTTACTGTCGATTGTTCGGCGACCACTTGCCCTCGTTCGACGTCCCAAAAGCCTGAAACAGGTTCAAGTTTCTTCCAAATCTCGTCTGAGATATCTCCATCAATCTTCGGTTGACTTTCAATCTTTACAGCCGGCAATGGGCGTTTTGCACCCTCCTGTGACCAACCAATTTGGAAGAGAAATAGTACCGAAACAATGCTGATCAGGAAACGCACAGAACAAGAATACTGGTTTAGGCGATACCTCAGTTCCCGTCTGAGAATCAAAATGAGCAAGCTGACTTCATGAAGTTCCAATTTATGTTGCTCAATAAGATATCGTAAACAGAGAGTTCAAAATGCTCACCCTAGCAGCTGCCATCCTAACATCAATCCAAAGTCCCACTTCAGCCCTTGACCTAACCACTGGACAGCAACTTGCTACCGCAATACCAATTCAAAACGCCAACAATCCAATCCTCAAAGACACCATTAGCGCAGACAGTCAGAGCCTCATGGTCAACGGAAAGCGGGTCATGTGGGCAATGGGCGAATTCCACTACTCTCGCTACCCCGAATCCGAATGGCGTCAAGAACTCCAAAAAATGAAAGCCGGCGGAATCAATGTCATATCCAGCTACATCATTTGGATTCACCATGAAGAGGTCCAAGGTCAATCAAAGTGGGATGGAAACAAGGACCTCCGAAAATTCCTCCTCTTGTGCAAGGATCTTGGCCTAAAAGCGATCGTGCGGGGAGGTCCATGGGTTCACGCCGAAGTCCGAAATGGAGGATTTCCAGATTGGATTACTAACAGCTTCAATCTTCGTTCAGAAGATCCCGCCTACCTAGCCGAAGTCAAAAAGTTCTACGAGCAAATCTCCAAGCAGATGTCCGGTTTATCATGGAAAGATGGCGGGCCCGTAATCGGATTTCAAGTCGAGAACGAATACTACGGACCCGGCGAATACCTGCTCAACCTTAAGCGAATGGCCCAAGAAGTTGGTATCGTCGTCCCACTCTACACCCGCACTGGTTGGCCAATGCTAAAAACCCCAGTGCCGGCAAACGAGCTTTTCCCCATGTATGGCGCCTATCCAATCGGCTTTTGGGATCGCGGAATCGAGGAAACCGCCGCGAAGTACGGGAAGAACTACACCCTAACCTTAAACCGAAATCCAGACGATATCCTCCAAGGCGCAACCCCAAAGCCAGAAGTCATCGAAGCTGAAAATAAATATCCGCACATGTGCTGCGAAATTGGCGGGGGAATGCACGTCAGTTATCACCGCCGAGTCGTCGTCGAACCGAACGATATCGGAAGTCTAGCCTTAGCAAAAGTCGCCTCAGGTAACAATCTCCAAGGCTATTACATGTATCACGGAGGAACCAATCCAGAAGGGAACACCTATCTCAGTGAATCCCAATCGACCGGATATTGGAACGATGTTCCCGTAAAGTCATACGATTTCCAGGCTCCCCTGGGTGAATTTGGTCAGATTCGACCGCACTATCATATTCTTCGACGAATGCACCTCTTCATGAGGGACTTTGGTAGCCAATTAGCCGGAATGAAAGCCCAAATCGGATCGCCGGATATTGCCAATTGGTCAGTCCGTTCCAATGGTGAATCGGGCTATATCTTTGTCAACAACTACATGCGTCTCACGCCGCAACCAGCTCGAAAAGGAGTTCAATTTTCCTTAAAGTGCAAATCAGGATCGCTGGTCGTCCCATCAAAACCAATTGATGTTCCCGCAAATTCGTATTTCTATTGGCCATTCCATCAAGACCTCAGTGGTGCCCAGTTAACTTACGCCACCGCTCAGCCAATTTGTAAATTGAAAGACGCTTACTTTTTTGCTCAAACTAAAGGTGTTCCTGCCGAATTTGTGTTTCCAAATTCCGATTCAAAAGTTTTGAACACGACCGGTAAGATCGTAACCTCCGCCGGGTTTGTCCGGTTGACGAACTTGAAGTCAGGTCTTGAACCGGCAATAACCTTACAACGGAAGGACGGCAAGTTGGTAACGATCTACTTACTCAGCGAATCCCAGAGTCTGCATATCTGGAAAGGTTCATTTGCAAGCATAGAAGCAGTCGTCGTTTCCGATGATGATGTCCTTTTTGATCGAAATGAACTCGTCTTAACCAGCCGACCGAGTACTTCAAAATCTGTGGCAGTAATGCCAGCTATGGGGCCAATCAAGATCGCAGGAGTACCGACTATTCCGTCAAGAGCCGGTGAATTTTCGGTCTATCACTACGCAAACTCGGTTCCAAACTCAATCGTAGTGCCGATAAGCCAGACCGCGGTAATGGGGTCAGCCCGAGACATCTACGAAGGGAGCCAAGCCGTCTCCGAGCAACCCAGCGACGAAAATTTTGAAGCAGCGTCTAAGTGGGACATAAAACTTCCCAATTCATTGCCTCCCGGCAATTGGATTCTCAAAATTCGATACCAAGGTGATGCCGCCAGGCTTTATCTCAATGGGAAGCTGATTGAAGATAACTTCTACAATGGAAAGCCCCTCGAACTCGGTCTTAGCCGATACGGCGCAGCAATCCTTCGAGGAGGCTTGACCCTAAGTATCCTTCCTCTGCGAAAAGATGCCCAAATCTACATGACTCCTGGCATGTGGCCAAATTTCGGGCAAAACTCTGGTGCCTGTAGCGTGATCAGCACCGAGCTGGTTGGTACAGCATCTGTGGTCGCGAAATCAAATTAGCAAAAAAAAGGGCTTAGCTAAGGAGGTCAAAACCGACCCCTGCTGAGCCCTTTCTTAGTTTCAAGCTAAACCTTGAACATGTTGGCAATCATCTTACCAATACCAGGAACATCATAGTTATCGCCCTTATTGGCAGCGAGTCCACCCATAATGATGAAAACCAAACAGGCGATACCGACAACTGGAAGCAGGAGAGCGCCAACAATCGTTACTAATAGAATAACGCACAAGACAGTTGAAACAAGTTGAAGACCCAAGCACATTGCTGCATGACGCTTTACGTAAGGCTTGTCCGCGGAAATAATGAAGAAGATTAGCGGCGGAATGAATCCCGCAACGATTGATAAGAACCAAGACAGCATAGCCTGAGTTCGTTCTTCTTGACTTGGACCCGATCCGAGTCCCATTGGCGTTGAAATTGGATCTTGAGTTGGTGGTGTGCTTGACATCCTAATGAAAAAGGACGATTGAACGGGTCAGTTAGGAGTAAAAGTCTCTCGCCAACTAATGGTCGGCGCTTAAAAGAGAGAAACTGAGAGCCTAAATCAGGAATAGGAATCATTCCCCTAACCCAAATCGAAGGGTATCACTCAAGTACTTGTCCCAAGATAGCCAGCTAGTATAAGATTCAAAACCCGGTGAATTCCAGGATTTTTGCCACGGCATGGGTTTCTTTTGGATGCCAACGATCGTGAATCGATCCTTTGGTAACTGCTTTGTTGATCCCGCACTAACAATAATCGGTCCAATTACGTAATCACGTGATCTCCTACCACGAATCACCTTCAACTTCTTGATTGTTGTCATACTCGGGATCTCCGTTCCTCTCCACGCAAAGATGTCAACAATTGGTGATGTGCCACCTGAGCATTTGTGATGATCAATAACCCGGATCAAACAAAGCCTTTCATCAGGTTGAAGATACGTCAGAATTGCACCAATTGGCCAATCGGTTGAATCAAGATATGGTGCCTTAAGCTTTTTTGGCGGTGGAGGCGGACTTTCAAGCTGAACCTTGAGTTTATCGAGCACCTTTCTTCGCCTTTCCAAGTTAGTGCCACTGTCTTTCCATCGGTGTAGGTCTCCGCCTTGACAAATTATTTCAATTGCCTTATCCCTAATTTCTGGAAGCAATCGTCCAAGCTTCCACTGGGTTGCTGCAAGACCGATCCAAAATGTTGGACCCTCTTCTGGGTCTTTAATCGCATCTTGAAATGCTTCGATGATCAACCTGGTGGATTCTTCGGTGTCGACGGCTCTTAAGAGATGTTGGCGAAACGTATCCTGAACATCACATGTCAAATCGTCGGAAAAAATTGCCGTACCCCATGTGCCCATCGAATTGGAAGAATACTCTTTTGGCGAAGATAGGCAGATTGTTAAACGCGTAAAATAGACTCATGATCAGAAACGGTGAGCTAGCACCAAAGTTCACCTTGCCGGACCACGAAGGTGTGGAACACACGCTTGAAGGCTTCGACGGCAAGCCCGCAGTCCTTCTGTTCTTCAGAGGCACCTTCTGCCCGAGTGCAAAGAAGTCCATCGTAAGCTGGCAAGACTTTAGTCGGAGCGTGAACGATCTCGGTTTCGGAATCCTCGCCATTACCGCCGATACCCCCGATAACCTGGCCGCATTTGCCACCGAATCCAAAATCAAGATTCCCATGCTGTCCGACACCGACCTTGAAGTATCGAAAAGCTATGGCGTGTATCTAAGCCATAACCATCAAGCTGGCGACTACGGCGAACCTGCGATTTATCTGATCGATGCCAAAGGGAAGGTCGCATTCTCAGCGATAACTTCCGGCCCAAAGGGCCTCCCCGAACCAGGTGCAATCGCCTCAATGCTTATCTTCATGAGCAAACGAAACGGGTTCTATTAAAATCAAAACGAGCCGACTCCTTTCAGAATGCGGCTCATAAAAACTGGCTGGCGGACTAGGGTTCGAACCTAGATTAGCTGCACCAAAAACAGCTGTCCTGCCATTGGACGATCCGCCAGTAACTTCCTTAGTATACTTCGGCAGAAGTCGACGATGAAGCGAGGGCAAATATTTTTCATTTCTGGCGCGCCTGGCGTGGGTAAGTCAACGACTGCCCGAGCGCTCGCCAACCATTTCGAAAAGTCCATTCTTTTCGATATCGACTATTTCCGATCCCTTGTCGTCAAGGGCTTAAAACAGCCAACTTCAGGTTGGGATGAAGAAACCGAACTCCAATTCCGACTCGCCCATCAAGCCGTTGGCTCAGTTGCAAAAATCTACTCGGACGCCGGATTCGCCGTCATCGCCGAACACTGCTCTTCACCCGAAATGGTTCAAGAATTTCTTGACTTTTCCATGGGTGGAGTCTTCGTTTGCCTCAAAGCCGATATCCAAACCAACCTCGCCCGCAACCTTACCCGTATCAACAAAAGCTTCGATCCCAAAGATATCGAACACTTTGTCCTATCCCTGGGCGAGTCACTGTGGCTCGAATTTGAAAGGGCCGGAATAACGGTTCTCGACAACACAAACTTTCAGATTGAGGAAACAGTCCAAAAGATTCTCAGCGTTCAACTTCGCAGGGTTCCAGAGCGCATTAAGTCAATTTAGGCACCAGAGAAACACTACGGAATCAATTTGGGTTATGCTGGCATCATGAAATTTTTTAGCATTCCTTTCGCTTTAATGGCAGCGGGCGTTTACGCGCAAAACCCGATTAATGCCGAGTCTTATTTGAAACCTCCGAAGGAAATCGCGAGCTATTTTGATCTTCCTCGTCACACTCAGTTCACGCTTTCGAACCTAAATAGCTCACGAACTTGGTTTGCCCGAATCAAAACCCGCGGTCAAGTCATGTTGAGCGATATCGCCAATCCTTATGAAAACTTTGGCGGATGGATGTTCGATATTCGCGGGAACCGCGCAAGAACGATGTCCTACCAAACCGGTGAATCGGTCATCCTCACCGACTCAACAAACTTTAAAGAGCGAGAAATCAAGCCGCCAACCGGAACGTGGGTCAGTGCGCCAACATGGTCGCCTGACGGAAGCACCTTGATGTTTTTGGTTCACTCACCTGATGCGTCAACCATCTATCTTCATGATGCCACCAAGAACAAGACCTGGGAAGTGAGTTCACGACCACTTCTTGCAACAAGGGTCACGCCAGAGTGGGTCGGCAACTCCAAGAGCATCGTCGCCGTTTTTGTCCCCACCAACCGAGGCGCCGAGCCGAAAGCCGGGTCGGTGCCAGCCCAACCGAGAGTCCAGGTGACCGACAGGGACAAGAACAACCTTCGAGTCTATCGTTCCCTCCTCCTCAATCAAACCGATCAAGACCGTTTGGCTTACTTCTTAACTGGTCAATTGTCAACCGTCGACATCACAACCAATGCGGTCAAGCCAATCGGAGCACCGGCGATGATTTCGTCGATCGACGCCGCTCCAAATGCTGATGTTTTCCGCGTAACGACAGTTCAAAAGCCATTTTCATACATCGTTCCCGCAGGAAACTTCGGAAGCAAAGAAGAAATTTGGGATTCAACTGGTAAGGCTTTGACTATGCTCACAGAGACAAAGCTTCGAATTGGTGAGACACCACCACCAGTGGCTGGTGTCCCGGTTATTCCGACCGTCCAACCTCGACGCCAGCTTGCGTGGGCTCCTGACGGTGACGGCCTTGTTTACGTTAGGAATACCCCGACGCCTCCTCCGGCGACACCTGCCGCTCCACAAGAGGATGAGCAGCGAGGACAACGCGGTGGACAGCAAGCCGGAGGCGGCCAAGGCGCACCTCGAAATGAGGACTTAGTCCGGTGGGTCGCACCGTTCCGACCGGAGGACATTAAGGTCATTCTTTCCAATGATTCCGGACTTAATAACGTCACTTTTTCTGCAGACGGAAAGCAGGTCTTCTATCAGGGCACTGCCATGGGCGAGACGAGCCAATACTTGTTCACCATCGGAAAACTAGACTCCCGCAAGGCTCTTTGGAAGTGGACTGCGACGCCATCCGAGAATATCCCGGGTTCGATCGTTACATCGCTCAATGCTTTTGGCGTTCAGACGGTGGATATGACCGCCGGCACATTGCTCTTACGAGGAACTCAAACGTGGACCGATACCGACAAGAATCCCCCGCGACCTTTCTTAGATTCCTACGACTTTGCCTCAAACAAGACCGCTCGAATCTGGCAAAGCAAAGTGGATGCCTATGAAACTTTGGATGGAATTCTCGACACGACCGGAGTTCGATTACTGATTGATCACCAATCTCCGACAGAGCCTTCAAACAATTTCTTGATCGATGGAAAGGGGCGAGAACAGATAACATGGAATCAAGATCTGGCACCCGATTTGACCAAAGCTAAACGGTATCGATTGCAAGTTACGAGGGCTGATGGGTTTAAGTTTTGGGTGAAAGTCACCGTGCCAGATTGGCAAGTCGAGGGAGTCAAACTTCCCGCTTTCTTCTGGTTCTATCCGTCGGAATTCGAGTCTCAGGACGCGTATGATCGGCAAGCCAGAGTGGCAAACAGGAATTTATTCCCGGCACAAGGTGGAAGCCCTAAGACGTTGCTGTTGAGGCGTGGCTGGGCGTTTGTTGAGCCGGACTGTCCTATCATTGGCCCACGGGGGCGTATGAACGATTTCTACGTCAGCGACCTTGTTAATAATTTGTCCGCGACGATTGATATGCTTGAAATGAAGGGGCTTTGTGATCGAACCAAGCTCGCACTTGGTGGACACAGCTATGGCGGTTTCAGTACAGCAAATGCGATGGTTCACACGCCGTTCTTTAAGGCGGGGATTGCCGGCGCAGGAAACTACAATCGAACTTTGACACCGATGGCATTCCAAACCGAATCTCGGTCTATCTTTGAAGCTAAGGACACCTATTTGGCAATGTCCGCAATTCTTAAAGCGGAACACATGTCGGGTGCTTTTTTGATGTACGCAGGCATGGACGACCAAAACGTTGGAACTGACCCGATCAACTCGGTGCGGATGTACAGTGTGCTAGAAAGCATTGGCAAGCCTGCCGCCTTGTATATGTATCCTTACGAGGACCATGGACAAATTGCCCGAGAAACATTGATGGATCAGTGGGCGCGTTGGATTGCTTGGCTCGACAAATACGTGCTTGGAAAGTAGACATGAACCCTTTTCAAAGAACTACTCCCAAAAGAACTACTCTAAGAGCGATTAAGGAATACTAGTACGCATGTCCCGAATTCAGCAACTTGCCAACTACCTGGCCGAATCTGGTTATGATGCGTTTCTTGCCCAGACCCCAATATCCATGGGATATCTGTCCGGATTTTTTGAAGATGCGCACGAACGATTCTTGACATTCGCAATTCATAAGTCGGGACAGTCACGACTCATTTGTCCTGCGCTCAGCCAAATCCAAGCCAAGCGAATTGGCATCGAAGACATTCGAGCCTGGCGAGACGGAGAAAATCCAATCGAGCACTTCCTCGAAATGGCGGAAGATTGGAACCTACGCACCGGAGTAATCGCCGTTGACGACCACATGCCGGCAAAGATGTTGTTAGAAATGCAAACTGCGCTGCCAGCGGCATTGTTCAAAATGGGCGGTCTTGTCATTGCTGAACTAATGGCAAAGAAAGATGAGGCTGAACTCGCCCTCATGAAGCGCGCCGGACAAATAGCCGACGAAACTTACGAATACATCAAAGGTCACCTGAAAGAAGGGATTACCGAGCTTGAAGTCCGTGAGCTCATGGAGTACGAGATGAAGAATTGGGGAGGATTGCCGCAGTTCTGCAGTGTCTGTTTCGGACCTGGATCTGCAGAATCACATCACATCAATGACAAAACTCGATTGAAGCCAGACACCCTCGTTCTCGTGGACTTCGGCTGCACCTACGAAGGATATTGCAGCGATATCACTCGAACCTTTGTTTTTGGCAAAGCAACCGAAGAACAAAAGAATCTCTACGACATTGTCTACCGGTCCCACGAAGCCGCCAGAGCCGTCGGTAAAATAGGCGCAAGACCAATGGACATGGATCTCGCTGCAAGGAAAGTTATTGAAGATGCCGGATATGGGCAATATTTCACTCACCGAACTGGTCACGGGATTGGGATGCAAGTTCACGAAGAACCCAACATAACCTCCGACAACGACAAACCACTCGAGGCCGGCAACTGCTTTAGCATTGAGCCCGGAATCTACTTGGAAGGAAATTGTGGTGTCCGATTAGAGAACTTGTACTATGCGGTCGAAGACGGCATCGTCTCCTTCAATCAGCCAATCAGTCCCATGCTCATTGAAATATAAAAAAAGACCTCACATTCCATTGTGAGGTCTTTGAAGCGATAGTTGAAAAAAGTTACTTCTTCTTACGTCGAAGGAGTAGGGCTCCTACTCCAAGGGTGATGGCAAACATGGATGCTGGCTCAGGAACAACTGAAGGATTCTTCTTGTTAACAAAGATGGCTGCTCCACCACCAAGACCAAGGATTGTTGCAACTGGGTTAGCACCTGCGAAAACGTTTGGACTTGAGGTGATTCCAGTTGTCCTAAGCGTCACTGGGTTGTCAATCGCCATCTCAGGAATCGGAGGAGTTGAGTTAGCAATGATCGAATCTGCCTTCAAAGACGCCTCAGGTATTACGCCGAGTGTTTCTGAACTATGCTCAACGCTTGGCTCTGAAACTGAATACGCTTTGACTTTTCCACGCACAAATGGGTTGGCGCACTTAACTCGAAGAATTGGCGATCCATCCGCATCAACGAATGCAGGGGTGCCTTTTTTAAAGAAAGAGATATGAGCTTTTATGACGCCATTTTCAGGTGCACTGTAGATCGTGTAATAACCAGAGTCTTGAAGACTGCCCAAGTGAAGCGTTCCAACGAACTCTAGAACTTCTTCTTTCGACATCGAAAAGTGGCGCATGAATCGATCTGCAACCTGCTTATCCGACTTAATCTGCGCAATCAACTCTGGAATAGAGTTGGCTGGTTTGTTGATGAATGCATTGAGTTCCGGTCGGGCCATTGCTGATCCCGCTAATCCGAATACTAATGCTCCTAGGATGATTCCTTTCATTTACTTTTACCTTCTTAACTATCGCTAGATGTTTGAAGATATGTGTCTGCATAAATGACGCCTTTGGGCCACAACTACCGAAACAATATCAATTAACTAACAAATATACGGGGACTCTTAAAGTTTCACATTGCGACGAATAACTTCGATAGCTTCCGCTGCAGCTGCTTGCTCTGCTTCTTTCTTACTCCGACCGGAGCCCTCACCGATCACTTCATCATCAAATAGTACTTCAACTGTAAACTTTTTCTCGTGCGCAGCACCAAATTCGTTTAAAATCCGGTAATTCGGCGTTTTCTTCCAAATAGATTGCGCGATCTCCTGAAGTTTAGATTTGAAGTCGTCGGGATTTACATCGCCGCTACTAATTCGATGAAGATAAGGGTTCAATTGTTCCAAAATGAACCACCTTGCCACTTCTAAGCCAGATTCTAGGTAGATAGCCCCAAAGACTGCTTCAACAACATCGGCAAGAATCGATGGTCGTTGGCGCCCACCAGTGGTTTCTTCACTAGGGCTAAGTTCCAAATATGCCTCTAACCCGAGTTTGATGGCAATTTCTGCGAGCGGTGCTTCTTGAACGACGCTGCTCTTTGCCTTAGACATCATTCCTTGATCCCAAAACGGATGGTGTTCAAACAAGTATTGAGCAACAACAAGTCCTAAGACTGAATCACCAAAGAACTCCAATCGCTCGTAGCTATTGCAAATGTCCGCAGGTGCGGCGGAACGATGGCGCATCGCCAGCCCAAACATTGCTTCGCTTTTTAGAGGGATTGACTTTGGAATCATTACCGACTTGCAAGCGCGTCTTTGATCCGACGGACTCCTTCTTCAATATTCAAGCGGCTGGTAGCATAGCTAAGCCGAATGTGTCCTTCTCCTTCAAAAACTGACCCAGGAACGACCGCAACATGTGCTTTCTCTAGCAAAAACTCCGCAAGTTGTCCATCGGTCTCTCCCGGCAATAAGCATTGCGAAACATCCGGAAAAGCATAGAATGCTCCTTTAGGAAGCGAAATTTTGCACCCTGGGATATCGGAAAGTAACTTCACAATCAGATCTCTGCGAAATTCAAATTCAACCCTCATTGATTCCACACTCTCTGGTGGCAAATTGAAGGCAACGACGGCACCCCTTTGAGCAAAAGATGTTGGATTACTTGTGACCTGATCCTGAAAGTTGCTCATTGCTTTTGCGACCGGCAACGGCGCAGCCGCAAATCCAATCCTCCACCCGGTCATCGCGTAACTTTTGCTGCATCCCCCAATTGTAATTGTTCTATCTTTGGTGTTTTGGCTAAAGGAAGCAATAGACCGAAACGATGTTCCGTAGATCAAGCGCTCATAAATTTCGTCGGAAATTATCCAAAGGTCATGCTTATCAGCTAGCTCGGCGATACCCTGCAATATGGTATCAGGAAGCACCGCACCACTAGGATTCGATGGACTGTTAATTAGAATTGCCTTTGTCTTTGGCGTAATGGCTTGACTGATTTGTTCAATCTCAGGAACAAATCCTGTTTCAGCTGGGGCCTTAACTACCTTTGGGATACCTCCGGCAAGTTGAATTTGGTCTGCGTAAGTCATCCAGTAAGGTGCGATAAGAATGACCTCATCACCGGGATTGATCAGCACTTGCATCGAATTGTAAACACTGTGCTTGGCACCGCAACTCACGACTACTTGCGACGGATAGTACTGGAGACCGTTCTCACGGCTCAACTTTCCGCAAATAGCTTCTCGCAATTCGTTGATTCCGGCAGATGGAGTGTATTTGGTGAATCCAGAATCAATAGCTTCTTTCGCCGCATCGCAAATTGGTTGCGGAGTATTAAAATCCGGTTCTCCAGCTCCAAAGGAGATCACGTCGATGCCGTCAGCCTTCATGGAATTTGCCTTTGCGGAGATTGCAAGGGTCGGTGAAGGCTTAAGAATGTTAGTTCGCTGCGAAAGTGCCAAAGTTTTCAACGCTCTTTGAGTATAACCTTAGAGCTAATGCAGAAGTCCGCACGAAAAGTACTGGTAGTGGCATTCTGCGTGCTGGTAGTCGCTTTCTTGCTTCACGTTGGAATCGGAAGTTATGCTTGGGTTAAGCCTTGGGATGTCGTTGGCCATATCTTTCAGGGCCATCGAGGCAACGATAGCGTAAATGATATTATCTGGAATTCGCGGCTCCCTCGGGCAATCGAGGCTGGTGTGGTTGGCGCCATTTTAGGTGTTTCGGGTTCTGCTCTTCAAACTCTGTTTCGAAATCAAATCGCTGAGCCTTACGTCGTCGGGTCATCCTCTGGGGCTGCGATCGGTGCAGTCTTCATTATGCTATTTGCTAAAGAACAGAAATGGGACGAAGGTGTTTTCTCCTCTCTCATTGTTACCCTTGGCATGCCCGGAGCCGGATTTGTCACCGGAATGCTGACGCTCATGCTGGTCACGTCCCTTGCCCGACGCAGAGGGGTTATCGAAACCCCCACTTTGTTGCTTGCCGGAATTGTGGTGGCGACGATG
>JANPAV010000309.1:0-2786 GCA_031430115.1 Armatimonadota bacterium | reverse complement strand
GAGTCCTTGAAAAAGGTGCCAGAAACCGCAAAAGCGATCGAGAAGGCCCGGATTGGAAATCCCGAAGCGATTGTTGGCCTCGCGGCCGTATTGTTGGGCGGGCTCGGCGTTGCGCCACAGGTTTTGGCTGGATTGAGCTTGGGATCAAAGCGGGAAGCCAATCGCCGAAACGCAGAAAACCAACGCAAGTTTGCGTTGTCTGAACAGAAGCGGATTGACGAAATAAACCGGTCCAAAGGAATCCTCAATGCATCTGCGGGGCGGTACAAAATGCAAGATGCAATCTTCGATCAAGAGTATCGAGAGAAGATGCAAGTTGCAAATCAGAAAGTTGCCAACGCAACCAGAAAGGTTACTGATCGAGACCGATTAAGTAAAGCATCAAAAGATGCCCGAACCAAAGAGCTTTCAAAGTCAAAATCAATGGTTCGAAAACTGATTCTTGATGCAGGTCAAAGCGGCACATGGAGTGACAAGACCATGGAGCAATTGACAAGGATGGTCTACCAAATTGCGTGGGACCATGGTCGACCCGATCTGCCGGTTTGGAATCCACAATTCAAGGAGCAGATTGCGCGGTATGCAAAAAGCATTCGTGATGAATTCTCGTCCGACATTGAACTTGCAACGCGAAGATCCCGAAAATTTAAGTTCTCGATTGAAAATGGACGATGGAGCCCGGACTTTCCTAATCGACAAGGTAACGATAAGCTAACTGAGTTCAAATACGAATTCGATCGTCAGCTTGGGAATTTTGAACGAGAAATTGGTCGCACGATCAGTGACAGTGAATACAAAAAGCTGTATGAAGATGCGATTCATACACTGTTGGACCAAGAACCCAAAAGATCTGATCGCCAAGCTGGAACACTACCGCCCGCCAAAGGGGCCGATAGGTTGGGATCGTCGCCAAAAAAATAGCTCCGCCAACCGGGCAACCACCTCGAGTTGGCGGCACGTTGAACCTCAATGACCCAGACGCCATCGTCCCACTGACTCCAGCTGAGAAGCGAAAGGCACTGAAGCAGATTGCTCACTATGAGCGTTTGATGAAGTCGTTCCCCGACGACCCTGATCGGTACACGCCAGCCCAAAAAGCCATTTTGGAAGCAAAGCAAAGGCTAGAAAAATTGGTCTACGAAATCCAACCACTGGAGCCAGTCGTCAATTTCTCATCCTAAGTTTCCAACGGGTAAGCGTTGGTCTGACCGCTTACCCAGGGCGCTTATTTTGCGGGGTCAATTGGAAATTCGAATCCAAAGTCATCGGATTCTTTACGATCCGTTTTGTTCTTTGGTCCGCCGTCGTCCTTCTTGTTCCTTCCCAGAGAATAAATCATGAATCCGCCTGCGGTTCGCTTGTAGTGAACTGTTCCACCTGCAATCGGGTCGGGAATATCTGCGATCGAGCCAGGATACTCGCCACCTTGACGACGTCCCATTAGGTCAATGGCTTGAAGGAGCATGAGTCTTTCCAAGTTAGGCTTTAGCCAAGCCTCGCCAGCTTGTCCCCAAATGGGAAAGACTGCCTTTGGAAAGGCATTGGATACGGTCATCGGCATTGCGTCTGAATATGCTTCTGCCTTATTTGCCGCGATAGCTAAGTTTGGTTCAGAATCGACAAAGCCTTTGACTTTCAGCATGTAATCAATCGTCGATGCAAGCATTCCTCGCTCTAACATCTGTTTAGGTAGCCCGTTGCGCTTGATTTTCCTCGGATCTACTTCCGGAAACTGTTCATTGGCAATCGCTTTTATTCCGCCAAATAGCTTGTAGTTTCTCGCTAATGTGACGCCAAAGAAAAACTCACCCTTCAGGACGTTCTTGAAGTCGGTAGATTCGAGCGGAACTTCAAGGGCTTTCTTGACTTGGGCGAGGGCATTTCGGTCGCCTTCGTTCCAACCAATCACTTGTGCCGCGGTCTTAACATATATTCGGCTGATCGCAATGTTCACGAAGGCACCAATCATGATTTTTTCGTTCGTGAGTTGCTTGCCTAGATTTCGGATCAAGCTCATCGTCTCGATTGCTCCTGCCACGTCGCCATTAGCAGCTTGCTGCTCGGCTTGCATTTTCAAAGCCCGTGCCATCTGCCTAAGGTATGTAAATTCGGGAAAAAGGACATATATTCCCAGATCGTAATCTTTGTGGGCATCAAACTTGGTGAATCTCCCGATAGCTCTTGATCGAGCAACAAAGTTCAGGGTTTCGGTAGGGAGCTTGCCTCCTTTCATGACTTTGAAGTCCGCGGTAGCTTTCGTTATCTTGCCTAAGCTCGGAAACTCTTTCATCAGCTTCACCACTTGCGGGTAGCTGTTTTCTGAGTCAGGAACAAGTGACGTCCCGACCAACTCCTTTGCTTCAAACGGAAATCCCTGCTTTTTCGCCTCGGCGACTAGGTTATCGAGGTTTGCCGAGTTATCAACCGTGTCCACCCACTTTCTCGCGTAAAGCACCCCGCCACCACAACACAAAATCGGCGCAACAAGAAAAAACCCAATGACCCACTTTCTCGCATTACTAGAGTCCTTGTACTGTCTCGCCGGCGGAGGATTCATCATCGATTTCAATTTACCCTTTTGCCAATTTTTGACCCTTCATTCAAAGTTATTCCGACCGCATTGTCGAATTTTGCGTCGTCACGATTTCAGCGATTAAGCTATTTTTGAATCATAATAGTTGTACAGATCGAACACTTCTTGAAACAAGCGAAGTAAACGGAAATCTTAGCTTCCTGCTTTGTTCCCTGTCCCCTGTGCACTGAGCCATGAGCCTTGAGCCCTGAGC
>JANPAV010000308.1:0-2495 GCA_031430115.1 Armatimonadota bacterium | reverse complement strand
GGTAGCTCGCTCATGCTTTTTGAACCCAAAAGGAATGTCCTATCGGAAATTCACTTTGACAACAGCTATCGAGTAACGCAAATCAAGTTGAAGGTAGGCAATCAAACCCTATCGAACTGGAATTTTCGGTATGTCAGTTCTTCGGAAGTCCCAGTAATTCCTGCCGGAGCTAAGGTTGTAAAAGGCCTGGCACCTCGCCCAACGATTCCATCGAAAACTGACGGGAAATCCGTATTGTTTGCCCAAAAGGTTTGGCGATCAATTAGCAGACTCGATGGTCGTAAGATAGTCCAAACATCCGATGATGGAACCTACCAATTGACATATGGCAAGGGAAAACTCTCCGAAACCGGGCCAAAAGGTTCATGGACTCTCGCAAATACGCAGTTAGTTGTGTCACCAAAGGGTGGCGGATCCAAAACCTACAACGGCGGAACAGACAAATTTCTCGATGTCCTTAGGACGAAAGGAATTTATGCATCCCCAATTTCCCGATATGTCCTTAATCGAAAGATTCCTTTTCTCGATATGTTTGATCGAACCAGCGAAGTCAAACTGCTGACAGGACTTGTCAAAATGGACGGAAAGTCCTTGTCCATATTGTCCCTAAAAAAAGCAGGGGTACACATCCGAATGTATGTTGATCCCAAGACTGGCGATCTCGCAAAGATTAGTAGCGATGCAATTGATTCATCCGGAAAGACGGTAATGGGCTCTCAATTGAAAATCAATTACCTTTAGCTTGTTGGTCTCGGAGCCGTTTCCTTTCCACAATGGCTAGCGCGGCTTCAATTGCCTTGTCAGGCGCAGTTGGCAACAGAATTTTAGGTTCTTCTGTGGTTACGTCTGGAATGATAGGATTACCTTCGAGCCGGATGGTTGTTGGAGTCAAATAGTCGGCAACTGGGATTTGTAAAGCAAAGCCATTTGATGCCGACATATACATCGAGAACAGAACGGCTCCAGCCGATTTTGTACCAACAATGGTGCAACCGATTTGTGATTTGTCGACAACTACGGTGCCATCCTTGTCCACTGTCTTCTTGCCATATAAATCGTGCATGGCAGCAGCAAAAATTTCACTGGCGCTTCCCGTTCCTCCATTGATTAAGACGATGAGGTTGCCGGAGAACTTTGCAGAAGCCTTCCTCGGAGTCATCATAAAGTCGTTTGCGTAAGGTGCCAATTCAGCTAGATTCGCTGGCTCCCTCATTTCATCTTTTTTGAACTGCTTAAGGCAATTCTTGTCGAGCATGTATCCTAATTTGATCTGAGGATCGACAAAATAGCCAGCGAAATGAAGAAGGTTCATCACGGCCCCGCCACCATTGAAGCGAAGGTCAACGATAAGATTCTTCGCTTTGACCGCATCTTTCATCAGTTCGTCTATTGTTGCCGGGACGTAAGCTCGATCAAATGTATTAATCTTGATCAACCCGGTCGATGAATTCAGCATCTTGAACTCATCTTTTCGGACGGTAGAGAATGGTCTTCGCGTGATGGTGTATTCAAAGACCTTTCCGTTTTGCTTCAGAACCTTTATCTTTACTTTCGTGCCAGATTCACCGGAGATAACCGTCGCGTCGGTAATCTTTGCACCATCAATTTCTTGCATGATGTCTCCGGGTTCAAGTCCTGCTTCGGCTGCGGGACTGCCTTCAACAACCCGAATAATGACCCGACCGCCTTCTGGTAGCGGCTGGCTGCTAACTCCAATGCCCGTTGTTTGACCAGTAGAGCGAACGGTGAGGTCTTTGGGAGTGGCAAGAAGGATATGGCTAAATCCAAATTTATGGAGAGCAGCATTGACGGCAGTTTTAAACTCTTCATCATTTTTTGCTTCATCGATCTTGGATCTTTCAGCGGTTAGGAATTCGTCCCATTTCTTGAAGTCAATACCGGGAACAAATGCCGCATTCACAAGCTGAGAGTTGAGCTTGTCTAGAATCTCTTTTCGTACTTCTGGCTTACCATCAACCGTCTGAGCGAGGGAGGCAACCGAAAGGACGAAAGCAAGGCTAACAAAAATAAGTCGCTTCATGAGAGTTTTCACTATTACGCTAGATTGTCGGGATTTAAGTTCCGTTTTCTGACTTTACTTCAACTTGAATACCTATTTGACGAATGATTTGGGCAACCCCTTCACATTCATCTTTGTCGGCAAAATGTACATTCGATTTTCCGAGATGATCAATCTCCCAGGTTTCGATTTCGGCTTCCTCAGCGGTGCAATGAGTGGCAACCATCAGGATGAACATGACCTCTTCGTAGGTATTGAATTCGTTGTTGTACACGATGACCATCCAAGACTCTAATTGAGTAGAGTCAGCCCCACTTATATCAGGTCGTTCAATGATCTTGGTGGACATGGTCAATCTTCCCATTCAAGGCAAACTTCAGTCTTCACTCCAATCGTTCGAATAACGCTCGCAACCTGGTTACATTCGGCTTCGCTAGCAAAATGAATTGGTGCCTTGCCGTAGGTGTGAGCTTCC
>JANPAV010000307.1:0-3097 GCA_031430115.1 Armatimonadota bacterium | reverse complement strand
TCTAAGCCTTCTTTTCCATCAAAAGCTGTGACAACTGTGTAGCCATTTCTTTCGAGATTGACTTGAATCAATCGGACAATATGGCGCTCATCATCGCAGACCAGAATCTTTTTTGGCATGGTTTTCTCCTAGATATCTCCCTTCTAGGCTAGCATCGTACCACAACTGTTTCCTCTAGTACATCCCTCAAAACAATCTATTGCGAATGTTGCAAAATTAACTCGACACATCTAACGATTTCTTCTGGTTCAAAAGGCTTCGCTAAGTACATGTCCACTCCCCGTTTATAGCCTTCATAGACGTCATCATCTTGAGCTTTTACCGTGAGAAGAATAACCGGAAGATTTTCCGATTCTGGTGTACTTCGAATTTTGGAAAGCACTTCAAGACCACTGACGTACGGCATCATAACGTCCAAAAGGCAAACATCAGGAAGTTCTTTTTTGAGAAGTGATAAGGCTTCCCTGCCGTCTTTTGCGGTTACAACGTCAAAATGGTTGCGTTCAAAATGGACTTGCAATAGTCTAACAACGAATGGCTCATCATCACAAATGAGAATTTTCGTTCGACGCGTTTCTGCAGAGTTGCTTAAGGTCATTGGTCGGCCCACAATTAGTGGACGAAAGTGAATGCAATATCGTTCCCTGACTAGGACCAAGGTATCCTACTCAGGTGAAACTTTGCCGTTTTGAACTGAAATCCGAACCTGGAATCATAAAATCGGGAATGGTATATTCGGGCAAGGTCTACGAAACTGATGGGACCGAAGCAATTGCGGTCCACGAAGCGGCGGATATTCGACCGCTTTGCCCCGTGCCAACGCCACCAAGTATTCGTATATTTCGATCAGACATTGGGGAGCAAACCCAAGATCCCCATTTTTTCTACGGAAATCCTGGTGCGGTTATTGGACCAAGCCAAATCATTAACCTTCCTGATGTTGATTCGGAGTTTCTTGCCCGATGCTACCTAGGTGCAACAATTGTCGGCTCCGGATATCAAGTCAATATCGAAGAGGCCGAAGCAATGCTTCTTGGAGTGACGCTGGTAGTTATTGTTACAGCTAAGGCACTGGAAGACGAAGAACGCAAACAAGGAACTGGAATTGGACGGTCACATGATCTAGGCATCGCGATTGGACCCGTACTTACCACACCCGATGAACTTGACGATGCCATGGTGATGACCACAAACGGAATCCTATATAAACTTGAGTCATCGATCAAAGCTAATCATGTGGAGCGATCAACTGCAAACTTTGAAGAGTTCACAATTTCAATGATAGAAGCTGTTCGGTTTGCGTCTGAAACCTGCACATTGCGTCCTGGAGACATTTTTTGCGTCGGACCAATTTTTGGCGATGAAGACAGCGTAGTAACACCTGGCGACGAATTTCAATTTTCCATGGAGCGGCTCGGAACGCTCGCAATCAAAATCAATGACCAATCTCAGTAAAATCACCCTTTCGAACGGTGTTCGAATCCTCGTTGAACCTGTTTCTTATGTCAAAAGTGCAGCGATCGGTCTTTGGTGTAAAACCGGAAGTCGGCATGAAAATGAAAATGAAGCAGGAATAACCCACCTAATAGAACACATGCTGTTCAAGGGAACTCCAACTAGGTCGGCAAAACAGATTGCAGAGTCAATTGAGGGTCGAGGTGGGGTCCTCAATGCCTTTACTGATAAGGAATCAACCTGTTACTATTGCCGTGTATTGTCCGATGACACTGCCAATGGAATTGATGTCTTGACGGACATGATGCTCCATTCAAACTTCGATCCAAAGGAACTTGAAACGGAGGAGGGGGTGGTATGTGAAGAGATTAAGCGAAGTGAAGACGAACCATCCGACCATGTACACGAGCTTCATTTAAGCTATCGCTGGGGTCAGCACGAACTCGGAAAACCAATCATTGGGACCGAAGAATCAGTGATGTCATTCCGACGTGAACATATTCTGGAATACATGGAGCGGCAATATCGGGGAGAAAATGTTCTTCTCGCAGTCGCAGGAAATGTTGATCCTGACCAAATTAAGGAACAAGCCGAGAAAGTACTTGGAAAGCTAAAATCGGGAATATCGGAATCTCAGGTCACAAGACCAGCCGGAGTAGCTGCGATTAACGAGATCGCAAAAGACACCGAACAAGTCCATTTTTGTATCGGTTCTGATGCAATTTCAATTTACGAGGAAGAACTCCTGCCAGTAATGAGTGTCCTTGATTCTGCCTTAGGTGGCAGCATGTCAAGCCGACTCTTCCAAGAAGTGCGCGAGAAGCGTGGACTCGTTTATAGCATCGGAAGCTATTCACTAACTTATGGTGCTGGTGGTGCCTATACAGTTTATGGTGGAACCAGCAAAAAGAACTGGGAAGAAGTAAAGGCAATCGTCCGAACTGAATTTGACAAAATTATGGCAACAGGATTAGAAGCTGAAGAGCTAGATAGGACGAAAAAGAGCTTGTCCGGCCACCTGGTTTTGGCATTGGAAGGAATGAGTAGCCGAATGATGAGAATGAGCCGAAGTGAACTTAATTTTCGGCGAGACATCACGGTAGAAGAATCGCTCGAAAGGCTCAATAAAGTAACCAATGCACAAGTCATTGAACTCGCTCGAAGGATTTTGGATCCGAGTTTAGTAAGTACTACTGCTCTTGGTCCATTTTGATTCATGAATGAATTTGAGGTCAAACAGCTTCTAGAGATCGTCGCCGGAGCGCGAGCCGAAGACGAAATGCTGGATGAACTCGCTGATTTGGCCTGCCGTTCGGTTAAGGCTGACTCGTGCGATATTCTCTTCCGGGACACCCAAGATGGACTGATTCTTCGGGCAAGTACTATTGCGCCAGAGCTAGTCAATCGATTAAAGCTTGGCAAGGGTATAGGATTATCCGGTGAAGCGCTTGCTAGTGGTGAAGGTCGATATATTCCCAACCGAGCCTATCAGCACTCAAATTATGCGAAATATCCCGGTCTGTCGGAAAAGGAGTCATGCGGCGTTGCGGCAATTCCTCTCAGGCATATTGATGGCAGTACTTTTGGCATCATCGTACTTAGAAGAAAAACTCCGTGGCGATTCGAGCTAAAAACCCGTGAG
>JANPAV010000306.1:0-4814 GCA_031430115.1 Armatimonadota bacterium | reverse complement strand
CCTTAGGCCGCTGTAACTAACCATGACCATTGCCGCTAAGGTAAAGACCAGCGAACGCATGGCCCGAGCGGTGCTGAGGCATTCGATCAAGACAATCGGAATTGAAATTAGCCACAAGGTTCCTAACTGATTTGGATAGAAGGAACTTGAAAGGCAAAGGCTTGTTAAATCTAGAAGCCGAAGGAGACCAGGGAAAAGATTGCCCCGCGTTTTATATGAGTCCAAGCTGCGGAGTGCGTAATGGGCTCCGACACCGAGCAGGCCGGTCACGGCAAAAAATACCCCTAAAGCAACGGCCCCAACGTATTCAACCTTGGCTGGCACCGGTTGAGACGCATAGATACCGGCAAATAGTAAGATCAGCCACCTGAATTTCAGATACTGTCGATCCGCTTGGTACGCGAGAAGCAGACTTCTTCTCATCGTTGGTTCTCCTCAATGTCCTGGTAAAAATACATGGATTCGTTAATTTCATGATCGGCAGAATTAACGAATCTCTTTAGGTTTGGAAGTTACCATTGCCCAGGAATGTAGAAATGAAATCCACTCGATGGAGTCGTGACAAAATAGTCGTCGAAGTATATCTGGAGAAGGTTTGACGTATTTGGGAACTGGCTTGCAGCCAACGACCCGTTTAATGTTCTTGGTCCGCTTTCTGCAGAGAAAAGTATGCGTCCCGATGAGATGACGAAGGCATCGTTGATACCAGGTTTGAATGTGACGTCTCCATTACAGATCACCACGAGTCTGCTTAGATCGCCCGGGGTATCCCGAATTTTATCGAGGATTACAGAGCCGTTGACGAATACGGTTAAGTGCCCATTTGTTTTGCCAGTGATGGTCAGAATTCCCGTGTGATATCTGAGTTCGCTATGGGATCGTAAGAGGACTGCCGTCGGATCGGTGAGGGTCAGGGTGCCGGAGGATCTAGAGTAGGCATTTGCCGAGTAAATTGCGTTGTCCAAAACAATACTTTGCCCTGACTGGCGTCCAAAATATGATCCGCTTAAACTAAAAATTGTTGGTGATGATGGGCTTGGACAATATAGATCTCCAATCACCAATAATCTACTGGCAGTAATTGAGCCGTCCAAGTAAACGTCACCAGATATTTGTAAAGTTGAAGTCGTAGTATTCAAGAGGTCAGCTATAAATAGTCCGAATTCGCAAGGATTGACTGTGGAGCGCTTGCCAACGAATACATTCGTGGTCTTCAAACTTCCGTCAAGGATGCCCGTTATTGCTAGTTTTGTGCTTGTTTCTGGGTTCCAGAATGGATCTGAGGATGCAGAAATCGTTAGGTCAATTCCATTGACTGTTTTCGAAAAACTCTGAGTCGTGCCAGCTAAAGCAACAAGATTCTCAACCACGAGTGCCCGCCCTGAATCTACGCAGTACTGCCATTTAGCTTCGCGCTCAGCTTGATTTTGTTTATATACAGCCATTCGGCTGAGATCAACCGAGGCGGCAATAATGGTCGTAATTGCTGCAATCAATATCACAACAACTATCATCACCATCGCTCGTTTCTGACGCTTCAATAGGCACTCCTCCAAAAAAATCGTCGGCTAAGCGTAATTGCTGGAATCTTGTTTCCAAGGTTGCCAGAAAAGCCTTTGACCGCAGAGTTCGGATTAGTGCTTGTATCGATCGCTATTTGGACGTTGGTCGACAAATTTGCCGTATTATGCGTAAAAGTCACCGTACCTGGAATGTAAATCCTTGGTGTCGTGCCAGTCAGGTAGCTCCAATTGGTATCAATGGCACCCAAAACAATGTCTAAGTCGTCTGTTCGAATAGCCCGATACCAGTATTTTCCGGTCGTACCCAAAGAGAAAGGTCTTGTTGACGGAATGAACCAAATTCGTTTGCCTGCCGTATATTCTTCCTTCAGCAATTTCGAAACCCCGGATGGCTTATATTCCTCAAAGATTCCATCACCGTCACGGTCGGTCCCAGCATTGGGCATAGTGCATTTCAGAGCAGTAGCGGTTCCAATCGTAACGTTGGTACACGTAATCGCATTTGAAGTAACGTCTGAGATTGCTAACATCAGATCCTTGGTCTGTTGATAGGTGTTATATTTGGTAACCGAGTCGCCGGCTCGAATTGCCACGAAGGCATAAAGCGTGATAGTTGAACCTATCACTGCCACCATGAGCGACATAGTAAAAATCATTTCAATGAGGGTCGCTCCTCGGATTCTAAACATCGGGACCTCGCAAATAGAGCTCGAAGCTCATCGTGTCATTGAAACTTCTGGTTCCCCTTACTTCTGGCCATGATGCCGATATTTGGACCCTCGTAATGTTCTTACCGACTTCTCGAGTAAAGGTTCTGGTAACCGTAACGGTCCGTGAACCCGGAAGGGTGAAAGTATAGTTTAAAGTCCCATCACTTGGAAGAGCAGTCAAGGCTCCAGACTTGATTTCATCGATAGTTGACTGGAGGTTAGCTTGAACCAAAACTCGTCGCTGGGAGTAATCGATCATTTGGGTCGAAAACGAAAGCGAGTTAGTAAGCGTTGCCGTGCAAATAAGCACAAACGACATCGCGACAACGATCTCGATATATGTCACTCCTCGCCTGCGATTGCGCAACCTCACATGTTAGGTATTGGCTGGAAGAGTAAAACCCAGTAGGTTTATCAGGTTTGAAAAATGACCGCAAACGAGAATTTGGTGCCGGGGGAGGGACTCGAACCCTCATGACTCTCATCAACGGTGTTTGAGACCGCCGCGTCTACCATTCCGCCACCCCGGCAGGAAGTCTTGAACAGACTTGGAATAATAATGTACCCCGTCTCGGTAAACTTGTTCCGTGCTTCTTTCTGTCTCGAATGTCAAAAAGGCATTTGGACCTGACCAAATCTTGAAGGGAGTTACCTTTCGCCTAGACCCCCGTGAGCGGGTTGCCCTCGTCGGACGTAATGGAGCTGGGAAGACCACCCTCCTGAAAATACTTACTGGACAGTACGGACCAGACTCAGGAAACGTCATGCTCAGTCGAGGTGCCAAAGTTGGTTATCTCAAACAAGAACAGCCGGTAACAATGGGGCGAACCGTCATTGAAGAAGCCCAGTCAGGAACTGAAGAGCGTCTAGTCCTTCAAGTACGGCTAAGAGAACTCGAAGAAATTATTCAAACCGATAAAGCAACTCCTGAAGATCTTGAAGAATACGCTTTGGTCCATGAGCATTTTCTGGACTCTGAAGGATACTCCGTTGAAAGAGACGTTCGAACCGTTTTGATCAGAATGGGATTTGAAGAATCCGAATTCGATAAGAAAACTGACGCTCTAAGTGGAGGAGAACGAACTCGATTAGCGATAGCGCGGTTGCTCCTCGAAGAGCCCGATCTTCTGATTCTCGATGAGCCGACAAATCACCTCGATCTACAGGCTACCGAATGGCTAGAAGGCTGGATCCGGGCATATCACGGCACAATTTTACTTGTCAGCCACGACCGAATCTTTTTGGAAGCAACGGCAGAGCGAGTTCTGGACATGAACGATGGAACGGTCCGGGCTTGGCCTGGTCCATTTGCAAAGTTTCTCGCTTTGAAGGAAGAAGACCAGGAGCGACTTGCGGAGGTCGCCAAGCGCCAAGAGCAAGACATTGCTAAGTTAGACGAATTCGTCCGGCGGTTTATGAATAGTCAACGGACTGCCCAGGCGCGAGGGCGACTCAAGCTGATGGACAGGCTGATCACTGAAAAGGTCCAGATCGCCAAGAATGACAAGCAGATGGCGGGTGGTTTTGGAAAGATCCAACGATCGGGAGATATTGTCTTGGAGACTAAGAAGCTGAGGGTTGGTTTTGGCGATAACGTTCTTATCAAAGAACTGGACTGGACGGTTCGATTTGGAGAGCGCTGGGGAGTCATTGGCGAAAACGGCTCTGGTAAATCTTCACTCATTCAGACTTGCATGAACTTGATTGAGTCTTTGAGTGGTCAGCACCGGTTGGGTAGCGGAGTCGTCGCGGGATATTTCACCCAAGACGCCAACGACCTTGATCCGGAAATGTCTCCGATTGAGACATTAACAATGGAAGACGGAATGGGCGTGCCCGAAGCGCGAACGTTGTTAGGACGATTTTTGATTCAAGGTGACGATGTTTACCGACCAGTTAAGACGCTCAGCGGTGGAGAAAAGAACAAACTTAGCTTGGCCCGATTGACTAATCTGAACCCGAATTTGTTGGTCCTTGACGAACCGACGAACCACCTCGATATGGCTTCGCGAGAAGCATTGGCGAATGTCATTAAAGACTTTAAAGGGACGTTAATTCTGATCAGTCATGATCGGTATTTGTTAAGTCAAATTACCGATCATACGATTGACATTAAGAAGAGTGGACCGGTTCAATACGGTGGTTCATATCTGGAATATCGGGCTTCGCTTAATGCAAAATCCGCTCCTGATCCCAAGGTCAAAGTGGCGGCAACGCCAGTTGTCGTAGCGGCGCCAACCATGTCGCCCCGCGATGTCAGCAAGGCAATCGAGAGGCTCAAGAAGGAAGTCGATAGTGCCGAACACGGAGTATCAATGCGAGAATCTGAACTTGTTCAAGTCGAAAACCGTCTCGCCCACATTGGTCCTAAAGACGATGTCGTAGCTTTAAGCAAAAAGCACCATGAACTCAAGAAAGACGTTGCCAAGGCAATGGAACTTTGGGAAGCAAAAATGCTTGAACTGGGACAAATGGAAGCAATGCGAGCTGGCACCGTCGAAATGACGGTGCCAGGCGTAGAATTCCGACCGAAGTAGTGGAATTTCAAAAATCCTATTCTGTTTCGTTGAATAATTCGAGA
>JANPAV010000305.1:0-5391 GCA_031430115.1 Armatimonadota bacterium | reverse complement strand
CGATCCCTGAAAGCAATTCTTTACATGACGAAGTAAATTTCTGTTGATCAATGGTTCCACTTGCGGTAATTACATTGTTGCTGCCTTTGGTGAGTTTTCGCCAAATGTCAACAAGGTCACTTGGACGAGCTGCCGCAACTGACTCTCTTGATCCAAGCGGATCCAAGCCCTCTGGACCGTAGACCGAAGTCCAAGCGCTCCTTGATGCTATCTCATTGGTTGTGGATAGGTCTATTTCCCGAGATATTGCTACTGATTCTCGTTTGATCGCGGCTTCCGTAGCTCCACAGTCCTTCAGTAATCCTGCAATTCCCTTATAAGACAGTCCAATATTTTCAGCCGGGAGCCTCCACTCAAACCTCGTCCAATCGCGTCCTGTACTGGCATAAAAGAACCCTCCGACCGATTCGATTTCAAGGTCATGTCCTGGAATGGATCGAGCGGCAATATGCTCAATCAAGTGACGATAGCCGTAGTTTGTAGTTTGATCGGGAAAGTCTCGATTACTGAGGATCAATTGAACAGAGACATAAGGGGCATCTCGCTTCTCACAGTAAATGATTGAGCCATTTGGGAGCATCGTTTTGAGCTGATTTGACTCCTGATACTGGCTGCCGGTTTGGAAAAGGAGAAGAGGAATCATTTTTCTGAGACAAAGTGACTGTACAAGTGTACGTTGAAATTAGGTGGGTTTGGAAATTTGAGTCGAAAATACCGCAAGTCGGATATCCTAAGAGGGTCTATGCGACTGAATCGATTTGTTCTTCCTAGCCTTTTGCTGATATCCAGCTGTTCCTTAGCATCCGCTCAAATTGTTCAGTCAAAGGCTGGGTACCTCATATTTGTTAAGTTCAAAAAAGGGCAAGTGATTCAACAAAGCTTGGCAATGCAAGCGGTCGAGAATGCAAAATTGAAGTCTTCCACCCAGTTCATTACGAAGTGTCTGGAAGTCGATAAGAAGGGGTCCTCTACTCTTGAAGTAACCGTTGCCGCAAATGGTAACACTCCACCAAACAAGAAAAAGCTTCGAGTTGATAACCACGGCAAGCCGATCGGTCAAACAATCGAAGGTTATAGTGGCACCTTCGCTTGGCCCGATTATCCAGTAAAAGTGGGTCAATCATGGATTGGAGACATAAAAATGGTTGGTACCGGTCAGCAACCCGGTGGTGCAGTCAAATCCACTTATAAGTTGGCTGGCATCAAGACTATCAACGGAGAGAAGGTAGCCAGTATTGCGATCGTGATGAACGTTGGTGGTAGTTTTGCAATCTCCGGCACGGGCATGATCTATATTCGATTTTCCGATGGGCAATTGCATCATGCAGACTTCAATTTGGCATTGGATCAGTTCTCAGAGTCAGGTGCACCCAAGAAGCTCAAGTTATTCATGACCATGAGGACGAAGTCATGATTCGAGCTGGTTCATCTGATCCAGTCATTGTTGCTCTTCTCAAGAATCACCCTGAGGTAAATGGCGATTTGAATACTGATTTCCATGGTGTCGAGTTTGAAACCAATCGCCATCGATTTATCGCCCCCAGTCACCTTGGTGGTGAGGTAGGAGGCGTAGTTGAACTAATGGACAATAACCCGCTGGTCTGTGGTAATCAGGTTTGGGTTCCCTCTGCTGGAGGCTCGCTTGCCGTTCTGGCTTTGGGACCGTTGCTCGAGGCTGGATTAGTTGTCGAGCCTCCCGCAATCCTTATGTCGTTTGAGGAAAGCGAAGAAGAAGTTGCAAAGGGATTGGGAACTGTTGGTTACGAAGGTGGATTCTCGTTTAATTGCGAAAACAGTGATCTTGGTACCGTTCGAGGTGCCTATTGCATAGCAAAAATATCGAACCCTCAGAGTTTCGATGAGATTGATGATATCTACAACGAGAGATACGGACGATCATTTTTTGTTCGGCGAGAAGAAGAACAGGCTTGGGGAAAGGGTTTAGTTGAGAGCAAGCCATGGGCGTGCTTTAGACTGGAATTAACAGAGGGCGAAACCGAAAGTCTGCTCGCGATTCACATCATGGCGGACATTAACGGCAAGTGCGGAGCCGGGCAATATATCCACACCATGAATATCATGTGCGGATTCGAAGAGTCGCTAGGTCTTGTCTAGGTCAAGTTTCTTTGCCGGTTTTGCTTTCTCGGCTTCGACAGCGGCTATATCTTCTTGGGAGCCAACCAGATAGTCGGCACCTTCTCCACCGACTTTTTCCCAAACGCCCTTTTCAGACTTCTTGTAGGTAGTAAAGCCCTTCTTTCCTGCATCCTCGGCGCCGGAGTGCTTCTGAAGTTTGAATGTGGCTCGACTGACAATCTTCTTAATCTCCATTCCGCAAAATGGGCAGAGACTAAGCGCATCTTCCGTTATGCTTTGCATGAGTTGAAGTTTGCCTTCGCATATAAAGCAATCGCGGTCACAAGGCTCATACTCGTAAATTGGCATTTGTTCAGCTATATTGTATCGGAATGAGTTCAGAAATCCTTCGAGTTATCCAATCTATTCCATCCTGTACTCAGTGCTCAAGGCTCCGTTCATGGTGTTTCGAGGCAGCTTCAAGTCCCCCGAAACGGTTCCTTGGCGAGGAATATTGGGCAAAGCCCGTTCCACCGCTTGGAGACATTGATGCAGAGTTTTTGATTGTTGGTTTGGCTCCGGCAGCCCACGGAGCTAATCGAACTGGACGAATGTTTACGGGTGATCGTTCGGGAGACTGGCTGTTTCGGGCGCTTCATAAAGCCGGCGTTTGCAACCAGCCACAATCAATAGACATTCATGATGGGCTCGAACTTAGCAATGTCCTCATTGTTGCGACGTGTCATTGTGCACCCCCGGATAACAAACCGACAACTGAAGAGATCAGGAACTGCAGCGTTTGGCTCAGGTCGGTTCTTCATGCGAAAGCTTGGCGAGGAATTATTTGTCTTGGCGGGATCGCCTGGAACGAGGTTCACCGAGCCATGGGACAAACTCCACCCAAATTTGGACATAGAGCGATCTCCGAACAGGGGCTATATCGAGTCGTGGCAAGTTACCACCCGAGTCAGCAAAACACCTTTACCGGACGCCTTACTGAGTCAATGTTAGACGAAGCGATTGCGGTTTGGCTTAAGGGTTCGGAATCCACTTGACATGTCCGTCGCAGTACGCAACGGCTCGTCCACCAGGCCCAAGGGTAAATCCTAATTCGGTCGCTGCCGGATTGCCAATCGAAGCCATATTGCCTCCTCGGAAAGTGTAGTTAAAGTTCCGTAAGAGAGCCTCATCAAGGCAATATGGCTTAACTTTTGCCTCCCAACCTTCCGCACCTGGCAATACTTCGTCCATGTCCGATGCATAGAGAATGAGGCTCAGAGCCGCATTTTTGGCATCATTAATTGCCTTAGTTTTTGCAGCTTTTGCCAGCAACTTTTTGGTGAGTTCAAGATCAATTGGCTTTATTTCTCGAATCAAAAGTGCACCAGCGTCCTGATAGGCAACACAATCGCCCAAAGGTCCGAATTGCGGGGAGCAATTTGCTGTCCCAAGCTTTGCTCTGGTCGGAATTTCGGTGGTAAGGCTCTTAGGAAGATCCAATAGCTTTACGAACGATAGTTCGCCAACATTTTCAAACCAGAACTGTGATCGTGGATTGTCACTTTGCATTTCCTTTCGAATTTGGTCATTTGGCTTTTCATCAAATTTAGACTCACCTGTCTCAAGGCTATAGATCAAATGTCCCAGCTTAGATGGTGCTCCTTGGAGCAATGCAGTAAATGTAATTGACTTTGAATCCGATGAAAGTGGACGGAACACCGACAATGTTTTTGGTACTGGAATTGACATTGTTTGGCCCGATGGCTTAACTAAGGCAACTGAAGTTTCGTTAATTTTGACGATGAAAAACTGCGAATCTGGCATATCGCCGGCATACGTAATCGAATATAATTTGAAAGACGTTTTTGTAATGGCTCCGGATTTTAGGTCCAAAAAGCCTTGCGGATCATTGCTTTCCTGTCCAGAGAAAAAGATAGTGCGATTATCTCCTAAAGTTAACACTTCATCAGTTGATTCAGGAACTAATAGCTTTTGATTCGTCTTCGTATTTCGGTCGTATCGAAACCATTCGCTTTTTGCGGGAGAGGGATTGTCCGATAAGCTCAATTCAAAGCTAGAAATGTCCTTTTTTTGGTAAACGATGAACCGTCCCGTGCGAGAAAACTCAACTTTGCTAACAACTCCATTTGAAATAGCTTCAGCTGGTAGGAGAACAAACGATTTCTTGTCGTCACCAAACAAATCCTGCGCATGAAGTAACGAAGCCAATGCCAGACCAGCAAGAACAATTAATTTCTTTTTGACCATTACACGACAATCATATCAAGTATTCGCTTATGGTTTGCCTTTTAATGCATCAGAAATGTCTATCTTCGCGCCAGGAGTCAGTCCAAATTTTGCTGATAGACCTTGTTTGACTTCGATGACATAGAAATAGTCACCGGTTGGTTTGACGGGAGAATCGTTCATCGGCTCGCCTTTTCCAACATTCAAAACCTTTTTGTCTTTTGAAATGTAATCGATGTCCAAAGGCAAAAGCGTATTGTGCATCCAAAAGGCATAGTTTCCGGACATTTTTTGTACTTCCGGAAAGACGAAGATCATGCCTTCGTTGTCTTTAACTTCATGGTCCTTTAGGAACATCATTCCTTCCCTGCGCTTATCCTCATCGTCCATGATCCATAACTTCAGGTCACCACCAGGAGTTTTGATGGTTGTTGTTTCTAAACTATCGGTCTGAAAAATTCGATCTGGATTTTTAACTCCAGCGACGACCGGAGAATTGTTATCGCTGGTGCTAGGTTCATTGATCGCGGTAATCGACGTCGCATTGGTTCCAGTATTGTTTGACGAAGGCTCGGGACTACATCCGGACAACAAAGCGACCAGGACGATGATAAGGGTTGATTGTTTTAACATTGCAAATTAGACCATTGCCGGAACGTATGTAGTTGATTTTGACTCGAATGCGTCAATTTGAGATCCTAGCAGCAAAGTTGTGCCGATCAAATCAAGACCCTCAATCAAGGCGAGCTTGGTTGCTTCGTTAATTTGAAAGGAACACGAATGACCGTTGAACAGAACCGTCTGGTTTGGTAAATCAACGGTAACAGTCGATCCCGTTGACAATGCTGCCAGCAAGGCATGATCGCTCGTTTCCAACTCGATTAACAACAAACCGCAGTTGGCAGAGTTACCGCGAAAGATGTCCGAGAAACCCGGAGAAGTACTTTCTTTTCGAGCAATGACGCATTGGAAGCCTGCTTGTTGGATTGCCCAAACTGCATGCTCACGGGACGAACCGCATCCAAAGTTTGTGCCTACTACCAAAATAGATGCATCCTTTGCTTCGGG
>JANPAV010000304.1:0-3886 GCA_031430115.1 Armatimonadota bacterium | reverse complement strand
CCGCCGAAGATCTTGGTCGCGACATTACGAGGATTGTAGAAAAACTGCGCAGTTTGAAATAAATTCGGTTGAACTTGAAACTTTAGGGCACTTAGAGTGCGTCATATTAAATTGCCGCAAAAACTAGTAGGAGTCAGGTATTCCTGACCAAATTGGACTTTTGGCACCCTTCTCGCTTGACAAACAAGGAACAACGTGATTGAATTGTGTTCGATCATGGTTTCGACGTTTATTTACTGGCAGATGACTTTGGCTGGTGAAGGAAGCGCGATTTTTGGAGTAGATATACATATATGCTAATTGAAAATGGATTGCCGACGCAGCCGCGACGAGGACGAGCGATTACCGTTCGTACACCTGGCCGCACTTCCGGGTTTATGGACCCCAATGTTTCTGCGCTCGAAGATCCAGCCGCCGAGGCAGAAGACGCATTAGATGCCGATGCAACTGATGAAGAGCTCGAGGAGCTAGAAGCCGAAGCGGTTCAAGATGATTCCGAAGAACTTGAAATGTGGATGCGACAAACTCGTCGCGCACAATTGCTTACCCCAGAACAAGAAGTTCACCTCGCCGTCCTCGTTATGGCGAAGGAGCTTGCTGAGAAAGGCAAGGATAAGGAACTTCTCAAGCTGTTGCAACGACGAGACATCACGCACCCCGTTGGCAAGCCAACCGATTTGAATCCTTTCATTATCACGAGAGTCGTGAATGAAGGTACCGAAGCAAAGCGACACCTGATCGAATCAAACCTTCGATTGGTCGTTTCCATTGCTAAGAAATATAACGCTCGTGGTATTCCACTCGCCGACTTGATTCAAGAAGGAAACCTCGGTCTGATCCGAGCCGTTGAAAAGTTTGACTGGTCAAAGGGCTTCCGCTTCTCGACCTACGCAACTTGGTGGATTCGCCGAGCAATTGCTCGTGCAATCATCAACCAAGGCCGCACCATCCGAATTCCGGTTTACGTAGCTGAATTGATTAACAAGGTTGTCAAGACAGCGTCGCGATTGCAGCAAGAGTTGCAGCGAGAAGCGACCGAAGAAGAGATCAGCCGTGAGGTTGGACTCTCGGTAGACCGAGTTCGAGAAATGATGCGAGTGGCAGTTGAGCCGATTTCGCTTGAAACACCAGTCGGTGAGAAAGATAACTCATCAATCGGTGACTTCGTTCAAAGTCAGAATATGCCAACCCCAGGTGACGTCACTTGGAGCCTTATTCGACGAGAAGAGATCGACGGAATTCTTAGCCGGTTAACCGGACGAGAGCGAGATGTTGTCCGACTTCGATTTGGACTTGACGATGGTCGAGCCAGGACTCTTGAGGAAGTTGGTGCCGAATTGAACGTAACTCGAGAAAGAGTTCGACAGATCGAACTCCGAGCCATGAAGAAGCTCCGACACATCGGTCAAGAGCTTGCTTCACAAGGCTTCACAGTTACCGCAAATCCGAACTAAAGTTTGGGGTTAAATTGGTCAAACGGGATTAGCGAAAGCTGGTCCCGTTTTTTTATATTTGGACTAATAGGGGTATCGGTTCATCAGCTTCACTTTAAATAAAAGCTAAGTTTATGCGACCCGCTGGGTCGGGTGATAACGCGAACTTATCCAGGAGTCCCGAAGACGGGACGCCCTGGCTACCTTATGCCTCAAAAAAGACTGACATTTAGTCTGTCTTTTTCAAGGACTCTCTCCATGGGTCAAGGAACAGGAGTGCCTCACCCGGAAAGACAATGTAACTTTGGAAGACAACAACACGGTCTGTTCAATAAAATATCAGTTGGGTCATGTTCAAATCTGAGGGCTGAAGGTCCATTTCAATCCAATAAAGTAGCAACAATATGTCTCAATCTCTTACGCATGTAATTGTTCACGCCGTCTTCAGCACAAAGCATCGTTTCAAAACGGTTTTCGAGGCCCGATGAAAGAAAGATTGAGGCGAACTTACAGCTCGCAAAACTAATTCCAGATCACCCAGCATTTCATGCTGGGCTAATTTGAAACGCCCCTTCGGGGCTAAAAAGTGAAAGCGGTCAGTACCAATTTTGGATAATTTGAACCGACGACTTCGGGTCTAAAAGATGATGGGTTCGATTGTAAGAATTTGATTTTCCCACACTAAACAGCGAGGAACCTTATCTTCCAATATCGAGTCCATCGACGGACTCCTGGTACTTGGACCTACCTGTCATTACCGTTTCCGAGTGAGGGACCGCCTCATGAGGCTGACGAGGCAAAACAAACCATGAAAATAGCTCTTTATAGTATAATTTTGATTCAGTAAACTTTTACTTTACGGCCAGCCTTCTTCGCCATCTTTGCCAGCTTCTCCATGTTCCCACCGGGCGAGACTTTGACGAAATCAATGCGATTTGAAAGCCCCGCAACCAGCCGATCGCGCACCTGATTATTCACCCCGAACATCCCTGCCTCCGGTCGAAACGGTGAAACCACCAAATCAGTCGTAGGATCAAATTCGTATCGCCAAAGGCGAGCCATCCGAAAGGCCTCGTTCCGCAAGTCTTCTCCAAGAACTTGAAACAATCCGCGATCAAGACACAAAATCCTTGGTGCACCCCACCTAAGCGGAACCACCGCCGACCGTTGATATTCTGGCTTATCATGTCCGGTAACCAATACTTCCCCGCCCAGCACCCCTTGTTCGGTTAGCCGCTCAATCTCCATCAGTTCTTGCTCCGAAGCATTCCGCGACGATAAGACCGAGAAAGTCTTCGCCGAAAGCAACTTGCTGTTCCCATAAATGAAAACCATCGCCGGAGGATTCGGATCAAATTGTTCAAGCATTTCCGGATAACCGGCGTCAGTAATGACCGACCACCGAACTCCCAGCACTTCCAACCGCTTTTCCAACGGCTCAATCTCCGCCAACAATGTCTTTCGATGAGCAACCAGATAATCCGCCGCCTTCCGCATCAAACCGTATTCTTCAAGGTAAGACTCAAAACCAAGTCGAAAGAACTCTTCTGGCGTCCGGTTCAACAGGTCATTGCGAGCCAAAACCTTCACCACCGAGCGCCCACCAAGACTTGGCGTCATTGCGAGAGTTAACGTAAAAGTTCGCCGGGAGATGCTCATAGTTACTTCAGCTTAAGCGCCGTTCCAAGCATCAGTTTTACCGCCTTTTCTCCCGAACGGTTCATCTCATCTTCAACTTCCTGATGGCTCAACTGCTGATCCGAAATCCCAGCCGCCAAGTTCGTGACCACCGCCAAACAACCATAGTCCACTCCAGCCTCTCGCATGACAATCGCCTCGCTCGACGCCGTCATTCCAACCAGATCGGCTTTGATGCTCGCATAGTAAAGGATTTCTCCGGGAGTCTCGTACCGAGGGCCATTACCACCGAGATAAACCCCCTTTGGTTCCAAGACCAAGCCTTCGACCGCCGCAGTGGCCATCAGCGCTCCGCGAACACTCTCGGCAAACGGATAAGTGAAATCTGTATGAACAACCGTCTTGTCGTACATCGTGGCAAATCTCCCCGTAAAATCAAAGAAGTCTGAACAGGCGACCAACGTTCCGGGTCCCCAATCCTTTCTCAGACTTCCAACTGCAGCCGAAGCAAGGCAATACTTGACCCCAAGCTGTTGCAGGGCGGTCGCCATTCCAACGTAGTTGACCTTATGCGGCGGAACCTTGTGCCCGGCCGAGTGACGACTGAGCAAGAGCAAGTTAGCTCCCTGATACTCCAAATGTCGTCCCCGAATTGTGCCATGCGGAGTCGGAATGTGCACCGGCTTCCCGCCCAAAGCAACTAACCTCGAGCCGATTCCCGTACCACCCAATAAGGCAACATCAAACTGCATGATAAGGCGATTATGACGCCAAATGCGTCAAACTATCACTGTGATCCTTCGTGAAGTGCTCCA
>JANPAV010000303.1:0-13694 GCA_031430115.1 Armatimonadota bacterium | reverse complement strand
GTCGGCAATGTGACCGGTGATGGACTTGAAAACCGCTTCGAAAAGCAGAAAGGTCACCATGACCAGCCCAATAACCGAAGTGCCAAAGTGGCGGTCTCCGGACAAGTAAACCGGCATGGTTGAGAGGTTTAAGGTTGCATAACCAACCTCGGCAAAGAGGGCAATTATGAGGATGTTTCTTACTGGTCGCTTCTTCCAGCATGGTCGCGTCGCGGCTTCACTCATTTAACCTCCTTTCAAACAGTCCTCTTATGATACTGCTACGGCGCAAAAATGGTTTTGTGACGGGGTTGTTTTCTGATAAGATGGCAAGAGTATGTTCATCGGCCCTCTTCTTCATTTGGTGCTCCATGTGGACCACCAGACCATTACGACGAAGTCATTGATCGAAAATCGATTTGACTTTGCTCGCGGATCGGGTCCGATATTTACACATCGACAAGCAAGTAGCTACTCCCCAACCTCGAAGACTTCCGGTAACGAAGCGTGGTTCGCGAACGATGATTACGGACACTATTTGAGGCAAGAGAGCAAGGAGTATGTCATGGCGGACCTCACTGGTCCTGGCGCTGTTGTTCGAATTTGGTCGGCAAACCCGATGGGAACATTGCGTATGTACTTCGACGGTGAGTCAACCCCTCGAATCAACGTCCCTATGCGAGATTGGGTCAATTCCCTCCGAAGCTCGAACCCGATCATGCAGAATTGGGCTTTCTGGGCAGATCGAGGTTGGAATGTGTACTTTCCGTTTGTATACAGCAAAAGTTTGAAAGTCACGATGGAGCCAGGAGAAAAGGAGAATCCGAATGGTCTTTATTATCACGTTGGCTACCGAACCTACCAGACAGGTACGGATGTTCAGACATTTCAGGCAAGTGATCTCAACGAACAATATCAAGTAGCCGATTCGGCAAAGCCGGGCATATCCGAATCTATCACTTTGATGCCCAAAGCAAAGTCGTCTACCGTCAATTTCTCTGGCCCAGGAAAGATATCGGACATCCATTTGAACTGGAATTACGGTGCAAAGGATTTCCACAAGACCCTTCGTTCGATCTGGGTAACCGCATGGTTCGATGGAGAACAGACCATTAGCGCTCCATTGGGAGACTTTGTCGCTGCCCCTTTTGGTCATGGAAGCAAGGACTTGATGGACGTTCACTTGAATTTTGATATGCCGTTTAAGCGACAAGTCGTGTTTACTTTCGAGAGGAACACAGCTCAGAAAGGCGATGCGGTTTTGCTGCAATTCGCAGGTTCAAAGGAAAATTATGCTGCCAGCGACGACTTGAACTACTTCCATTGCGACTTTAGTCGTGATCGAGGAAAGACGCGACCGATGCGCGATATGCACTGGTTAAAAGCCAAAGGGAGTGGCTTTCTTGCTGGCGTCCATCTCTTGGTAGACAACTCAAAGCGAGGTTGGTGGGGTGAAGGCGATGAGAAGATTTTCGTTGACGGAGAGACCTTCCCTTCGACTTTCGGGACTGGGACCGAGGACTTCTTGAACTATGCTTGGAGTTCGCCAGTTCCATATTGGACTCCGGTTGGATCGCAGAATTTTACAACGACCAGGGCCAATTGTTTTGGATACTGCAATATATCGCGGATGATGCAACTTGACCCGATTCCATTTTCTCATTCGATCCAGTTGGATGTCGAGATGTGGCATTGGGTGGATTGTTTAGCCACTTTTGACCGCACGGTCTATTGGTACGCCAAGCGCGGAGCAACAGCTGACCGACAGCCTCGCCCTTCGTGGAAAGAGCTGGAGTTGCCCGATGTATCGGACATCGTCAATGTTCCAGGAGCTATCGAAGCGGAGAAGCTGAAGTACTCGGCTACGAGCGGGACTACTGAAATACAGGGCGGCTTTGGAGATATGTCGGGCGATGGGCAGATTTGGTGGCAAGATTCGGCGGTTGGAGGCAAACTCACGGTTGAAGTAACGGCGGCCGATGGGGAATATGAACTGACGATGAACGCCTGCCGTGCCCGCGACTACGGCATTCATCAGCTTTATTGGAACGGAGCGAAGCTTGGCGAACCGATTGACTTTTATGACCCAGATTTGAAGTGGAAACAGGTTAAGCTGGGCAAGGTTCGAGTTACCGGCGGTAAAGCGGTATTTACGGTGGAGTGCATGGGCTTCAATGAAAAAGCAGTTCCAGCTAAGATGTTCGGCTTGGACTACTTCCTGCTGAAGAAGCTATAGGGCTCTTCGTCGCTTACTGGTCAGCTTGTTGATATTGTTGACTATGCCAATCATCAGGAGGCTGAGTAAAAAGCTGGTGAGGAAAGGAAGGACATTCCTTAGGGAAGCATTTAATATTCTCTCACTTGCATGCAAATATGTCTTTGACGCAGTTGCTGCAAGCTCAGCCTCTGTGCCTTTTCGAATAGTTGGCATTGCTTTCAGCAATAAGTCTGATGACCTCCACCCTTTTTGTGCCGTTTCGAAGGAATCGGTTGTACTAAAGTAGACCAAATTCAAGCCATTGTCACGCAATTTTTGTATTGCAGTTGGGTAAATCCACTTTCCAGTTGTTGGCTCGGAAATAATCACTCCACGATCCTGGGGGCGATGAATACTCGCTGAAAGTTTCTTTATAGCTTCGGCAGATTCTTGTTGACTCCCACTAATGCCGACTTCGTACAGATCGTATCGTTCGCGCAAGATCGGTCGATACTTCGCGGAATATTCGTGCCATTTGTCGACATGATACTTTTGCCTAGTCTCGTACAAACTAAACGATTTGTGGGCCCACAGAATAAATCCAGCATGCCCGAGCGGGATAACCAAGATACCAAGGAGCAACGAAGGAATCACGACCATCTTTGCTCTAAAAATTCCAAGCGCAGCGAGGAGTCCGGCTAAGTAGATTGCAATTAAGCCAAATGGGTCAGTCGCTTGGACGAAATATCCCCATAGGCTTCCAATTTCGTATCCGTTTACTTCCGCGAATCGTGGGAGAAACGCGCCAAAGACCAAAAACGCCATCGCGATCCATTGCAATTTGATTCCGTTTGATCTGGCGTTTCCAGCTCGAATTCCTTTCGCAATTTCGGAGACGATTCCAATATTCTCGTCTGCGTACTTTCGTGCCTCATCAATTGAAGCTCCCTTATGTAAGGCTTCTTGATAGAGGTCCTGATAGTGCCCTGCTATTTCCTTAACGGCATCGTTGTTATGGTGCCACTTCGTTGCCTTGCGAAGGCGCTGTTCAAATTCTGAGACTGGATCGTTTGTCATGTTGCCCTAGATGCGTCGTAGTTTGAATGTGTCGATTCGGTAGTGATAGAGGCGAAGAATAGCGGCACCCACACCGAGACCAATGAGAAAAGAAGCGAATCGCGCGCGAATGATCATCATTACGACGTGCGCCGAATATGGTGATCCGGTTTGAGATTCCATGATTATAGAAAATCGAATGCCCATGAGGACTAAACAAAGCGATCCGATTGCTATCGCCTTACCTTCGATTTTCGCAGAGGAGAACCATCCGATTGCCGTTACAAGTCCACCGACAAGGATGGTTGAGTAGGCTCTCGGAAAGACTCCACCGATATAGCTAGAGTACGGGTATGGCAACTGTGACGCAAAAAGGGATAAATATTCGAGGAGGATCGGGACGAGGACCCATAAGGCAATGCCCACGAATTGAAGCCTCTTTCCAGTGGTTAAACGAGCAGGAGAGTCAACGATCTTTCGGGCAATGCCGCCAACAAGCCCGATCCGCTGGGACGCAGTGATCTCCGAGTCGGCTTCGGACTTACCGTTAGATAACTCCTCCTGCATCAAATCGTGATGATGATCAATCACTTCTCGAATTGAGTCTTCGAAGTTGCCTCGTGCAAGTCGTCGGACCGCACTCCGAAGTGATTGCTCAAAACATTTATTTGCTTGCTTTGACATACTCAATCAACCTCTCGACAAACGCAACCAGTCGAATCCGAAAACTCTCGCAGTACCCAATAGGTAACCAATCAAAGCTAACAAGGAGAAAACTGCACCCAGTCGCAGGCAAACGCCTCCACTGAATCTAAAGCCCTTCATCCACAGCATCGAGTAATTTGAGGCATCATCTCGCCAGAGTTTATAAGCTTCTTCTCGGCTATGAAAATCGACAAATCGGTCTTCAAAATGAGCCTGGTAGTTGTTCCAGGCATTCTGAGCTATTGCAAGGTTCTCGGTTCGCCCAAGAATCATGGAATAAGGAACCAAGTAGTCGCCGCCGTATTTCACTTGTGAGGGGAAGAGATAGGCTCCCGTGGTTCCAGGAGTTTCTTTATAGAATGGAACGTTTCCTTCCCGGACGAGAGCCGGAAGAGCATTCAGTTCCTTTTTCCATGCCTCGGGTGATTGATCTCTTAGGTTGAGGATGTTTTTAACCTTGGCTTCAATTTTTGCGACTCTTGGCTCAAGGTCAGCTTGTTTACGAACAAGATCGGTCATCTTCGCCTTTGTCATCCCTGGCACCGAATAAAACATGGCATTTGACATAAGACCTGTTCCAAGAATAGAGACAATGGCAGTTATAGCTAGAGGCTTCCACGCGATCCGTTTGGAGACCGACATTCCGAGTCCGGCAACAAGCCCACCTCCAAAAAGTGAAACCATGATCATGTTTTGGATCGGATTGTCATTGCGGAAGTACAACGACGTAACTCCCATAACCAAACACACGAAAATGGGGATGATCGTCGCAAAAAGGGTGAACATCAAAGCCTGAGTCCACATTCCTTTTTTTGCTCGATTGGGCGAATTGACAATTTGAAATGCCATTTTATACAGGCTTCCCATTCGCTTCCGGGCACTCTTCTCAGCTAGCCGCTCATTTGGCTCAGTCTCGCACTCTTCCTTAAAGAGTCCGTCGAAGTGGCTCACCATTTCGTCTATCGCAGTTTCGTTTGACTGAGCGCGAGACAAGCGTCTAACAACGGTTGTCAGATCAACACGAAACCGGTCTACCGGACTAAACACCGACCACCGCCCATGCCTGCGAAAGCTTCATGACCGCGTTGACTTTGGTAACAAACTTCTCGAATTCCTTCTGACGCTCCAGCAAAAACTTACCGCCTTCGTCGGTGATGGAGTACACCCGTCGGTTTGGCTTGCCTTCTTGCATCACCCACTCACCGACAACGTAGCCTGCCTCCTCGAGCTTGCGAAGGGCGGGATAAAGCTGGGCCTCGCCATACTTAAACATTTCATCGCTTACTTCGCGGATGCGCTTCGCGATCTCATACCCATAGCCAGGTTCGCTTTGGAGCACACCCAGAACCATTGCCTCAACATCACTTCGAAAGTCCATAAAGTGATTATATATCAAGTTTTACTATATGTCTATAATATTTTCTAAAAATTGACAATTCAGGTTCAAATCGGACTAGTCTATTTCAAGGAATAGCAAACAAACGTATCCGATACCGGACCGTGGTCTTGACCAAATGTCTTTCCGTAGCCGCCCCCACTAGCCGCGATCACGACATATTGCTTACCTTTGACCGAGTAAGTCATTGGTGCTGCAAACGCCGATGCGGGCAGATGAAATTCGCGCAATACCTTGCCATTTCGACTGTCGAACGCTCGAAAGGTTTGGTCGCATGTTGAGCCAATAAACACCAGGTTTCCTGCGGTTGCCAACGGGCCACCAAGATTCATGGTTCCGGTTTGGGGAATTCCCTCCTTAGTAAGTTCCTTATATTCGCCCAACGTTTTGCGCCAAGCAAACTGACCCGAATTCAGGTCAATTGCAGTCAGATTTCCCCAGGGAGGCTTGACGCCTGGTCGCCCTTTACTATCTTTGAGGAATTCGTAGTTCCCCACGACGGCAGGCACGTTGTTGGTGTTGACGAAAAGGTGGTTAGTACGCGGATCGAACGCCGAGCACGACCAAGGCGACCCGCCAAAGTAACCGGGAGCCATCATCGTTCCCTGAGCCGATGGAGGTAAATATTTCTGACCATAAGACAAGCCCTCAATCCGCTTCATGACAAAGTCATGGTCTTCCTTGGTTAAGTTCGTTACGCTGTCTTTTGTAAATAGAATCTCGGTCAAAGGCGGTGGCAAAACCGGCTCGGGCTGGGTCTTGGCAGCTTGTTCGCCCGGTACATCAGATGGTGGTGCAGGCACTTCGCGCACATCAAACAACGGCTTGCCGGTTACCCGATCAAACACAAAACAGAATCCAGTCTTTGTCAGTTGAGCAACTGCATCAATCGACTTCCCTTTTCGTTTAACCGTGCAAAGGATCGGTGGGCTAGCGTTATCATGATCCCAAAGGTCATGGTGGACCGTTTGGAAGTGCCAAATTCGCTTGCCAGTCTTTGCGTCAAGTGCGATGATGCAATCGCCAAACAGATTGTCGCCTGGACGATTTTTACCGTTAAAGTCTGGCCCAACCGAACCGGTAGCAGCGAACAGAATCCCTCGCTTTTGATCTAACACATAGCCATTCCATGCTCCTGCCGCGCTCCCGTTTTTATAGGAATTATTGAGCCAGGTGTCATTTCCAAACTCTCCGGGACGTGGAATGACATGGAATGTCCACTTGCGTTCCCCTGTTCTAACCGAGAACGCCATGATGTCGCCGGGAGCTGCGCCCTTGCCTTCATCGCCAGCAATTCCGACATAGACTAAGTCTTGGTAGATGACTGGTGCGGCGGAAACCCCAATGTATGACTTGGATCCCAACTCTGCGTGGAGATCGACTTCTCGGAACCCTGGGTCCGGGTTTCCGGATCGTGCATCGAGAGAAATGATGCGTCCGTCGGGCGTCCCGTAGAGGATCCTGCGTTGACCATTTGGCTTGTTGTCGCTCCAATAAGCCACTCCTCGGCTTGCTTTGGCGTGACCAGACTTTCCTAGATCGGTTCTCGAATCGTACGACCATTTGACTTTGGCAGTTTTCGGGTCAAGGGCAACCACCCGATGCCCGGCAGTGACCAAGTACATCGTCCCTTCGACCACGATTGGAGTGCATTGAATCGGCACATTTCCACTCTGATCTTTGGTGTGATAGGTCCAAGCAACCTGAAGGTTTTTGATGTTGCCCGAATTGATTTGACTTAGCGACGAATAGTGGCTGCCGCCAGCGTCGTTGCCGAACATCTCCCAACTTATATCTTTGGTTGATACCGAATTTGGAGCCAACAGTGACAGAAGTAATAGTGAATTCATTTGACCCTCGCCATGCTTATCCCATCGCCAATCGGCAAAATAACAACTTCAACGCGATCATCCTTGAACAAGTCCTGATTGTATTTTCGCAGAACCAGTGTGTTTTCTTCTTGATCGTTGTCGTCAATGATCTTTCCTGACCAAAGTACATTGTCGCTGAGGATTAGTCCACCTTGGCGGACCAACTTCAAGCATCGCTCCAAGTAGTTTGGCATGTTTGGCTTATCGGGATCGATGAACGCAATATCGAACTTTTCGACTCCCTCGGCGAAGTTTGTCCAATGTTTGGAGAGCAGGAGCAATTCTAAGGTCGATATTTCCATCGTAACCCGCCTCACGCCAGTACTTTTTGCCAACATTAGTAAATTCCTCGCTGATGTCACATGCTACGACTTGACAGTCAGTTCCCATCGCTTGAGCCACAACCAAGGTGCTGTAGCCAGTAAAGACTCCAATCTCCAGATAACGCTTGGCACCGACCGCTTTGGCAAGAAAGGCCATGAACTGCCCCTGATCGGGGCTAATTTGATATCCAGCTTCTGGCATTCCGGCTGTTTCTTCTCGCAACCGCCTCAGAATGTCGTTTTCTTTCAGGGTTACCGACTCAATATAGGCCTGGAGTTCGGGTGCGATGAAGCCTTTTGCCATTCCACGTGTTTACCTGCATTTAGAGTTTGCAAGCGATGTTACTATTTGGCAACATAAATTCATCGAAGATTTAGCCGTCTGGAAAGCTCGGTTTGGCGAGCACCTGAAACGGGCCGCCGAAGCTTAAAAAGTTTGATCCCGCGAGAAGCGGGATCAGCCCTCAATATCGCCTTGGTTCCATGATTAGCTCGCTGTATTCTTTGCATTGCCAGGGAAATGCTTCAGCGAGACCTTTCCAGCGGGGATCCCCGAAATGCTTCAGAGTCTGAATAGCGGCAAATGCTTGATTCTCGTCCTTAGTTTGGCTCAACTCATACGCCAACTCAATCACTCTTGACTTGTAACCGGTTTCTCTTAGTGGTCGAAAGCTCCAAATATTATGCGCAGCAAGCTTATCGTTCTTTTCTGCAGTGGCAAACAGGTATTCGACTTCACTCTCTCGGATTGGTCGATGATTGGAGATATCCGAACTCAATTGGCTACCCATCCGCCAGACTTTCTTGAATTCCTGAACACTTATTCCTAGCGATTTTGCATTGTCAGCATCGGACCACGTAGATCCTACCGGAAAATGAAATGATCCAGCGGTGGCAATCGAAGCAAGTAGAACAAGGGAAGTCCAAAGAACAAAGCGTTTCTTCACGGTATATAGGTTGTTCCCGTGTCTTGCCATTGGGGTACCCGTCAAAATTGCTGGGTATTTGGAGCCGTACCTGATCACTTGAACTTCATGTCCCAAACATTTTTGGGCCGGCAAACGCAGTCAACAATTCGTCGATTCAACAAACCCTCGATAAGTAGCCCACTCACCGGTGAACCTATCCTTGCTTATCCAGAGGACAATCTTCCAATCCGAATCGAACAAAATGAGAGACCCAAACTTAATACCATAAAAGTGCGCCAGGTTCAGCGGGCATTCGGCAATCAAATAAATAAAACTCAAATCTTCAATACGCTCACCTCGAAAAAAGCTATCTGTAACACCAGACGGTTTGACACTATCAAGCAAATTAACGATATCAGAAACAGTATCTTTACCGGTAAAGGCAACCGCAGAAGGCGAAGACTCTAGCACTTTCGAAAGCCTTTCAATTTTTAGGGGATTGGCGGCTCTTAGTCCGATATCCGAAAGCGATTGCTTGAACCCACCGGTTTCGATTGGCTCAAGCACGAGCATCGCAAAATCCGTTTCTACATAGTTTTTTTCGCCTTCTTTCGGATCCATAAATCCTTCCTTCATTTCCGAAAAACTTAGGGCGCAAGCGTTGAAGGTCAAGGAAGATTCAAAATAGTGAATATGTCCGAGTAACACATTGCGCTCGGGATCAATCAAGAGAAAATCAAAGATGCATGGATTCCATTGCCCTACAAAATCAATCAAAGAATCTGGGTCAATAAGTACGTCGACTAACACCTGTGCACCATTTGATGTTAGGACAAGCCAATTATCAATCGTTTCCTCACGTTTACCATCAATCAGCGCGGGAAACCCCTTTGGCCCGAAAAAGAGACTTTGCACGAGAACGACTAGACCAGGATACTTCTCCGCGACTTGTCGCAGCCAGTCCACCGCCACTGCCGACCCAAGTTCCGTCTCAACCCAATTATCACCTATTCGCATCTGTAAGCTTTGTTGATTGCTGAGCTTGATGCTCCTTAACCGTAACCATCATACACAAAAACGGACTCTCTGCATCGCAGAGAGTCCGTTGAAAGTGAATCGAAGGAGAGTGATCTCTCAGCGCTTAACGAACTGGAAGCCACGTCGTGCTTTCTTACGACCGTATTTCTTACGTTCCTTAACTCGCGAGTCTCGCGTCATATAACCTTGAGCGCGAAGGTCTTTCTTGAATTCTTCGTCAACGGTGATCAATGCTCGTGAGATACCAAGTCGGACTGCACCAGCTTGACCGGAGATTCCTCCGCCCCTGGTGGTTGCAACCACATCGTACTTGGCTTCGAGACCAAGGTGAACCAATGGGCTCTTTACCAAGATTTCGAGAACAGGTCGACCAAGATATGCTCGGAAGTCCTTGCCGTTGATGATAATGTTGCCTTCGCCTGGCTTGAGCCAAACTCTTGCGATGGCGCACTTGCGTCGCCCGGTTCCGTAGTTTTGCTTAACTGCCATGCTTTATTTGCCTTCCTTTTTGATGTTGTAAGGTTGAGGATTCTGAGCTTCGTGTGGATGCTCAGTACCTGGATAAACTTTGCACTTCTTGAAGAGTGCCTTGCCGAGCTTGGTCTTGGGGCACATTCCCCAGATTGCTTTCGAGACCAATTTGGCAGGATCTAGTTCAAGCATTTCACCACGGGCGACGTTCTTGAGTCCGCCTGGCCAGCCTGAGTGCCAATAAATGAGTTCGTCCTTCTTGTTACCGGTTAATACGGCTTGGGACGCATTGATTACAATTACAAAATCTCCACAATCTTGGTTGTATTCAAAAGTTGGTTTGTTTTTACCACGAAGAAGCTGTGCGACTTGTCCAGCGAGTCGGCCCACGGGCATGCCAGCGGCATCCACAATGTACCAATTTCGCTCAATCTCGCCACCTTTGTTGGTGAATGTTCGATTCATTTTCTTTTCCTATTTCCTATCTAAATTGTTTTCTTGATTAAAGCTATTCGATGACTCTCGATTGTCCCGGGGATGCCTTCCGTATCGGATCTTCATTAAACAAAGACCCTTTGCCGGAAGTACCACTGGCCACTGGTACTTGAGCCGCTCCTCTGGTTGGAGGAGTCTACTGACCTCTACGACGTCTCGGTATCCACGACCTACTTCTAGAATCGCGCCTGACATTCTTCGCATCATTCCGCGAAGAAAGGCAGTACCAACTACGTCCACCCACACCTCATCTCGAACTTGCCTAACATCGACTCGGAATAACTCCCGAACGGTGTTGACTACCGAATACTCCAATTCCTCGGTATAGGCTCCAAAATCATGCTCACCGGTGAGTGCCGTTGCTGCCTGCTGCATCAATTCCAAATTTAGTTCGTTCCCCCAATGGTGAGCGAACCGTTCTCTCATTGGGTCTCTACGACCAGTGAGTATTCGGTATCGATAAAAGCGGTCAACGGCAGAAAACCTTGCATTGAAGTTATCCGCGACTTGTTGAGCCTTCATGACCGCAAGGTCAGAGGGAAGGACTCGGTTCAGTGCGTAAACCCATTGCGTGACGGGGACATTTACGTTGCAGTCAAAATGGCAAACTTGCCCTCTTGCATGCGCTCCTCCGTCGGTTCTACTCGCTCCGGTGATCTCAATTTCTTCGCCCGAGACACGGCGAACAGCTTCTTTCAATGTGCATTGGACAGATCTCTGTCCTTTGTGTTGCGCCCAACCCCTAAAATCCGTTCCATCGTAGGCAACGGTAAGTTTTATTCGCATCACAAAAAATCCCACCTTTCGGTGGGATAAATCTTAAACGAGTTCGAGAACTGCGGTTTGCGCGGCGTCGCCTCGGCGGTTACCAGTCTTAATGAGACGGGTATATCCACCGTTGCGGTCTTTGAACCGTGGACCGATGTTATCGAACAAGTGCTGGACGAGGTCTTCGCCTGAAAGTTTGTTGAATTGGATTTTGATTTGTGTCGTTTCCAATGCAGTCTTTCCGGCAGTTGCCTTGCCACTTACGAGGTTGCTTGAGCTGTGACCTACGAGAATCTTTCGAGCTCGTCGTCGTCCTTCAAGGCCATCCTCGAGTTTGGTCAGGGTAATGAGCTTCTCAACCATTCGTTGAAGTTCCTTAGCTCGCCCGAAAGTTGTTCGGACGTACCCATGTCGTATGAACTGACGAGATAAATTCGTCAGGAGGTGCATCCGCTGATCGGACGGCAGGCCAAGTTTACGGTGGTCTACTTTATGTCGCATCTATATTTCCTTAAAAGTCGTCGTCGTCATCATCGAGAAGGTCGATTGAACGGTAGCCACCCTTCGATGGTTTCAATTCAAGGCCGTGCTCTTGAAGCTTGTCACGAACCTCAAGCAACGATTTCTTGCCGAAGCCGCGGATCGCTGTAAGGTCTGCTTCGCTGACGAGAGCGAGAGCACGCAGGTTGAGAATTCCTGCACGTCGAAGACAGTTGAATGTTCTCTGTGAGAAGTCGAGTTCTTCGATCTTCACATCTGGAACGTTCTTGAGGATCTCGTCTGTGCTTTGCTCTTCGGTTCCAATTTCAGCTTGGAATCCGGCAGCACCGAGATCGAAGAATATTCGGAAGTACTTGTCAAGAATGTGAGCAGACTGTGAAAGCGCATCGTTTGGAGCGATTGCACCGCTGGTCTCAATTTCAATTACCAGTCTTTCGTAGTCAGTTCGTGTTCCTACACGAGTAGCTTCGACCAAATAGTTGACCTTTCGGATTGGTGTAAATTGCGCACCAACTGGCAAAAGCCCAATAACACCCTTGTATCGCTCTTGCTTGTCAGGAAGAAGATAACCAACTCCCCAGTTCACAAACAGCTCCATGCTCAAAGTCGCCTTTGGATCGCTGATCGTAGCGATGTAGCATTCAGGGTTAACTACTTCAACCCCTTCAGGGCAGACGATATCTGCTCCGGTAACGATGCCAGGGCCGTTAGCTTCGAGCTTCAAGACAACTTCGTCGATCGGCTCGTCGCTGACTACCTTTACAGCAACGTCTTTCAGGTTAAGGATAAGTTGAGTAGTGTCTTCCTTCACTCCTGGAATTGGAGCGAACTCATGGAACACTTTGTCGATTCGAATTGCACTAACAGCAGCACCTTGAATGGAGCTGAGGAGTACACGACGAATTGCATTACCGATTGTTTGACCGTAGCCTCTTTCGAGTGGTTCTAGAACAAACTTTCCGTATTCGTTGGTGACTTGGAGGGTTGAAATTGCGGGCATTCTGGGTTCGTTTCTCCTAAATTAGACTCGTCGTCGCTTTGGTGGTCGGCATCCGTTGTGCGGAAGCGGGGTGACATCAACGACGTGGGTGATTTCGAGACCGCTAGCAGCAAGTGCTCTCATTGCGGTTTCTCGACCTGATCCTGGTCCACGAATCTGAATTGAAATCTGCTTTAAGCCGTGCTCTTGAGCTAGCCTCGACGCCTTATCGGCGGCTACCTGAGCTGCGAACGGGGTCCCCTTTCGGCTTCCCTTAAAGTTTACGTTGCCGGCGCTAGCCCAGCTAATCGTATTGCCATTCGCATCGGTGATCGTAACAATTGTGTTGTTGAAGGACGCGTGAACGTGCGCCACACCGATTGCGATGTTTTTCTTCTCTTTCTGCTTTCCTTTCGTATTGGTTTTTCTTGCCATGGGTGCCTTTGCTCCGGCGCAATGCCGGAGCCATCAAATCTACTTCTTCGCCTTCTTCTTTCCGGCAACGGTCTTCGCTTTACCCTTTCGAGTTCGTGCGTTGCTTCGAGTTCGTTGACCTCGCGTTGGGAGGCCACGTGAGTGGCGGATTCCACGGAAACATCGAATTTCCATCAAGCGACGGATGTTCGTTTGGACTTCCCGTCGCAGGTCACCCTCTACTTGATAATCAGCATCTAAGACTTCACGAATTCTTTGAATTTCGTTTTCGTCTAGATCCTTGATTTTCGTTCGCGGGTCAATCTTTGCTTTTTCAAGCAAATCAATGACGTTGTGCTTCCCGATTCCGTACAACACTGGAAGTGCATACTGAACCATTTTTTCTCTTGGAAGATCGATACCTGCAATACGTGCCATAAATTCTATTAACCTTGTCGTTGCTTATGCTTTGGGACACTGCAAATCACCCGCACAACACCGTTGCGCTTAATGATCTTGCATTTGTCGCAGATCTTTTTTACACTTGCTCTTACTTTCATGATCTGTTTTTCCTAATTCGCCCGTCTGTAAAG
>JANPAV010000302.1:0-5434 GCA_031430115.1 Armatimonadota bacterium | reverse complement strand
GGAGCGAGCATATTCAATGTCCGTGATTCCGAGCTTCGAAATGCCTTCTCGGTAAATTGACTCGACTGGAACCTGCTTTCCAAACGCGATAGAAGCGAGGATTGAAATCTTGTAAGAAGTGTCGATTCCTTCGATATCGTTGGTTGGGTCGGCTTCGGCGTAACCTGCCGCTTGGGCCTCGGCAAGTGCATCAGTAAAGTCTGCACCTTCCTCTTCCATTTTGGTTAGGATATAGTTTGAAGTTCCGTTGAGGATTCCCATCATTCGGATGACATCGTTGCCTGCCAGTTGGTGCTTGAGAGGCTGAACGAGGGGTATTCCTCCTCCTACCGCAGCTTCGTAATGGAGGTCCAATCCTTTCGATTTGGCTAAGTGAACCAGACGCGATCCATGCTTGGCAATGAGTTCTTTGTTTGCGGTAACGACGTGTTTGCCATTCATCAGAGCAGCTTCAACAAGTTCGGCTGCCGGGTCAACCCCACCGATAAGTTCAACAACAACATCAATACTTGGGTCACAAACGATGCTTGCCAAGTCGGTTGTGAATCGAGCCTTATCAAGTGCGCGTTCCTTTTCCGGATCGCGAATGCCGATCCGGGCGATCTGAATTGGACGCCCAATTTTTCGGCAGATAGCTTCCCGATTGTCCAGCAACATTCGGTAGGTGCCCGTGCCTACCGTCCCAAATCCTAGCATCCCAATGCGAATTTCTTGATTCATGAACCCAAGCAACATTATGACTTGGAAAAAACCTTCGAAAATTCTTCGGCTCCCTGGAAACCTTTTTAAGATCAAAAAGCGTAAAGTTGAAGTTTAACGAATCATGAAACGAGCAATCTTAATCGCCCTTTCTCTCGTGTTCGCGGTTTCAACCGTCAACGCACAAGGAACACCACCTCCTGCGGCACCACCCGCCGCGACAAAGCAAGAGCCACCGAAAGTTGAAGACAAGCGTACGGCTGAGCAAAAGAAATACGAGGAGATGATGAAAAATCCTCTGATTAAGACTCAGGATGGAGTTTTCAAAGTTCACCGCATCGAAGATAGGGTCTATTTTGAAATTCCCGAAAGCAAGTACGGAAAAGTTTTCCTTTGGCAAGCCGAGATTGCCGAACTTCCAAAGGCTTTGGGATTCCCGGGAACGCCTGCTGGCACGAAAACAATCAAGTTTGTTCGAAAGGATAAGAAGATTCAGGTTAAAGATCTTGACGTTTCAACGAGATCAACCGGTGACGACAAGAGCGTTAAGTACGGCGTCGAGATGAATTCAATTGAACCGATCATCATGACGTACGACATTTATGCCGAGGCGCCTGATAAGAGTGTTGTAATCGACATGACTTCGTTTTACAATTCCGATCCTCAAGACTTCAGCGTTCGAAGCGCAATACCGGGTGCAATGGGAGTTGATTCGAGCAAGACAAGTATTGAAAAAGTGAAAGCTTTTCCAAGGAACATTGAAGTCCGCACGATGATGACGTTTATGATGGCGAAAGGGGCAGGAGGCGGAAATCCGTTTGCCGGTGGTGGAGCTTCCAGTTTTGCATCGAGTCGGGCAACGACAACCGTTCACTATAGCCTGGTCCAACTTCCAGACGTACCCATGATGGGACGTCTTAAAGACAGTCGAATAGGTTACTTTACGACTGGATATACCGTCTTTGGAACTGAAGAACGAAGAGCGATGGACGTCGAATATATCCAACGTTATCGACTTGAGAAGAAGGACCCTAATGCGGCACTCAGTGAGCCAGTTAAGCCGATCGTATATTATGTTGCTCGAGAAGTGCCCGACAAGTGGAAGGAAATAGTTCGTCAATCTATTGAAGACTGGCAGCCAGCGTTCGAGCAAGCGGGCTTTAAAAATGCGATCATTGGCAAACTGGCTCCAACTAAGGAAGAAGATCCAGATTGGGACGCAGAAGACGCCAGATACAGCGTTATTCGTTGGGCGCCAAGCGAAGTGGCCAATGCTATGGGACCATCCATCCAGGATCCACGTAGTGGTGAGACTATTAACGCCCATGTTATCATTTGGAACAATGTTGTTGACCTTGTCGAGCAGTGGTATTTTGCTCAATGTGCGGCAACTGATCCTGCAGTCGGACGGTTACCTATTCCAGACGAATTGATGGGCAAACTCATAAAGTATGTCGTTGCCCATGAAGTAGGGCATACGTTGGGTCTGGAGCATAACTTTAAGGCAAGTGCGGCTTACTCGGTTGCGCAGCTTCGAAATCCGGAGTTCACCGATAAGTACGGCGTCGCAAGCTCGATCATGAGCTATAGCCGATACAACTACATCACTCAGCCTGGTGACGGCGTTCGTAATCGAATTGGCATGGTTGGTCCTTACGATAAGTTTGCCATTGAATATGGCTACAAGCCAATTACAGCAGCTACTCCTGACCAAGAAATGCCAACGCTTGATGCTCTTTTGGGTAAGCAGGTTAGCAATCCTTGGCTCAGATTTGGGAACTATAAGTATTCAGGTACCGATCCTCAGATGCAGTCTGAAATCATCGGAAATGACCCAGTTGAGGGAACTCGACTAGGGATTATGAACTTGGAAAAAATTGCTAAGGAGATTCTTCTACCGGCAACTTCCAAGTACGGCAAGTCTTACGAGCGAACCACCGAAGTCTATGGGAACCTGATGAATCAGTACATTACTGAACTCATGCACGTTCAACAATTAGTTGGTGGTGTAATTGAGACCGATAACCATGTCGGTCGGGGCCCAGGTGCGATTTTCACTCCTGTTTCTGCTGCTCAGCAAGCGAAGGCAGTAAACCTCCTGATGATGAAAGGCGTTCGACCTCCGATGCCACTTTTGAGTCAGGCAGTCATGAGCAAGATTCAGCCAACGGGTTATTCGGATTCGATGTCTGGGGTTCAGTCAATCGTTCTACGTGGCTTGTTGTCCGATCGGAAAGTGAAGAACTTAGCCGACTTTGAGGTTCAATATCCAGGCAAGGCTTATACGGTTTCGATGTTGGTGAATGATGTCGTCAATGCGGTATTCATGGAAATGAATCAGTCGAAGGTTTCGACCATGGTATTTGAGCGAAATCTTCATCGCAACTTCCTTAAGATGGTAGATGGTCGAGTTAACGGTGCAAGCGCGAGCCAAACTGATCTCCGACCGTTGATGAAGGATGCTCTGCGAGGCGTGTTGGCGAAAATGCCTTCGGCTATCGCTCGGGCGGGAGACAAAGTCACTAAGTCTCACTTGATGGAAACGAAGATTGATCTTGAAAAGATCTTGACCGATAGCTTTGCAAAGGCGGGTGGAGTTCCTCCGCAGCAAAGCCTTCGCGACATGCTTGGTTTGCCGTTGAACTTTGATGCGAAGTCAAACGATAAGTGCTGGGCATGGCACATTCCAACGGAAATCCTTGAGATTCTGAAGGAATCCAAAGACAAGTAGGGATTAGCTTTCGGCTTTCGGCTTTCAGCCATCAGATTCAGGTTTGGATCTGGTGGCTTTTTTTCGAACGGTATATCATAGGAGAGACCAAGAATGTTAGGTATTTTATTCATTGCACTACAAGACCAGTTATCGGGGAAGAATCAAATCGTCACCGACCTCGCGCCTTTGGGAGCCAAGACGGCACGGGAAATCAAATTCGAACTTCGGTCTGGCATTTTTCTGGGAAACAAAATTTCTCAAGATGGATCAATAATGTTTGCACCTAGCCTTGTTAGGACCCCAATCATTAGCTTGATTAACGGCAAATTAATGTGGGAGGAACGAATGCGGATTTGCAAAACATCAAAATACAAAGGTTGGATTATTGGCACCATGAGCCAATGGGGGCATATGCCATTTAGTGAAGAACTGCGAGATGCGACACTTGAAGATATTAAGGATCCAGACCATTGGCTTGGTTTGGGAGGCTATAGGAGAAACAAGGGTACGTCTACTCACGAAGTTGTCGTTGCAGACATTGATACAAAATCGCGGAAACTGCCACCAAACCGCCAAGTCGAATTCTCAAGAGTAGATGCATTTTCGAATTCTGCAATTTCAGGGTTTTGGGGTCGCTTTTTGCCAAATGGCGGCTTCCAATACCATGTGTTTTCCAAAACGCCAAAATCGGGAACTACTCTCAACATCTGGACAATTGCGAAGGGTGCTAATAGAGCCACAGAAAAATCGACGAAGCTTGCTATAAAGTGGACGGGGTCTACCTATGCTACGGACTACGATCCCGTTCATGGACGGGTGATTGTGCGATCTGAGAAACCACGGTTCTATGAATACAACATTCGGACTCGTTCGAAATCTGAAATATTCAATGTCCCCGAGAGGATTGGACCACATTATTGGCGTGGAAAGATGCTTCAAGCTTCTCGAATTGGTTCGTCAATCCCGGGGTATGGGCTAGATATCTTTTCTGATGTTCGCAAAACGGTCAAACATCTTGGTCCTTACTCTTGGATCGCTCATAGTTCGAATGAGCGGTTTGTGCTGTTTAAGAAGGAAACCGATCAGACGTTTTGGCTCGTTGATTTTCAATAAGCGATTTTGGTCGTTAAGGGTTGGGCGGCAACCCGTAGGCTACGCAATACGTACAATATTGTGATGTTATATCCCAAGGACCCGAAGGTCCGAGTTGAGCGTCACGAAAAAACGTTAAAGATTGAATGGAATTGGGGATCGAAAGGCGGCTACATTTATCCCATTTTTGGAATTGTGCTTTGGGTCATTTTCGGATACACGGCCACGTTGCCCGGTACTTACGGAGACCCAAGAGATCAAGGAAACATTGTTTCCCTTATCGTTATGGGGTTCTTGGTGTTTCTTGCTTCAACTATTTTTGGTTTGACGATGGTCTTCAATAAGACATTAATTCATGCTGATCATGAGCGCTTCATTGTCAAGGTCCACCCATTTCCCTGGTTTCGACCAAAGGTAGTGCGAGCGAAGGGCATCCAGCAGTTCTTTGTTGGAGGGCAATCCGCTGCTCAGAATGAGTCTAATCGCACGATCTATTTGAATTAAGTCACTTTGTCCGAGTTACTTCGATGGCACCAAGCAGTTTCTCAGTCCATCAGGTTTGCCATGAGCTTCAGGATTTCTATGGACTCGAAGACCTCCCGGTCTATGGTCAAAGTACTCAGCCGCACCAGCCCGGGCCAAGAATTCGGTCGAGCAACTCCTAGAGCTCACCAAGAAAATTAAATGCAGCAAACCAGGCTCCTGGGAACTTTGTTCCTCTAGTTCGAAAGCTAACGCAGGCGTTAGCACTCCCAAAAATTGGCTAGCCGCTTGCTTGTCCTAATAAGCGGTAAACTAGCCGTTCCCCATGCTAAGAGCCGGTAATGTTGGTCTGCCAAACGTAGGTAAATCTACGCTATTTAACGCTGTTGTCGCGAATGCGCAAGCACAAGCAGCTAACTTCCCATTCTGCACAATTGAGCCGAATGT
>JANPAV010000301.1:0-4060 GCA_031430115.1 Armatimonadota bacterium | reverse complement strand
CACGCCTAACCGAGCCGCCGCCTCCGCGTGCTCGCGAACATTGAGTTCGCTCTGCGGTAAGTGGCACCAGATCGAGTTGTAGGTAAAAATCGTCGGACAGAAGACCGTTCGGAAACCCTTATCTCGAAATAGGCGAGACGTGTGCTCCGGTGACTTAAAGTATTGCCAGTCAAAGATGATGGTCTCCTTTGGCATCGTATCCATCGCTTCGGGATGCTCAAAGTACATATCACCCCAGACTCCCGGAGTCCGACCTTTATCGACAACATATTGAGCCAAGGGACCAAAATGTTCACCGTAAACCTTAGATCGCTCCTCGTCAGTTTTGCCCAACTGCTGTGTTTCATCTCCCCCAATATGAATCAGGTCACTTTTGAAAATGGCGACAGTGTCATCGATCAACTTTCGGCACAGTTCTTGAAACTCAGGATGCGCTGGATCTGCCTGCATTCCCTTGAATTGGTCCTGGGCAAACTTTGCTCCTTGATCGGAGTATATAAAACCTTCAAAGTGCCCGAGCAGGTTGATGAAAGGAATGATTTCGAGGGAAGGGAACTCCTCTTGGAGAGCAACAATAATGTCGGGAGTGAGGGCATCCTTACCTGCAACCCATGGCGCACTAGGATAGGCAAAACGATGCTCAAGATATAGCCCGATGGCATTGTAACCACTTTCAACCGTCATCTTACAAAGCTTGTGGAGGTACTCGTGAGTAGGGCACTGCTCCCGAGCAATATCGTAAGTCCACATTCGGAGATTCATAGGAATAAGGGTACCGTCTTATGTGGAGTGCGGCGATTTATCGGCGCTTTGTCCTGCGAGATTTATCTCGCTGAACTTAATTAGTGCTCATAGCTAGCAGCTCGGTTCAAATCAACTCCAACGCCACTTCGCTACAAAAGTGCCGTCCCTCGGACGTCAGCTTCAATCGCTCACCGTCTGCCGAAACCCAACCTCGATCCACTAACGCCGGAATCTTACTATCGTCCGCAATCCCGCGTGGAATCCCCTCATTCAAACGAAGACCCAGCATAATCCGCTCTATATTCCTAGTCGAAGCCGATAAAACCTCCGATTCAAACGGAATGGCGGTCCCCGCCTCCACCGCGTTGCAATACCCATCTGGGTGCTTCAGGTTCGTATATCGAGTTGAAACTCCATCAATCGTCACACAACCAACGGCTCCCGGGCCGTAGCCTGCGTAGTCTTCACCGTACCAGTAACACAGGTTATGCTTACATTCCAAACCAGGCTTAGCAAAGTTCGAAATTTCATATTGAAAGAGTCCAATCTCGGCGGTTCGCTCCAAGCATTCGTCATACATTTCCCGCTGAATATCGTCCTCGGGTAGATCAAGCTCACCCCGCAGATTCTTCTTGTAAAACGCCGTATTAGGCTCAATGGTCAAGCAGTACAAGCTCAAGTGCTCAGGCTGCAGTGACAAAGCCTTTTCAAGATTCTTCGTCCAAGCAACTCGGCTTTGCGAAGGCAGAGCGAACATCAAATCAAGGTTTAGGGAAGTGAATCCCGCTTCTCGAGCGGCACCGACTGCACGCTCAATCTCGCTGGCTTTATGGATTCGGTCGAGACGGATAAGGTCTTCGTCAAGAAAACTCTGTGCCCCCAGCGAAATTCGATTGAATCCCGCACCAAACATGTTGCCAAATTTTTGGGCATCAACGGTTCCAGGATTTGCTTCGCTAGTAATCTCACACCCGTCAATGGGCGGGTGGACTTCGGTAACTGCATCCAATATTCGAATGAGTTGATCGGACGACAAATATGTCGGAGTCCCGCCGCCAAAAAAGATCGTCTTTGCGGGAGTACCTCGTAATGGCGAACGCAGAATCTCCGATACTGTTGCCGAAACCGTTCGCTCAACAATATCCCCGGTCATTGCGTAACTGTTGAAGTCGCAATATCCACACTTGCTTGGGCAAAAAGGAGTGTGAACGTAGACCGCAATTGCCATCTATTCAGTTTACAGCGAGCTGACCACCGTAAACGAGAAACTAGTCAAGAACCTATCGCGCGACACGGAAGTAATCCAGCTGCTGACTAATACTATTTCCAAGGCACAGGCTGGAATAGCCAACTTTGCATAAACTTCCCAACTTTGCCTAAAGAAGCCGCGCTGCATTTGTCCGGCGTATCTCGAAGGGTGTGCCATGGCTCATACGAAAAGTCGATTAAGTCCACCGTCGGGATTCCGTATTCGTTCATGACAAGGTGATCATCCAGAATTTCGGGACCATACTTCAGCGGAAAAGTCTTGTCCATGCCAATTGACTTAGCATGTTTGAATATAGCGCGAGTAAGTTTTTCGGCCAATCGCATGCTATTTGGCTCGACCGGAATCTCTAAATCGGCATCACCGACCATATCAAGAAGAATTCCGTAATCCGGCTTTTTTGCAGGCTGGTGCTTGGCAAAGTAGGTCGCTCCCAGAAACATTTCATCAAGGCCAGGTCCAAGGTCTTCGCCGTCAACAAAGAGGTAACAAATACCGAGAGACTTTGGCACACTCTTGGTGTGACGCATGAGTTCAAGCAGTACCGCGGTGCCAGAAGCTCCATCATTGGCACCTATAATTGGTTTCTTCTGGTCTTCCTCTTTTGGTTCCTCATTGGCAGTTGGACGGGTATCCCAGTGGGTTAAGAGGACAACGCGAGTCGTCGCGTTTTCCCAATTTTGGTAACCAATAATGTTGAACATGTTTCGCCGCGAATTGTCCGCGCTCCAAATATGGGAGAAAGGCTGAAGCTCGGCGGTCTCGCATTGCTTCTTAACCTCATCATAAATCATGTCTCGACACTTTAAGTGTCCGGGGGTGTTGGGTACCCGGGGGCCCAGATCGCACTGCTTGGTTAACCAGGTCCACGCGACACTTTGGTCAAAGTTATATTGAAGAACCTTGGGCTCTTGCTGAGCAAAAAGTAAAGCTAAAGCGATTGTCGTGAAAGCCATCGTACTGTAGAAGTTTGGACGCTTTTACCAGTCAGAAGTTTCTCTATTGCCGGGGAAATCACTTTTTCAGGCTTTTGGAAGTTCCAAACCGCAAAATAGCTTAGTCCACCGCGAGCAAGGCTAGCCGGCATGGACACTTTGTAGGTCTTGGTTGGATCAATCATCGATCCCGCGACAGTGGCACCAACGACTTTCGTTTTGATCGCCCTTCCAGATTGAAATGTGACTTCGGCACCGCTGAAGTAAAGCATGTCCGGACATGGCTCAGGAAAGAACGCAAGGCTTCGATCAAATGCATCCATGAGCTGCTTTCCGGTCAGCGAGACTAACCAAAGTTCATCGCTAGGAAACTGAAAAGTATCGGCAAGATTTTTCGTATCTTTGGTTGGACTCAGAAAACCTGAAGCTACCAAGGAAACTTCTGCGCCTGACGCTGATCGAAAGATATCCGCGATGGATTGCCCGACTTGGATTTCTTGATTGTTTGGCGGTATCGTTTGCCCCATCGCTGAATGTGCGATCAGGAATAGTGTTCCCAGGACAATTGATTTGGCAATCATTGATTCTCTCTTAAAATACTTATCGGCTTGTTTTCTTAAAAACCAAAAGAGACCAGGACAACTTTTGTCCTGGTCTCTTCCTTGAGCATTATATTATATGCTATTAATCTTCGATTCGAACACCCATTGATCGAGCGGAGCCAGCAATAATTCTCATTGCCATTTCTTCGTCATCGGTGTTGAGGTCAGCCATTTTGAGTTTGGCGACTTCTCGGAGCTTGTCTTTGGTCAATACGCCAGCCTTGTCCATCTTAGGGTTTGCTGCGCCGGTCGTGATTCCTGCTGCTCGCTTGATAAGATCGGTAGCAAGTGGCTGCTTGACAACGAAAGAGTAAGATCGATCTTCGTAGACGGTGATTTCGACAGGAAGTACGAAGCCCATTTGTGGAGCTGTCATTTCGTTGTACTTCTTGAGAAATTCCATCATGTTGATTCCTGCTTGACCTAAAGCTGGACCAACTGGTGGCGAAGGGGTTCCTTTACCCGCGGGGATGTTAAGTTTGATGTTTCCTGTTACTTTCTTAGGCATGGCT
>JANPAV010000300.1:0-2719 GCA_031430115.1 Armatimonadota bacterium | reverse complement strand
TCGACCAGCAAGCGGTTCGGTTTTCATCAGTGAAGGAGATGAGTATGATTCGGCGTACTTTGATAAGCGGTCTAAATTTCTCCACTACAAACCAGATATCGCGGTTGTCAACAACATTGAATTTGACCACGCCGATATCTTCGATGATCTTGAGCAGATCAAGAAGTCGTTCAGGCTCTTTATTAGGCTCGTTCCTCGTAATGGAGTCGTCCTCGCTAACGGCGACGACCCGGTTGTCCTGGAAGTTCTGAAAGATGCCTGTTCACCGGTTGAGACTTTTGGGTTTGGCGAAGGATGTTTCTGGCGAATCGTCGATTTTGTTGCGGGGGAAGATGGTTCATCCTTTACGGTTTTGCGTGAAGGGACGTCGATCGGTGAATTTCATAGCCCGGTAACGGGAAGCTTTAACGCTTTGAATATGCTGGTCGCCATCGTCTGTGGCCATCGACTCGGAATGTCGTTGAAACAAATTCAAGCAGGGACGTCATCTTACATATCTCCAAAACGGAGAATGCAAGAGAAGGGAAGTTGGCGAGGAGCCTTAGTTATTGACGATTTTGGCCATCATCCGACCGCAATAAGACAAACAATTGATGCAATTATTGATCGGTATCCGAACAGAAAATTGATAGCTTGCTTTGAGCCAAGATCGAACACCACCACGAGAAATTTCTATCAGAAAGAGCTTGCCGATTGCTTCTCGCGTGCTGGTGCAGTGGCAATTGGTGCCCTCGATCGACCCTGGAGATATTCGGAAACCGAACGATTAAATCTTTCTGAACTTGCTGATGCCTTGCCGGACCCCAATTTCGTGCTTTCACTTGAGCAAGGGAAAGAGCCTGATTGGGGGCGCTACATCAAGGATTGGTTAGAAGGCGTCGTCCAGCCCGGAGATCTATTAGTTACCTTCAGCAACGGCGACTTTGGTGGGCTGCGTCAAATTCTAAAAGAATAGCAAACTAAAATTCCTTTTTTGGCAAGCGAAGAACTTGACCCCGCATCACCACTTCAACCGGACAAGGCCATTCTAAGGCGTCCACGTGGCTCTGAATATACCAAGGTGAACTGGCTGTGTAAAAGTGACTGATTACGAGCCTTTTCGGCTTGGTTTCGCAGACAAATTTATGTATTTTGGCGAGGTTTTGGTGATTATTGAATCCGTGACTGCTGTCATCCTGAACGTCTGTACATTCCAAAACCAGGCAATTGACTCCTGAAATGTCTTCAGGGTTTTTAGGAATGCCAGCCCTACAAAATGCAAGTTCTAGGTTCCGATTCTTCTTAAACACAAGGTCATCACCAATATTTCGAGCCAGATTTGAAATATTTAGGTCTCTGCCGACATATTCTGTCCTCGTCTTCTTTTTTGGGCGGATAACCTTGTATCCGATCGCCTGAACTAAGCCATTGGGGTCCAAATAGTCGGTTTCAAAGAACTCAAAGAAGAATTCATGATAGAGCCTGTATGAACCTCCAGGCTTTGCAGGAATCCATTTGATGGAACCTGCCTTGTGGGGGAAGAGTTTCTCAAGTAGCTCTTGCATATCGGACACCAATTTACTTTGATAAGGAAACAAGACGGTCGGCATAAAGTTGCTATTAAAGTAAAGCTGGTTGCCTCTGTCAAACATATTCAGAAAGTGGAGTAGCCCCCCGATGTGGTCCGAGCAATCACTGTTTAAGGCAATCGTACCCATACTGCTTCGCCACGTTTCAATGTGTGTTGCAACCCCATCGCCGCAATTGACCAAAAGCCTAAATTGCTCGGCGTACGACCAAGCAGATACTGCTGGAGCGGAGAACATTTGAAGCTTCGGCCATTCGTTCAATGTAACTCAATTGTACTTTTTCCAGTCAGATGGAGTTGGAGCGAATAACGGAGTAATATTGAACAATGATTGCCACGCTTGCCCTTACATTGGCTGCGACTCCAAACTTAGCCAAATTGGAACAGACTCTGACTGCAATTGCGAAGCCATTTCATGGTCGCCTTGGCTATTGCGTGGTGGATCTAAAGTCCGGAAAGCGCATTTCATTCCGTGGCGAAGAGATTTTTCCGACCGCGTCAACGATCAAAACCAGCGTAGCATTCGAAGCTCTGGCCCAGGTTGACGAAGGCAAGCATAAAATGACGGACAAGTATCCCTTGTTACCCACGGAGAAGCGGCAGGCCAGCATGTGGACCTACCAAATGAAGGATGGAACGAGCCTGGATATTGATGGCTACGTTAATCTGATGATAGGCGTGAGCGACAATACCGCCACCATGACAATGCAAGACTTCATTGGCAGCAAGAACGTCAATGCACGGATGTCAAGACTCGGCCTCCTCAACACCAAGATTCTTGGACACCGAGACGATCGTGACGATCAGGAAACCGCATGGCGAACAAAATTTGGCTGGGGAATGACGACTCCTCGAGAGCAAGCTCGTTTTTATGAGTTGCTCTATAACTATAAGGCGGCAAGTCCGGCGGTTTGTGAAAAGCTCCTGCGCATACTTTCTCGTCAGTACTGGGATGATATGTCAATTGCGTCTTGCCCGATCGATGTGAAAGTTTGTGCCAAGTCGGGTGCAGTCAACCAAAGCCGATCAGAAGTTTCGATCGTTTACGCATCGAGACCGTACGTTTTGGCTATCTATACCGCTGATCAAGTTGATCAGCGATGGGTACATGATAACGAAGGGGAAGTTGCTTTGCGAAAGATGTGCAATCTC
>JANPAV010000299.1:0-2250 GCA_031430115.1 Armatimonadota bacterium | reverse complement strand
GAAGGATGTCAGCCCAGCTCGAGTGACTTTTGGAGCCTTAGCGACAATGGGCACGAGGGCTGGGTAGGGCCATCAAAAACTGTCCTATCCACGGTCGCTCGTCCACATTAATATGAAACTGTTCTTCGAGCGACCCCTCTTGAAAATCCGCCGAAGTGCCTTGACGAAGGAGGACAAAGGCGATTTCCCAACTCCAGACTTCCATCTCCCAACTACTCTCCCTTCGCCCAGTCTAATGAATCTTCCCATCATGTGGTACTTAACAATTACTCGAGTTCCTTTGCATTTTGCGCGTACACGTACCGAACTCGGAACTATGCTTTCCTAATTCGAGGTAAAAACCCTTTAGCATCATGCGTACTTATTTACTCGCGTTCGCGGGTCTCCTCACAACCCAATTGGCATTCGCCCAATCCGGTGACTTCGCCATCACTGGCGCCAAAGTCGTTGTCGGTGACGGACAAGTCCTCGAAGGGACAACGGTCATTGTCAAAAACGGCAAAATTGAATCTCTCACTACCACCCCAGTGCCTGCCGGAATGACTGTCGTCGACGCAAAAGGAAAAATCCTATATCCGGGCTTCATCGACGCCTATTCAACCCGTTTAACCAAGACAGCTCCTGACACAAAAATGGAAGGCAAGCCTGACCAAAATACATCCGCCCCGCCATATATGTGGATTGGCAACCGAAAAGGAATTTACTCCGACTTTGGCGCCGCCGAGAACCTCGATTTTGAGAAAGACTCTGGATCCTACGAAAACGGAATAACGACCGCCCTCCTCGCACCAAGCAAAGGATGCGTTCGCGGAAGTTGCGCCGTAGTAAACCTCCTTCCTTCGACTAACAAAGACAGAGTCCTCAATAGCCAATTTGGATTCGGACTAGGATTTCGCAACGGCTCCGGTGACGGATATCCCTCTAACATTCTTGGTGTCCTGGCTCTCATGAGGCAAGTTCTCGCCGATGCAAAATCACTCGCCGATGGCGTCGTTTTGACCAAAGAAACAACCAAGCCATTCTGGATGAAGTCACTCGAAGACCTAAACCCTCTGGTCACCGGAAGGCGACCTGGAATCTTCGAAGCCAGCCTTGATCGGGAACTTGAACGATCGATGATGATTGGGGCCGAGTTCGGTTTCCCCGTTATCATCGCCGGTGGACGCGACGCCTACAAGATGACATCGCAACTCACTTCAACCAAAGTTTCTGTTCTCTACTCTGTCGATAGCCTTATTGAGCCATCGGTCGAAGCCGACAAAGCCACTGTCGCTCCAGCCGACCAAACACCAATCGAATATAAGAAAGAACGCCATGACAAATGGGAAGAACAAATGAATGGTGCCGCAACCATGGCAAAATCTGGAGTCCGATTCGCATTCAGCTCTGGCTCGACTCCCGGAGCATTCCTCGACAACGTTCGGAGTCTTATAAAATTCGGATTTGACAAAGATTCTGCATTAAAGGCAATGACCGTTAATGCCGCCGAGATTCTCGGCCTCAAAGATCAATTAGGAACTATCGAAATGGGCAAACAAGCAAACCTCGTCCTCATGTCCGGAGACTTCGCCCATAAGGACAGCAAAGTGGAGCGAGTGTGGATTACCGGAAAAGCAGTGCTAGAGCCAGCCAAGGAGGTGAAGAAATGAGAATTCTTGCCTTCACCATGGTCTGCATGGCGTCCGTCGCCAACGCACAATTCCCCTTTGAACTCGAATCAAACCGAAAGCCAAAAACCGTCACCAACGGCAATTGTCTCATCAAATCAGCTCGAATTCTCACCGCAACCAATGGCACGCTCGAAGACACCGACATCCTTGTTCAACGAGGAAAAATTGCTCAAATCGGTCGCGGATTAATCGCTCCATCGGGAACAGTTACGATCGACGCGAAAGGCAAAGTTATCGCCCCAGGAATCGTTGACGGACACTCTCACCGAGCTGCTGATGGCACCAACGAAGGTGCAGAAAGCATTTCGGCAGAAACGCGGATGGGCGATCTCCTCAACCTCTCTTCCCTTTCAGCCTGGCAAGCCCTCGCTAGCGGACACACCTCCGCTCTCATCTTGCACGGAAGCGCAAACGCAGTCGGTGGACAAAGCGTCGTCATCAAATACAAATATGGCCGACCCAACGAGGAAGCCAAAATCGGTGACGCTCCACGCATGATCAAGTTCGCTCTCGGCGAAAATGTCACCCGCAAGAGCAGTTCGACTAATGCTCGTTTCCCAAGCACGCGCATGGGTGTTGA
>JANPAV010000298.1:0-7699 GCA_031430115.1 Armatimonadota bacterium | reverse complement strand
TGGTCGCTGTATTTGCCCCAGTCAGCCATTTGCTTGGTCATTTGGGAGTCAAATTTGAGATTCGGGAAGACCATCGGGGCAATTCCCGCGACCCGGCGATCACCTGATGCGGCGGTGAGCCACGTCGTCCAACCTCGCTTGCTGGCGCCAGTAACCACAAATTTGTCGAACTGCATGCCATTTTGTTTGGCAACCTTCTGGACGACATTCATGGAAACGATGGCCGACTTGGTCATTGGGAACAGCAGTGGCCAAGTGTCATCTTTTGTTTCTAAGTACTTTCCAAATGTGTGAGCAATGAGGTCGTCTTCTTTCATATCCCAAAGGGGTTGATTGGGAATATTGAAGAGCATTGCGACGGGCATTCCGGTCGCAGTTGACAATAAATTGAGGTCGAGATAATCGCCTTTGAATGGACCGTCGCCAGTTATATAGAGGATTGCCGTTCGGACCTTTTCCGCGCCCTTGGGGACAAGTAGCAGAACCCGATGATTCCATATTGTGTTTTGCCACTTTTGACTGCAAAACTGAATTTCATAAGTTGTGCCGTTTTTGGTTACTTTTGTCTCGGGCAATCCTCGTTCGGGAGTGGCGAGGAACCTATCCAGTGGGGTTTGAGGACCTAAAACTAGGTTTGAGAGAAGCGCAATTTCTGCAAGCACGGATAGTTAGACGTGCGAAACTAGCAAAAAAATTGCACTTCTGTGCATTCTCGATCGCTTTTTGCTTGACAATAGAGTGAATTGGTGCAAAAATACAGCATCGGTCATGCTGTCTATGGATAGCAGGGTCAGGAATTAAGGGGAATGTTAAATCGCTATACAAGCATCAAACGAACGATGGCTCTGGTTGGGGTCGTTGCGTTAAGCGCAGGATCGTTCGCATTTATGCTCGATACCAATATTGTTATCGAGCGGGCACTCAATAGCCCAACACTGACAGTTAAGTATGATGGAGCCAATGCTTCGTTGGTTGAGCTTCGCATTAATGGCGCGAGCTTGGCAACCAAGTCGGTCAGTGCAACGGCAAATAAAGGTGAAACCACTTTTACTTTGGCGGTATCCGATCTTAAAGACGGCGACAACGACGTAGAAATTCGACTCTACGACAAAACCGGTAAGGTTGTTGGAAGTCAAAAGCAGAAGATGGTAACCGACCAAGGAAATAAAGGTCCGGTTTACATCTCTGGTCCAAAGCAAGGGGCGAACGTTTCGGGAATTACCGAGATCAAGCTCGGTTTTGGCAAAGAACTTAAAAATGTTTGGGTCAGCTTCTTTATCGACGGCGACCACAAGGACATTACGAATACTCCGCCTTATGCGTACACCTGGGATACTCAAAAGGAATCCAACGGTTGGCACACGGTTGAAGCATGGGCAGTTGATCCAGATTCAAATACGTACAAATCAAAGCAAGTTCGAGTGTTTGTCAACAATCCTGGCGGACGAACTGAGCGACACGTTCTTGAGCCAATAGCACCAACAACCCCTGCGGCAAAGGTTGAACCAAAGAATCCGGTTACCAAGCCTGAAGTTGCTGTTCCAGCCAAGGAACCAGTTAAGGCTCCTAAAGTTGTCGCCACCAAGGTTAACGCCGTGAATACAGTTGAGCCAACAATCGCAAAGTCAAGTGCAGCTGCAACGGTTGCGGCAAAGATTAGCAAATTGGCATCTGCATCGATGGTTAAGCCACTTGCAATGGGCAACCAAGACATGACTCCAACTGGAACTCGTGTTGCTGGTGTCGTTGCAAAGCCTGCGACCAAAGTCGCGACGAAGAACACGTTTGGAACGAAAGTTCCAAATTATGCTTACGAAGCCGCTGGTAAAGCAGTTAGCATTGAAACAGGGACTCGCCTCAAGGGAGTTACTTCGTTCAACGTCCTCCTCAACGGTTCATACGTTGAATTCGATGTTCAGCCACGAGTAGACAACGGAATCCCAATGACGCCTTTCCGGCACCTGATGGAGAAATCCGGCGGTAAGGTTAAGTGGGGCAACGGCGATAAGTCGGTCAACGCTACTTCAGAAGGTAAGAATATTTGGTTCAAGGTTGGCGACAGCACCGCTAAAGTCAACAATGCACCATTCATCCTGGAACTCGCACCTTACATTGATCGAGGTCGAACTATTGTTCCACTAAGTTTCATGAAAGACGCTCTGGACGTAAACATCCAGTTTGATCCTGCAACGGGTCACGTTCTGATCACAAAGAAATAGGTTCAAGCAACCAAACATTCCCAAGTGGGGCAAGCGCAAATCGCTTGCTCCACTTTTTTGTATGCGTTTTCCCTCCATTTGTGGCTTTTGCATTCCGATAACAAGAGTAATCCCGCAGAAATGCTGGAAAGACTAAGGAAAAACCGTGAATCTTGCGTACAACTCTGACAAGCGACGATACGTCCGCTACGAACTACTTGATTATGCGATCATGAGTGTTAACGACTGTAAAGATTCTGTGAACATTGTTATCACTGATATTGGTCTTGGTGGAATCCAAATTCGATCGAAGGCAGAACTAGTTTCAGGCTCAAAATGCATGATTCATGTTGCGTGTATGGACGGAACCACTCTTGATTTGAGAGGCGAGATTCGCCATGCCACGACGGTTAACAATTCAGAATTGTTTAGCGCCGGTGTTCGATTTGTGCCGGATAACCACGGTGAGAGAATGGCGGTCGCCGAGTTCGTTCATCAAGTGTTTCAGCGGCAAGCTGACGAACTGGCTAGCTAAGCCGGTAGAACAGTTCCCGCAACATTTCCAAATCCAACTCGGAAGCCATCTCCTTGGCAATATCCGGTAAGGATCAAGGTGTCTCCGTCTTCCAGAAAGGTTCTTTCCTCATTTCCAACCGAAATTGGCTTACTCCCTTTCCAGGTGAGTTCAAGCATTGATCCAAAGGAGCCTTCTAAAGGGCCACTGATCGTTCCACTGGCGTAGAGGTCGCCCCAACTGAGTGGTGTACCGTTTGATGCCTGATGGACGATCTGTTGGTCAAAGGACCAATATAGGTACTTGGCGTTTGACGCCGAAATCATTTGAGCCTGATCCATCTTCGTCGACCTTAGCTGGACCTCAAGTTTGATATCGAAAGTGAGCGGCTTTTTGGATTTGAGGTGAGGCAGTGGTGTCGGGTCTTGCTCGATTGCTTCGACTCTGAATGGCTCTAAGGCATCCGGCAACACAATCCATGGTGAGATTGATGTCGCAAAGCTCTTTGCGAGGAACGGACCAAGGGGAACATATTCCCAGCGTTGCACGTCTCTAGCAGACCAGTCATTCACCAAGACGTAGCCAATAATGTAGTCAGGAGCCTCTTCGATAGGAACGGTTTCGCCCATTGCGCTTGGCTTTCCGACAAAGAATCCCATTTCTAGTTCGAAATCAAGTTCCTTTGTGGGAGCATAGGTTGGGTTTTCGTCGTTAGGTCCTTTTGTTTGTCCCTTTGGCCGTCGAATCGGAGTACCACTGACGACCACACTCGATGCTCGACCGTTATAACCTACAGGGATGTGCCGGTAGTTTGGAAGGAGCGGCGGCATGTCGGGTCGAAACATTTTGCCAACATTGGAAGCATGATGAATTCCGGAATAGAAATCCACAAATGCAGCCGGTTTGATTGGCATCAGAAGTCGAGCGGTCTCCAGCGGTTCCATCGCTCCCCTTCGCAATATCTCGTTGTCTCGAAGTCGGGGATTTGACACTTCAAAGATGTCAAAAATTCGTCTTCTCAGTTCAGATAATTCTTCTTGTGAAAATTCAGCGAACGAATCGAGGTCGGTTGTTCGCGGAACTTCGAGGATTCCTGCTTCGCGAAGTGCAGTCAGATCGACGGCAAAGTCGCCGATTGCGGTTGCCAGGGTTACATTTCTTCCCGCTGGGGCAAGCAAGGCAAACGGTAAGTTTTGAATGGAGAAATGCGATGATGGATCAACTGAGACCCATGAACGTGCCGAAGAAGGAACAATAAACATTGGCTATTTTTGAAGACGTTGGAGACCTTCCAATGGGTCTGAAATCGAGCATGAACCGAAAGAACCGAAAAATGAGCGAGCGTTGTTGAGGTCATCTCCGCTAAGCTGCTTGCCGTCAAATGATAAGCCATTTTGGAGGCCCCACTTTGAGGCGTCGGTAGACTCCAGGATAGCGGTAAGTTCCTCGACTGATGCGTCGTCTTCGAACGCGGCCGAGGTTGCCATGATGACGTTGAGGAATCCGTGGGCGAAGGCTCCATTCGCCGAGTCAATATGAGCGAGAGGCTCATGTAAACCGGCAGTGAGCTTAAATTCGATTTCTAGATCGATGCATTGCTTCAGAACTCCGGCTAATTGAATCGAGGATGGATAGGCATCCTTTGTTTTTCCACCCGTTCGGAACTTCACGCGGGCCCATTCTTGGGTTGCGAGTTCGGCCAAGGCATCGTCGAGAGGCTGATCCCACGGAAGTTCGATATATATATCTGTTTCCTTGCCAAGCGAGCGAAGGGAGTTCAAGGCGTCGGCGACACGGCTCACATCGTCCAGTCTTGATTCGTAAGTTGCGGCGGCAACACCAGGACATTTGTCAAGAATTAAATTGACGTCTTCAACGTCTTGCAGCCGGGCGTCTTGCCATGTTTCCCAACTTGTGCTTGGGCGACCGATGAGGGCAAGCTCAATTTCATCGTTAGGAGTCAGCAAGGCACTCAATTCAGCGAGAGTGCTGCAAGACCAGGCGAGAGAGCCAAGAATCCAGTTTTCAGGTCCCTCACGAAAAGATCGATAGTTTTCGAGAGACTTCGACGCTGGGAGGGATGCCGGCGGAAAGATTCCCGCGTAATCAATAATGTTTTCAAGAAACCAGAGGTCCGCGGTAGCCATAGTACAGTTTATCCAATGCTAGCGGCTGAGAGACGATTCAGATGCTTTGACAAGGTATCTTTAGTATTCGGGAATCCTTTATCAACGTCTCAGTGGGGAGAGTCAAAGGTTCTCAACAAAGGAAATGTCCAATATCAAAGTCCTAATTGCGGATGATGAGCCGATCATTCGATTAGATTTACGGCAAATGCTTGAGAGCCTTGGCTATGACGTTGTCGGTGAAGCCGGTAATGGAAAAGAGGCCGTCGAAATGGCGCGGGAGTTCAAACCTGATGTCTGTATCCTTGACGTCAAAATGCCTATTATGGACGGCATTGAAGCGGTCGATATTATTACCGACGAGAATATTGCCCCAACGATTTTGTTGACCGCTTATTCGGACAAGGAACTGATTGACCGAGCGAAAGCAGCAGGCGTCTTTGCCTACTTAGTGAAACCATTTAAGCCTAGCGACCTAGCCCCAACGATTGAAGTTGCTCGCGCCCGATTTGAGCAGAATATCTTGCTCGGTAAAGAAGTATCGAGTTTGACGGAACGATTAGAGGCTCGCAAAGCCATCGATAAAGCAAAGGGCATTTTGATGGATTCCCAAGGGATGAGTGAGGCTGAGTCTTATCGCCGAATTCAAATTCAATCGATGAACCTGCGAAAGTCAATGCGAGAAGTCGCTGAAGCAATCGTGATGGCTAAATCAATTTAACCGAGTCGGTATGAACGAAAATCTCTGGGCGCCTTGGAGGATTCAATACATCGAAAGGGTTGAAGGCGGTTCCGGGAACATTTTCATTGATTTGCCGAATGCGAACGAGGACAGTAAGAACCTTATTGTGTACCGAGGCAAGACTGCCTTTGTTTTGCTCAATGCCTATCCGTACACCAGTGGGCATCTGATGGTCGCGCCGTACCGCCAGACTAACGACTTACCCAGCATGACGGACGACGAACTGTTGGAAATCAATCAGTTGGTCGCAAAATCGATCACTTGGCTAAAGACCGCGTTCAACCCTCAAGGCTTCAATGTTGGGGTCAATATCGGCAGTGCTGGCGGGGCAGGTATTCCTATTCACCTCCATTGGCATGTCGTTCCTCGATGGAACGGAGACACGAATTTCATGACCACGGTCGGCGAAATAAGAGTTCAGCCCTTTACCTTGGGCGACGTTTACAGCAAGTTGATGGAAACCATTCGAAATGACGCTTGATGAACTGAGATTAACCGCTATGGGTTGCACTTCGTGTTCCCTTTCTGAACGACGAAACAATGTTGTTTTCGGAGAAGGCGATCCACATTCTCCGCTGGTTTTGGTTGGCGAAGGTCCAGGTGACCAAGAGGACAAGACTGGTCGACCTTTTATTGGTCGGGCGGGGCAGCTTTTGGATAGAGCCTTGGTAGAAGCTGGGCTTAGCCGTTCAATGGTTTACATTTGCAACACGGTTAAGTGTCGTGCGGCAGATTGGTCGACCGGAAAGCCTCAGAACCGACCACCAACCGATGGAGAAACCTTGGCGTGTCGGCAATGGTTGATCCCTCAACTGGGTTTGATTGCACCGAAGGTTATTCTTTGTGTTGGTGCGCCAAGTGCTAAGAACCTCATCAAAAAGAGCTTTTTGATCACCAAGGAACGAGGATTGTATTTTCCCTGTGAGGTTGCCAAAACGGCGATGGCAACCCTCCATCCGAGTTACATCCTACGCCAACAACGACCCGATAACGATGGTGGATTTTCGCTATTGGTGTCGGACATACAACGCGCTTGGGAAGCCGCCCAGATGCTAGTTGAGAAAGATAGCAAGCACTGAAGGCAAAATCTCAGATAAGATTATCTAGTGATTGCCAAAGCCCATTCTGCAACCCTCAGCGGGATTGAGGCATTGCCAATCGTTGTCGAAGTTGACCTTCAGGGCGTGACCGAAAACAGCACCTTTTTGCTTGTTGGGCTGCCCGACCAAGCCGTTGGAGAAAGTAAAGAGCGGGTCCGGGCTGCCATTCGCAACAGTCAGATGGATTTTCCGTATTCAAGGAAGATCGTTTGTAATCTTGCCCCTGGCGATATCCGAAAGGAAGGTCCGTTTCTTGATCTGCCGATCGCGTGTGCGGTTCTCGCGGTTACCAACCAGATTCCCATCCAGGTGTTTGAAAACACAATGATCATCGGTGAGCTTGGGCTCGACGGAAATCTTCGACCGATCAATGGTGCGGTCAGCATTGCATTGATGGCGCTCGAAAACGGCTTTGAACGGCTCATTCTTCCTAAGCAGAATGCACCAGAAGCGGCGGTAGCGATGGGACTTGATGTTTATGGGGTAACCACCCTCCTGGATGCGGTTGAGTTACTCAATGGCTCGATGCTGATTCAGCCGGAACGATTTGACGATTCACCCGAGGCACGACGACCAGAGTATACGGTTGATTTTAGTGATGTGAAGGGGCAAAAGCACGCTGTGCGGGCGTTAGAGATTGCCGCGGCAGGCGGCCACAACGTCCTCATGGTCGGTCCCCCTGGTAGCGGTAAGACGATGTTGGCTCGTCGGGTGCCAACGATTTTGCCACCGTTGAGTTTGGAAGAAAGTGTATCGGTAACCAGGATTCACTCATCGAGCGGTCAGAAGCAAAAGGATGGCTTGATTTGGGAACGCCCGTTTCGGGCTCCGCATCACTCAGCTTCGCACGCAGCGATTGTTGGGGGAGGAAAGAACCCTAAGCCGGGCGAGATTTCGATGGCGCACTTTGGGTGTCTCTTCATGGATGAGATGCCTGAATTTGATCGTGGAGTATTGGAAGCGCTGCGCCAGCCCTTGGAAGACGGAGTTGTCACCGTTGCCCGCGTTCAAAATACGGT
>JANPAV010000297.1:0-2410 GCA_031430115.1 Armatimonadota bacterium | reverse complement strand
CAGCGAGGACACAGAGGCGTTGCAAGACCTCTTGCGTGACACGATCAAAGTCCTCAGCCGAGCCACTAACCAATTAGGCGTGGCGACAACAACCAAGGACTCCAGCATCACGGTTCGAACCGCGCTTGTTTCTGCGATCGGTCCAACTCAAGCCCTGTTGATCGTGGCACTTAGCAATGGTCATGTCGAGAATCGCTTGTTGGAATGCCCCAAGCATTTAACCTTAGAGGACCTCGGTGCGACGAACGAATCCCTAACGATCCAAGTTGTTGGAAAGGATCTGAAGTCGCTCACGAAGTCAAAGCCGTTAGCCGCCGAGAATCCGGTGCGCGACAAGCTCCTCAGTTTGGTGTGGAACCACTTGCGGACCATCGCCAAACAACTCACGCGCGGAAAGCTGATCACCGAGGGCGAAGAATTCTTGTTCTCGAAACCAGAGTTTCAGCGGGATGCCGGAGCACTTTCTGAGCTCTTTCGGCAACTTGACGAAACCGACGTCCTTTATGACGCGGTCTCGCCAAAGGCGGACGTCGTCACGATCGGAAAAGAAAACCGCTCGGAGCAACTTCACCGATTCAGCGTTGTCCGAAAGGGCTACTATATCGGTGGAAATGAAATCGGCGTCGTTGCGATCGTGGGACCCACTCGAATGGACTACGACGGAAGTATCCCGCTCGTGAACTTCACGGCGGATGCACTCAGTCGTAGCCTTACTCGGTTCTTTGGCTAGTCCGTGTTAAGCTTCCTTTGTTTTCTCTTCCTTCGGCAAAAGAAAGGTTGCACTTTTTTCTGAGTAATGTTATAATTTCAACATTCCATTGATCAGCGAATCAGCGGAATTTTTTTTGGAAAAATATGAAACTAATAGGATCTACAATTTTATTGCTTGCGGCGGTCGTGTCCCGGGCGCAAGTAATTGACACATACCCCTTTTGGGATGGCAACGTCACAAACGGTTGGACGGCAATAGCTCAAACATTTGACGCTCCTGGTTCAACGTTGACTGACTATCAATTTGGGATTGATGGGAATTCAGCGGGTGGAACCTTGAACATCTCGCTCTACAATTGGGTCGCAGGCACAGGTCAAACCGGCGCTGCGCTTTACTCGACCTCGGTCGCATGGCCATCGTCAACTGGCGACATCGTATTGTCCGGAATTAATGTTGCGGTCACTAATGGAAGCCATTATGGGATGATCGTCGAACTGGGTGGGTCTAACGCTCTCTCTGTTCACTACATGGGCAACGTGACCGGCAGTCCAACTGGATACGGCTACTGGAGCGGAGATAATGGTTCCACATGGTCCGGAATTCCCGGACTGAGCACCAAATTCAGGGCAACGTTTGACCCGGTTCCCGAGCCAGCAACCTTTGCAGTTCTTGGCCTTGGCGCGCTGGCATTGGTTTGTCGACGACGAAAGAACTAAAGTATTTGTGCAACGTAGAATATGCGCCATCGGGCTTTCCGATGGCGCATATTTTTTTACGTACAAACGTCATATTCGGCAGTTACATCGTTGGAGGAGTTGCCATCATTGGTCCCACTCGAACGGATTACAATGGAAATATCTCGCTCATAAACTCCACCTCTTATGAGCTGAGCCGTAGTCTCACTCGGTTCTTTGGATGAGCTAGTCGAAAATGATCATCGTCATCGGCAAAATTGAGTGACACGGTGCCATGGCACCGATTACTCCGCCGGGCGTGAGGTCCGGCAGATCGGCCGTCTGAAGCGGAGGAGGAAAATACTCATGGTAGGCCGCAGTGTCTTGCTGAACTAACTTCAATCGATAGAGTGATCCAGTCAGGCGTATTGGCATCGGACGCTTTGCCATGGCTCGGTAGATCCTCGCCAGATCTTCGACTGTTGCATCCTTCCACCCGAAGTAGCGTCCCGCCTTCTCTGCCGGATCTAGCCTGACAATATTCACAATTGCATCGTCCGCATCCTTGGATGAGCATGCCGATTCGCTTAGTTGTTTCCAGGCATCGAGGAAATCCGGATCAAGTTGAACCGCTGTTCGAAACAGGTCGGATGCTTCGGTGAGTCGCCCTTGCTTTTGACGTATTAACCCAAGCAAATAATGCCCATAAGGCCGATTGGGATTCTTTGCGATGAGATCTGGCAGGACTCGCTCGCCAACATCCTTTGCGGTCATGACCCAAAAAATATTATCCGGACCAAATTGCCCGGGCCCAACTCGGCCCTGTTTCGTGACGAGCAACTCAAAGGTTCGCTCAAATTGTTTTGAGGCCCCATTCGTGTCCCTTTCGCGCTCGAGACTCTCGGCTAAATTGAAATGAAGCATTGGGTCGTTTGGATTTAACTTAATTGCTTCTTCGAACATCCGTTTTCCTTGCGACGACAGGTTGAATCTCGCGACTTCACCCGCTTTTGCCCCTAGTTCG
>JANPAV010000296.1:0-2825 GCA_031430115.1 Armatimonadota bacterium | reverse complement strand
GAGCCGCTTCCTCAGTCCCTGTTACAGGCTCAGAAGCTGCGAGAAATCCAGTGGTGTCTTCGGCAAATCCATCACCCGGAAAGCGAAGAGTCTCGCATCCAGGCAAGGCGAAGAATCGTGTTTGAAGAGTTTCTGTATATGCAGTTGGAACTCGCTATGCGACGTGCAGCAACCCAACAAGAGCTCGGGATTGCATTTCCGATTGCTGAACTCGAAAGTGGTTCTTTAACGATGCCCCAGGAATCGGCAGAGGAGGGCACGGGTAAGAACAAACGCAAGGCGACGGTTGGCACTCCACAAGATTTATTCTTTGCGGTTGAATCTGAGAAGCGAGAAGGCGAGCCGCTTTGGCAACAAATTGGGCGAATGCTTCCTTTTACCATGACCGGAGCGCAGGACCGGGTTGTTCGAGAAGTCCTGGCAGATATGGCGATCCCGCACCCGATGAACCGACTAGTTCAAGGTGATGTCGGTTCGGGAAAGACGGCGGTGGCGGCGGCTTGTATGTTGGCTGCAGTACGGAGTGGTTACCAATGCGCCCTGATGGCTCCAACTGAGATTCTTGCCGAGCAACACTTTAAGAACTTCAAGAAATACTTTGAGCCGCTGGGAGTTCAAGTGGAACTCTTGGTAGGAAAACTTGGGAGCAAAGACCGAAAGAACGCGTACCAACGCCTCGAAACCGGGGCAGCTCAAGTCGCAGTTGGCACCCATGCGATTATCCAGGAAGGAGTCAAGTTTCAGAGTTTAGGGTTTGTCGTCGTTGACGAGCAACATCGGTTCGGCGTCCTTCAACGGAAAGCAATTCGGGACAAAGGTTTTGGTAACCCTGACGTGTTGGTCATGACGGCCACGCCGATTCCGAGAACGCTCACTATGACAATCTTTGGCGATCTCGATATTTCGGTAATTGACGAGTTGCCACCCGGGCGGAAGCCGATAAAGACCCATCACAAGCGACCATTTGAAAGGGAAGCCGTTTATAACAAGGTTAGAGAGTTGGTTGAGCAAGGCAGGCAAGCCTACGTTGTTTGCCCGATGGTCAGCGAGAACGAAAAGATGTTGGCTCAGGCGGCAGAAGAGCTTTATCTTCAACTTTCTACGGGGACATTTGCCGATTTTCGGGTGGGATTGCTTCATGGGCAAATGAAGTCGGCGATGAAGGATGAGGTGATGGCTGCCTTTCGGAACGGCGAGATTGATATCCTTGTTGCAACTACGGTTATTGAAGTTGGCGTGGATGTTCCCAATGCCTCGGTAATGGTCATTGAAGACGCAAATCGGTTTGGGCTCGCTCAGTTGCATCAGCTTCGTGGTCGAGTTGGACGAGGTGATACTCAGTCGTTCTGTATCTTGGTGTCGGACGCTAAATCGGATGATGTGATGCGGCGAATGGATGTCATGGTCGCGACGACTGATGGCTTCCGAATTGCCGAAGAAGACTTGGAGATTCGGGGTCCGGGCAACATCGCCGGAACCGAGCAGAGCGGATCGCTCGATTTCAAGGTCGCCGACCTGCTACAGGATTCAAAGTTACTAGAAATAGCTCGCCAAGCGGCGATGCGAATCATCGAAACTGACCCGAATTTGTCCGGTGCGGAATGGACAAAGGTACGGACCAAAATTAGACAAAGACGCTCTGATGTCGCTCTCATTACCGTTTCTTGATTCTATAATCTGAGTATGTCAACTACACCCGAAGTCACTCCAGTCGAACTGAAAGCCGAAATCGAAGGCGGCGCAAAGCTCGTTCTTCTCGACGTTCGTGAGCCTCATGAGCTCGAGATCAGCGTTCTGCCGGGAGTCATTGCAATTCCATTGGGAGAAGTTGAAGCTCGTTTCGCCGAGATCCCTCAAGACCAAGATGTTGTTGTGATTTGCCGAAGCGGTGGCAGAAGCGGAAAAGCCACGGACTTTCTGATTAGTCAAGGCTATACTCGGGTTCGAAACATGGCAACTGGCATGAACGGTTACGCTACAACTGCGGATACTAGTTTGCCGACTTATTGAAGTATGAATCGACATGCTGACTTCAATCTTGGCAGCAAGCTTTTTTTCTCTGACTAATGGTTCCGAGTCAGTAGTTTCCGAACTTTCACTCTTGGGGGCAAAAAGTGCTCGACAAGTTTCTTTCAAAGTTGACAAGAGCCAGCTCCACTACGCATATGGATTTTTGGGCGAGAAAATCTCGCTGGACGGAAACATTCTGTTTACGAGTCAATCCGTCAGCGCTCTCGTTGACCTGAACTCAGGCAAATTGCTTTGGGAAGAAAGGATTCAGTGCGGAGATCGACCTAATTCGAAGTTATGGACGGTCGGGACAATGAGCCAATGGGGGCATCTTCATCCTTATAGGCAATTGTTTGATTGCGGCTTGTTGGAAATGGAGAACTTTGGTCGATGGTTTTCACTTGGTAGCTCTATGACGTCCGCAGCCATTGTTGACATTGATCCAAAGTCCAGGAAGGACCCGCCAAATCGCCTGATCCCATTGGCGAAAAAGATGTCAATAATGACGACTAATCCGGGTCAATTCAGGGTCCGGTGTTTACCAGGGGGCGATCTAGAATGTTTGGTTTATGCTGGCAACATCAGAAACAATTGCTATATCGAGGTTTGGAAGGTTGCCAAGGGTACCAACAAAATCACCAAGACGAACCCTCGTATGAAAATGCCAATGAATGCTGGCAAACGACCTGTTTCCGTCGATTTAATTCACCGTAGAATATTGTATTTCAATGACTCGAAACGGGAATATTCGGAGTATGACTGCAAAACCAACCAATTCGGGGATTTGCCATACCAGTCACCATCTCTTTCTAGTC
>JANPAV010000295.1:0-28891 GCA_031430115.1 Armatimonadota bacterium | reverse complement strand
TACCAAACTGTGGCTCGACTTCTTGGGAACAATGGCAAATCTTCCGTTCCGAGAGGCAAAAGCACCTTCCGAGGTGTCGAGCCTCAATCCCGCCATTCTTGTTCCCGAATCCGGACCATGGCATAGGAAGCACTTATCGCTTAGGATGGGGAGAATGTCTCGCGAAAAGTTGACCGGCTCAAGTGGCTTAGCCTTTTGAGTTTGCTTTTGAGGGAGGGACAAGCCGACCCCCATAAATGCTGCACATCCAACCAAGAGAATGAGATTTGTGGTGCCTCGATCTAACCTTATCATGTCCAATTCCTATTTTACGACTGGAGTCAAGGTTAGTCGCTTTACATTCATGACTGCGTATTTCGGCATTTGGTCAACCTTGATTTTGATGACATGTTTGCCGGGAGTTAGGCGAATTATGCCATCCAAACTCATTATTTCAAAGTCGTTCCAACTCTTCGTCTCTATGACGGTGCCATTCACTCCGGTTGGTTTATCGTCCACGAGGATTCTAAACTTGCTTCCCTCGACTCCTTCGGGGCATGCGAATTCCAGTTTGGCTTGATATTCCGTCGCGTCTCTTCCGGGGACATTAACTTTCCAAGTAATGGCGTCATTTGGGTTGGTCCAGAATCCAATGTTTGCGTTTTCGCCGCTTTCTTGGAGTTTGATTTCATCACCATCGAGGGTAGCGCCTTCGGCGTTGAGGTTGAATAGACCTGATTGGCTTGGTCCGAGCAGCATTTCGGGCTCAACAACCGTTGGTGGTCCGTTTAGTGATAGGGAAATCGCGGTAGATATTGCGTCCAGTCTTGATGGGCGATCAATGACGTAGGAGCCGTCGGCTTTTTTCTCCACCGATAGTTTTTCACCGGTTGCGATGACAACAGCACTCTTAATTGAATTTTGAAGTCCCTGGAGCGAAATGCCGATCGATGGCCAAGTAAAGACATTGAGAAAGAGGGTGCTACCTTTAACCGTCGCTCGTCCATCGAATGCAAGTTTTCGGTACGGGCTGGCGTTGGTGGCGTAGATGCTCGATCCATTTGCCTTCATCCATTGGCCAACTTGCCTTAGCAAATCAACTTCTGGAGCCGGAATGACTCCTTCGGAAGTTGGACCGACGTTGAGCAAATAGTTTCCTCCTTTTGAGGCGATATCGATTAGGTTTCGAACAAGGGTGGTTGTGGATTTGAAATTGCTGTCGTAGCTCTTGAATCCCCATGTGTCGTTCATGGTCATGCAGGTTTCCCAGTCTCGACCTTTGAATCCGGTCGCGGGGATGAACTGCTCGGGGGTCTCGGTATCTCCCGGTACTCCTCCGCCTAGTCGGTTATTGGAGATGAGTCCTGGTACTTTTGAGAATGAGGCCGTGAGAGCTTTTATTTCTTCGGCGTCGAACGGACCGTTGATATCCCACCATAAGACCGCTGGCTTGTAATTGGTTAGCAATTCGTTAACCTGTGGAGCCGAGATTTCGCGAACGTACTTATGAAAATCACCTTTTTGGGCGTCGTCCCAAACTGCTCCAGCGGTTCCTCCGCCAGCGTGGTGCCAGTCCAGATTTTGGGAGTAATAGACACCAAACTTGATTCCGGCTTTGCGGCAAGCGGCCGACATTTCGCCAATCGGATCTCGCTTGAATTCGCTTCGAGCGGTGATATTCCAGTCTGAAACTTTGGTTGGGTACATCGCAAAGCCGTCGTGGTGCTTTGCGGTCATGACAATGTACTTCATCCCGGCGGCTTTGGCGTAGCTGACCCATTCAGTTGCGTTGAATTTTTCGGGATTAAATTGTTTTGCGTATTCTTGATAACGGGCAACGGGGATATTGGCACTCCGCATGATCCATTCGCCAATGCCGCCAATTTGCTTTCCGTCGTAGGTTCCGGCTGGAACCGAGTAAACGCCCCAGTGGATGAACATTCCGAATCTGGCTTCGCGCCACCATTTCATGCGCGCATCGCGTTGCTCCTTTGTTTCATTTGCCCGAGGATCTACTGACTTGTTTTGTTGGGCATGAACGCCGACGGCCAGGAGCACGGTCAAAGCAAGGAGAGGGAATTTGAATTTCATTGGATATTTCTACTTTAACACAGCGCATCGCCGTCAAACCTCGATAGCCATAAAAAGGTGCTGTTTGAATTCAATTTGATTCGTAAACTTCGCCCAAATCGCTGTAGTATGGGATCAAATTCGCCATGATTGTTTCCACTATCGTTTGCAGTTTGAGCGGCTTCGCATCCGCCAACCCTTTGGTCGCCTATTCCTGCCGATATTACTATCCCGCGAGAAGCCCAAAGACCAGCGTGCATCAGGTTTACGTGTCGGACGTTTACGGTGGACATCGCCGCCAAATTACGTTCGACAAGAGCGAGAAGACTCAAGTTCAGTGGGTTGGCAAGCACAAGCTGGCCTGGATCGAATCAGAAGGTCTATCGGAAAGAGAGACATGGTACGGCTACCATATGCCGACCAAAAGGGAAAGCGATATTCCATTGCCGGGAAAGTTAGTGCTCTATGATCTGCAGACCAATCGTCGAAAGCTTATTGCGAGGGGAAATTTCCGAGGCGGCTCTCTCAATTTTTTTGACACCACTTGCCCTCGGGGAGTCGCTGCCTATTTTCAGTACTTGGTTTCCGCAAAGGGGGACACATACCAAGATCGTAATATAAAGCGATTCTTGATCACCGCAAAGTCAATAAAGACCACTGGCAAGGTCACTCAGGTTGAATACGGTCGCCCTACCAATCCGTGGAGCGTTTTAAAATTGGACAAGGAACCGCAAGGTTCTAGCAAAGAATTCGTGTATCGCGACCGGGAGGGCCAAAGCACCGGAGGTGACTACATTACGCAGAACATCACCATGCACGGCAAAACAGTCTTTGTTCCGGTCGATGTTGATGAAGTTTGGAAATCGAACGATAACTGGAAGGCCTGGTTTCAAATCGCAACTCGAGCGGGTTCGGCTGGATCAGATGAATGGATTTACGAGATTGACTGGAAGAAGGGAACATCCAAAGTCGTTGTAAACGAGGTTCTGGGCATCGACTTCGATTCTCATGCCCGATACTGGGCGGCAGGAAGCAACAATAAGAGTACAACCCAATTGGGCAAGCTCATGATTTGGTCGGGTGATCTCTGGTGCGGGGACCTAAGGACAGGCAAACAATGGCGCATCGCCGCTGGTCCGGTTCATGGTGACTGCGCGGCCATTCAGCCCTAGTCCCGGAACTTCACATCAAGGATCTGGTTCATCTTAACGCTGCGAACCGATTGTTTTCGTCCTCCTGGCCACACGATGTCCAGATTGACTTTGCCACGATAATCACCCAGTCCGAAATGGAGTTTCAGATCGTTCTGGTTACCTTCACCGGTGCCTGACTCAACCTGCCGACTCAGAATCTTGTCGCGAAGCTTTATCCGCACTTGCGCGCCAATCGCGCTTCGGTTAACCGTCTTTCCATCACCTTGCAGCCGGACCTCCAACCAATGTTGCTTGGAAGGCGACGAAGCGGCAAAGAGTTTTCCACCCGAGCACAAAGACAACTGCCCTTTGTTGAAAATATCCGCAGTGGCGGCCTGATAGGTTGGTGGGAGTCCGTTGACTCCTGAAGCCAAAGTCACATCCGAGAATTTGAATCCGGTGTCGTTGTGTAAAAGGACGGGAAAGTTCGGCTTGCTGAACGACGCAACACCGTAGACGGTTGTAAAGTAGAGATCGAGGTTCGTGTCGTTGTCAAAATCACCGGCAACAGGTGAAGCGTAAGACTCCTGATAGAATAATCCGCAGGTTCCTAAATCATCGAACTTGTATCCGCTTTTTGAACCGAGGTTTCGGAGGAAACGCGACTTTGGTTGATCTCCACGACTATCGACGATGGCGAAGTTGCCGGCAAAGAGGTCAAATTCGCCATCGTTGTCGAAGTCGCCCCAGGCTGCGCCAATAGAATGTCCGCCGCCAAAGCCAGCTGATGTGGCCAAGGCATTGTTGGCAGTGGCAACATCTTTCAATTCTCCCTTGCCGTTGTTGAGCCAAAGTTCATTTGGCTGTAATCGGTAGTTCGAGGCATAAACGTCCACGGCTCCGTCCCGATTAAAATCGCAAGCAGTGACACCTCGGGTTCGGAATTCGTTATTTGTCCATTTCAGTTCAAACGATTTCCCGCCTTTGTTCATGAGGATGAACGAAGGGTAGGTGATTTGCTTTTCCCAATCATCAAAGCCGCCAACATACAGGTCAACATAGGCGTCGTTGTCAAAATCTCCCCAGCATCCGCCGCGCGATGAAGTCGGCGGCAAAGTTGGAAGGGTAGTCGCGACAAACTTTTTGCCTCCTTCGTTTCGGTACAGCTTCATTTGTGACCAAGAGAACAGGTCGGGAAAGCCATCATTGTCGAAGTCTGCGGCGACTACGGCACCAACACCTTCGGCAAGTTTCTCAAAAGAAGTGCCACCAGCATTCCGCCAAACTACTCCTCCGCTAACAAGGTCTGTCCATCCGTCCTGGTCAACATCAACAAAGCAGGCTCGATCGTTTGCAAGGGAAAGCTTGAGGTCTCCAGAAACATCTCGGAAGGGCGATATTTGGAAACCCAAGCAGAGAAGCGGAATGAACATGGCCATGTGAATCTACCCTTAAAAACGGGATGTCGAAGTGGTAAAACTGCACACATGAAGTGGATTCTCCTTATTGCGCTTGGCATGATGATTACTGGTCCGAAGCCCAAGTCGACACTCGTGATTCAAACCTCCCTCGGTGATATAACCGTCGAGCTTGAGGATGAGAAAGCGGTCGAAACAACGAAGAACTTTTTGCGATACGTCGACGCTGGACATTACAAGGATTCTCGATTCCATCGAACCGTTACTGTGGACAACCAGGCTGACAAAAAGATCAAGATTGAGGTTATTCAGGGTGGGGTTGGCAAGGATTGGGAGAAGAAGGACTTCCCGAAAATCAAGCTAGAACGCACGAAGGACACTGGACTCAAGCACTTAGATGGCACGATTTCGATGGCGCGTGACGGTGCCGATACGGCGACCAGTGATTTCTTCATTTGTATCGGGGATCAGCCGGAACTTGACTTTGGTGGCAAACGAAACCCGGATGGACAGGGCTTTGCCGCGTTTGGTCACGTGACGAAGGGAATGGACATTGTCCGGAAAATCCAGAGTCAGGCAGCTAAAGATCAGACATTGACACCGCCAATTTCGATTAAGGACATTAAGCGTTTTAGCTCAAAGTAAGGTAACTTCGTTCACATTATGAAGATTACGGCAATTAGAGCCTACCAAATTGACCTTCCTCTCAAAGAGGGAAGCTACAACTGGTCGGGTGGGAAATCAGTTTCGGTTTTCGACAGTACGGTTGTAGAAATCGAGACCGATGCCGGGGTTACTGGTTGGGGCGAAGTTTGCCCGCTGGGGCCCTTCTATTTGCCGGCGTATGCCGAAGGGGTTAGGTCGGGAATCAGGGAGCTAGGACCTCATTTGATTGGATATGATCCTTGCGAAATTGGAGTTTTGAATCTCCGAATGGATGCTGCATTACAGGGTCACCCGTACGTTAAATCGGGCATTGACATGGCGTGTTGGGACATTCTTGGCAAAGTCTCTGGATTGCCAGTTTGCACTTTGTTGGGAGGACGATTCGGCGAAGAAATCACGTTGTATCGAGCTATTTCGCAGGAGTCGCCTGAGGCGATGGCGGCAAAGGTTGCAGGCTACCGCGCCGAAGGATATCGACGATTTCAGCTAAAAGTAGGTGGTGATCCTGATGTTGATATCAAGAGAATGTTTGCCGTTGCTGCCGAGATGCAACCGGGCGAAAAGCTGGTTGCCGATGCCAACACGGGATGGCTCAAGCATGAGGCGATGAGGGTCGTGAAGGCTACAAAGGACCTCGATCTTTACATTGAGCAGCCTTGCCGCACTTATGAAGAGTGCCTATCTGTGCGTCAGCACACCGACCAGCCGTTCATCCTGGATGAAAATATTGATTCCCTGGATAACCTCATGAGAGCCCACAGAGATCTCGCAATGGATGCGGTTAACATCAAGATCAGCAAACTTGGAGGATTGACCAAAGCCCGTCAAGTGCGAGATATGTGCGTGTCGCTAGGCATTGGGTTGACGATTGAAGACAGTTGGGGCGGAGACATTGTCACCGCTGCGATCTCCCATCTAGCTCACAGCACACCCGAAGAAAATCGCTTCTCGTCGACTGACTTTAATAGCTACGGCACGGTTGATTTTGCCGACGGGGCTCCGCAACGAGTGAACGGAAAAATGCACGCATCCTCTGATGCTGGGTTAGGCGTTCGACCGAGAATGGATGTGCTTGGTTCACCGAAGCTCGAAGTCAAATAGAAACTGGGAAAGGCTTTTGGACATTAGGAATGGCGACGGTCCTAACAGTTTCTTTCTCAAATAGATTGGCTCTATAGTCGAAGAAATTGACTTCTCATAAGTGTCACCTGACCGGTTGGCTGTTTTCAGCTATCAAGTCCATGACTATCTTTTGCATGTCCTGGTATCGCATTTCAACAGGCAATTGAGCTTTTACCAATTCATGCTTGGTCAATAGCTTGGCAAAAGTCTCCAGGGCATAATCTGCTCTCAGGAGGTCAAAGCGAACGTTATCTGTGAGATATCCTTCGACTTGCTCGGCGGTCCAAGAGGAACGCTTGGCGGCCGAGTCAATGACGAATTTTCTCCGGTATTCGGTAGCCGATAGCCGATCCATTCGAAAATCTCGCAGTAATGGCTCCTTTTCGATTCGGTTCTTTTGGTCAAGAACATCGTGCAATGCGTAGAACCCGCTCGCTATAAACGCGTATTGGAGCAGGTAGTAAAGCGCTTTGCACTCAAGCCGTTGCTCCTTTCTTCCTAACCATAGAGCCCAGACGAACGGTAGCCCGGTCATTTCGGTCCATGCTTCACCAAGATCAATGTCGACTAAACCAGTGCCGTCGGCCTCGAAGCCGCGGTCGCCAATGATGACGCACGCATCACAATTGGTAAGCATCATTTTTGAGTCAGGCGGCAACGTGGTTAGGATAGGGAAGACACCCTGTTCGGCAAGAATAACTTGGGCCAGCATGTTGCTTGTCATGCTGCTTTCGTCGAGTGCCAAGGTCTTGATTTCACGGATTGGAACTTTTGAGAGCATCCTGACGCTCTTGACCGGGCCGTTGGACATGATTCCAACTTCGGCAACTGGAAGTAGGTCGTCTCGGCGTAACAGCTCAATGCTTGAAACAAGGATGGCATCAACTTCTCCAGCGTCAAGTAGAGCCGGAAGTTTTGATGGCACATCGTAAACGACTTCGACGAACTCGTTGGGTTGGTCAAACGCCGCCACTAGTGGGCGAGCATTTACGTAGGGAACACATCCAACTCGAAACTGAGCCATTAAACCTTTCTACGAACGTACCAGATGAGATTAGCTATTTCGTCTTTACGAACTTCGTGATACATAAGAAATCGCCACACCATTTCTGGTGTGGCGATTTATGGCTCCGTCCTAGGGAGCGTTGTTTTCTGCGACTGGCATCTTCGATTCGTCAGCCTTAACTGTGGTTGACTTTCCAGTAGGGGCAACCGCATTCGGGTTTTCCTTTTTCGCGTCCTTAAACGTCGATTCCATACTGTCTTCTGGCTTTACAGCGGGTTCTCCGCATCCTTGAATGCAGAGAACCGCCAATCCCGATAGGATCAAAGCAAAAGGAAGCTTCACTAGTCGAGATCCCAAAGGAATTTATCCGTGTCGGTTACCTTGCCTTTGAACTGTCCAGTTCCGTAAGCAGTACAACCAGCCGTGATCGCCTTAATTGGCATCGACTTTACGTGAGTATCGGCGAAACCTACGATGACATGACCATCCTTCAGACCAGGGGCAATATTGTTGAGGGAAGTTTGGTTATAGAATGGCCAAAGACCGCCGTATACCAACCAAGAAGTTCCCGTTTGATCCCATCCGTTTGGATAGCTGAACAAGGTTCCGTCGCCGGTTCCGGTTGCATACTGCTTCATCGGTCTTAGGATAACGCCAGCTGCATCTTGCCAACATGGCGTTTCTACGACCCAGTTGCCGCCGCCAATCGGTGAGCCAGACGATGCTCGATCCCAGATAGCTGTTCCCCATTGGATGGTAGAAGCTGGGTTTCCAACTTCGCTGGCATTCAAGGAAACTGAACCAACATATTGGGTTGAAGGAATGTATCGCCAAGGGCTAAAGAACGCGTAGTTGTAGCCGATGTTGCTTCGGACCATCAACGCATACATCTTTTGAGTTGCTGAAGGAACTGGAGGATTGCCCATGTATTGGAGATGATCTTTGATTCGTTGATCCTCTGATTGCCAAGGATCCATTGGATCGATGCTGATCTGGGTGTTCTTTACGTAGGGCTGCATCTGCTGACCAGGAACAGTATCTGGAGGTCCATAACCCCAACCAGGAATTCCAATTCCGCCCGTATTTGACATCATGTAGTTGTCGTCATTGTCAGACAGATACATGGCTGTTGCAATACCAGCTTGCTTGAAGTTGCTGATTTCGCTTGCCTTTTTTGCGGCAGCTTTAGCTTGCGCAAAAACAGGGAAAAGGATTGCGGCGAGGATCGCGATGATCGCGATTACGACGAGTAGCTCAATCAGGGTAAAGCCCTTTGAACTTCGAATTGCACGGCGTTCGTACATAATAATTACCTTTGAAATATGAATGGCACACCAGGCATCAATGCATGGATAGCCTATTGTATGCCCATTACCATAAATTGTCAACAACAATTCTTTGCAGGACTTAAGTATTATTTCTTGCGTGCCAAAGCGACGATACTACTACCCCAAGGCATATTTGAACGAGCAATCAAAGCTGCTTCGCCTCGCTGAATGACTTTGAAGATGCTTTCTACCCAGTTTGGTAACGAAGGAAGCCTGGCATCCGGCTCGCCCTTCTTGAACTTGCTCATAAATCGAGATAGAGCAACCAGCGGAAACAGGAAGAAGATATGATACGAAAGTCGCTCAACGGAGAAACCATTCGATTCAAGAAGTTTGCGAACTTGAGTTCTGGTGTATCTTCGCTGATGCATGAGTGCAACATCGTGAGGACCCCAGAGCCATTGGTAAGCGGGAACATTTAAGAGAATAACGCCGCCCGGCTTTAATATTCGCGATATCTCGGATACGGCTTTGTAATCGTCGGGAATGTGTTCAACCGTATCGAGAGTTACGACAATGTCGAATTTTGCCGACTGAATTGGCAGTGCCTCGGCATTCGCCCGGGCAATTCGCTCGAGTCCTCGGGCGTGACAAAACATGAGGGCGTCTTGACTAAAATCGACGCCAAAGACGGTTCCCAGCTTTCCAAAGGATTCTTGCCCTTTTCCCGTCCCACAGCCGACATCAAGAATGAGAGCGTTGGGAGGTACCACGGGAGCCAAAAATTGCAATGCTAGTTCACGACGAGCCACGAACCACCAATATTGGTCCTCTAACTCGTACATTCGTTCGTATTCTGCGGTTTGCAACGAGAGAGATTCTAGCTCAATTTCTTGGAACTGTTTCCAACATTGACGCATTCTTGACTCAACATGCTTCAAGTAGCCATTGCCAAACCACCCGACTTGGTGTCGAAAACGGGGAAAAGAGAACAATACGAATCGTACATCACTGCTCTTTTGCCAAAGCTTAATTCACTTGCCACCAGCTTTACACGATCTGATCAGGACCTAGCCAAGGACTTAGTACAGGAAGCCGTCATCAAGGGGTATCAGACTTTTGTTTCTGGTGGACTCATCCTCGATGAGCGAGCTAAGGCATGGTTTGGGACGGTCATTCGCAACGAATTCCTGATGTACCGACGAAAGAATAAGCGTCTGGTCGGCGAGTTAGATGATCAACATGCCGGACAAGATGGTAGAAAAGATTTCGAAAATATCGGACTTCGGGATGTACTTCAGCGAGCGATTGAAGAACTCCCTGAGGACCAACGCGAATGTGTTGTTCTCGTCGATATCAACGAATTTGATTACGAAGAAGCGGCAAAGATTCTAAAAGTTCCTGTTGGTACCGTTCGTTCTCGCCTGTCACGAGCGCGAATGAAACTTGCCTCTCGTCTCCACACTTTCAATCATTCCGATCGCCCCGCAGGAGCGTGCTCACGATGAAATCACAATCAAAAACTAAACTCAACCCATGCGCCATGTTCGTTTCGATGCTTCAAAAGATTGCCTTTAATAATTCCAAGGGTGGACTGTTTAAGCTGTATGTAAGAAAGCATGCTCAACATTGTGGAGGCTGTAAAGACACCTTGAGTGCGCTCGAATGCTACAAGAATGCAGTCAAGTCAGCATATGCTGAAGCTAATTCGGAGGGAGAAAAGTTAATGACGTCGCGGGATGTTTCGAGTTTGTTAGATAAGCTTGAAATGAGTTCGCACTAGAATTCTTGAAGTCCAGTTTGAATCCAAATAGGTACACTGTTAGGTTCAAATGGACTTCAAATCTACCCTGCATCTACCGGACGCCGAGGCGACTATCCCGATGAAGGCAAATCTGCCTTCACTGGAGCCAGCGATTCAGGAGATTTGGAATTCCGAGTCTATCTACCACAAGATTCAACAGGCTCGCGAGACTGCGCCAGTATTCGTTTATCACGACGGACCACCGTACACAAATTCGCCGATCCATCTTGGCACGGCAATGAACAAGATCCTCAAGGATTTTGTTGTGAAAAGTCGGACGATGATGGGTTATCGGACGCCATATATTCCCGGATTTGACAATCACGGTTTGCCAATCGAGCAGGCGGTGATGAAGAAGTTCGCCGAAAAGAAGGTGACCCCTTCGATCTCTGAACTCCGCAACGCCTGTCGCGAACATGCCGCGACATACATCAAAATCCAGTCCGATCAGTTCCAAAGGCTCGGCGTGTTTGGACTTTGGGAGAAGCCTTACACGACGATGGACTTTCGGTTCGAAGCTGAAATCGTGCGAGTTTTCAAGCGTCTTGTCGCCGGGGGATATGTTTATAAGGGGTTGCGCCCAACCCTATGGAGCCCCACGAGTCGTACGGCGTTGGCGGATACTGAAATCGAGTACCACGATCATGTTAGCAAAGCAATCTACGTGAGATTTCCATTACTCGACGATCCTAACAAGCTTTTCGAAGGAATCTCCAACGTTTATACGATCATCTGGACGACTACGCCTTGGACGATTCCGGCTAACCTAGCATGCGCATTTCATCCTGAGTTCAACTATGACTTAGTCATGGTGGGAGAAGACCATTATCTCGTCCTTCAAGACTTGGTTCCAAAAATTGCCGAAGCTCTTAACTGGGAAAATCCAACAACGGTGAAGACCCTCGAAGGAATCAACTTCGAGAACATGACCTTTAAGCACCCGATCTTTGACCGACCGAGTATCGCGGTTATGGCGACTTACGTAACTACCGAAGATGGAACTGGCGTTGTTCACACTGCACCAAGCCATGGGCGAGACGACTTTTATACGGGCCAAGCGTACAATCTGGCGGTTCCAAACACGGTAGATGAGAAAGGCGTGTTGACTCACGAGGCAGGCGAATTCGAAGGCGTTTACTTTAAGAATTGCGATACTGTGGTTGTTGACCGTCTGCAAGAAGTTGGAAATTTGCTCAAGTCGTACGACTATTCGCACAGCTACCCTTATGCCGAGCGCGACGGACAGCCAATCATTTATCGGGCAACTGAGCAGTGGTTTGTCTCTCTTGAGCATGACGAATTACGATCTCGAATGCTCGCTAGTATCGAAACGGTTAAGTGGTATCCGCCTCAGGGCCAAAAGCGAATCGAAGGAATGATTCGAAACCGACCGGACTGGTGTATTTCGAGACAACGACCTTGGGGGGTTGGAATCCCAATTTTTTACGGCAAGAAGTCGCGAGTGCCGGTGCTGGATCAGGTTGCTATCGAAGCTGTCGCTAGCTTGGTCGAACGAGAAGGCTCTGACGCGTGGTTTCTCAAGGACGCATCGGAAATCTTGCCGAAGGGCTTCACACATCCGGAAACCGGCGAAACTGAGTTTGATAAGGAGACCGATGTCCTTGACGTTTGGTTCGACTCAGGCGCAACGCACATGTGCGTTTTCGAAGGGAATGTGTATAAAGAGTGGCAGGAGTCTCTACCCACCGATCTGTACTTGGAAGGCTCCGATCAGCATCGTGGATGGTTTAATTCTTCGCTCATCCTTGGCCAGGCAATTCGAAACCAAGCTCCATACAAGGCGGTTGTGACTCACGGATTCGTCACCGATGGAGAAGGTCGAAAGATGTCCAAACGACTCGGAAATGTTATTGACCCTGTCGTCGCATCGGAACAATATGGTGCGGACGTGCTTCGATATTGGGTTGCCGGTACGGATTATGTCAATGACGTTCCTTGTTCTGATGCCATTCTTAAGCAGTTTGGCGAAAGTTATCGAAACGTACGAAACGCGCTCCGATTCCTCATTGGTAACCTTAAGGGGTTCGATCCTTCAATGGCACCGGCACAGTTGCATGAAGTTGACGAATGGGTGGTTGAGCAAGCCGACTTGCTAGTCGATGAGTGCGTCGAAGCCTACGAAGGCTATGATTTTGGAACGGTCATGACGGGGGTCCATAACTTCTGTCGTCAACAGCTCTCCGCGTTCTACTCCGATGCAATCAAGGATTTCATGTATTGCGACCGAGAAGACAGCGAACGGCGACGTAGTGGACAATTTGCCTGCTATAGCGTTGCCAAAGTCTTGGCGCAGCTTGTGGCACCGGTCCTAGCTCACACTGCCGAAGAAGCGTGGACGAAAATGCACGAAACCATGGGGATTCCCTATGAATCCATCCACATGTCCGTATTTAAGCGACCGGACTCATCAAGACTCCAAGACATCGAAGCGTCGGATATCCAAATCCGGTTCTCGATGTTACAGTCCGTTCGCCAGAGCGTCAACGGGGCATTTGAATTGTATAAAGGAACCGAGGGTATCAAGAATTCACAAGAGGTTGTTGTCTTCATTACCACTGACCAAGACACTCACGACATGCTCGAAACCTATTCCCGGGCGGAACTTGCGAACTATTTGAAAGTCAGTTGGGTTGAACATTTCGTGGGAGAATCAGAAGTCCGGTTTGATCGGTCGCCTTATTACGAATGTATCCGGTCAAGAGTGCGTCGACCAGATGTCGAAATCGTCGCCGTAGACGGTGAAAGCGTATACCTCAGTAAGCGAGACCGAGAGGCTCTCGGTCTATGAAGTCGAAACGGCTAATCCTGTTCTGGATGGTTATGATCGGAACCATCGCCTTTGACCAATGGATCAAGGCTTGGGCCCGAGGCAACCTCAATCAGGGGCAATCTTGGCGAGGCGGACCGTGGCACGGCGTTTTTGAGATTACGCTTACCTATAACAAAGGTATCGCATTTGGGATGTTGCAAGGGGCGGGTCTCATCATGACCCCGATTGCGATCATTATTGCTGGCGTCGCTATTCGAACGATCTATAAAAACGTCAACGAATCAGCATGGGGCTCAATTGCTCTGGCATTGCTTGCCAGTGGCGCTCTTGGCAACCTTTACGACCGAGTATTTATGAAGCATCTCGGAGTGACCGACATGTTTTTGCTTCGGCTGAGCAATGTTACGGGAGGACGCCTCAACGACTTTCCCGTCTTTAATGTCGCCGATTCTTGTATTAGCGTTGCGATGGTGATGCTTCTGATTTCTTGGTCGAAGCAGTCAGCCGACGAGAAAGCAGAACCATCATTGGCGCAAGAACCAGCGCTGGAAGATAGTTCGCTGTAGGTAATTTCTTGATGTCGAGAAGGGATAAACCGATCGCTAACATGATTGGGCCACCAGTCCCTTCCAATTCTGCCAACAAGCCCTGATCGTTTTTCAGCGAGGACAACGGTCGTGCAGCTAAAGTAAGGGCACCTTGGAAGATCAGAACGAAAGCAGCTGAGAATAGGACACCAACTCCAAGGGAAGCGGCAAGAAATATTGCCGCGACTCCATCCATCGTTGACTTGAGCGAAAGGAGTTCCGATTTACCTTCAAGACCGTCCTGAATGCAGCCAAGCAGGGTCATTGGTCCAATACAAAAGAGAACACAAGATGCGACGAATCCTTCACTAAAGGTTCCTCCACCGCCAACCGATTGCTTCACCCAATCGGCAATGTGCTCGAGACCAACTTGAATTCCGAGGAGTAATCCAATAATCCCGCCTAGGGCGATTGAGCCGGCAATAATGAGAATGTTCTTTGATCCAAGAAACATTTTCATTCCTAAACCCATCGTGACAAGTCCCAGACCACCAAGAGCAACTTGTTGGGCAGATTCAGGAATGAACTTTCCAATCAACAACCCAACAACAGAACCTGTCGCAACGGTAACGGTATTGAGAATGGTTCCTTTCATAATGCTGGCTCTAGCTCCTTGTGTGATCCTACCGCAACAACGATGATGCCCCATGCCGCTTGAGCCGCCATTGCGACGGGAAAAGTAAGTCCTAGGGGAAGGCTGTACATCGCAATTCCGACGGGACCAAAATACATGATGCATGTTGCATAAAGGGGGAAGAAGCGCTTCCAAAATTCTCCTTGCTTAAGTTTTGCAATCGCTTTCTCAAATGAGAAGCCGGTGTCTCGATATAGAAACGTTAAGGTTGCGAGGGGCATCGAAAAGAATGGGGAATAGATTAGTTGGTCGATCGCAAGCTTCTTGGCAATTGTTCCGGGAGAAACGTCATTTCCAATTGCAACATTCATCCAATCGTAAAGCAAATTGATTGAGATTCCGATGGTGGCAAAGTAGACCATTCGCAATACGAGGTCCTTCCATGTCAAATTCTCCCCTTTAAGTCCAGTAAGCCTTTTTGCAATTTCAGGAATGATAATGCTCACAAACCAAATCATCCCAACCACAAAGAAGAGGGGACCAACGGACGTTTTGAAAGCGTCAATTCGGTTGGGTAGGTTTTGGAAGGAAGGAACGGTGTAGAAAAGCGCCACGAAGACAAGAAAGCAAAACTGAATAAGAAGAATGGGACGCCAATTATCCTTCACTGCCTTGATTCCGGGCGCCATGAGCGACCGAAAGTTCAAGCTAATTCACCGAGCAATACAAATCGAATAACCAACAAGTGGTTGTACCACGAATACGACCAAGGGCGATGGCAACAGCAATGGCCAAGGGGAAATTGATAGCACGTTCAAATTAAGCCACAATATAATCCTTCATTCGCCCATGCCAAGCGTCACCTACGAACTCCTTTTTGTCTGCCCACACTCCGGCGCTCGGCGTGGACGATTACACACGCCACATGGCACGGTCGAAACTCCATTCTTCATGCCGGTTGGTACGCAAGGGACGGTAAAAACGGTTGGCTCCGAAGACCTTGAAGGATTCGGCTTTGAGCAAGTTCTGTCGAACACTTATCATCTTTCCCTACGCCCCGGTGCTGACCTCATCGAAAATTTTGGCGGGCTTCACGAGTTCATGTCATGGAATCGGGCGATTCTGACTGACTCTGGTGGATATCAAGTCATGTCTCTGAGCGACATGCGAACCATCAATGATGATGGGGTGAAGTTCAAGTCTCATCTTGATGGTTCAACCCACTTTCTGAGTCCAGAACGGTCCATCGAAATTCAAGCCCAACTTGGTGTCGACATTTCGATGATGCTCGACGAGTGTCCGCCGTACCCTTGTACTCGAGACGAAGCCGCGGCTGCCATGCAGCGAACCCATCGATGGGCAACAAGGAATCTATCGGCGAGAAAAAATGACCAAGCAGTTTTTGGAATTGTCCAGGGCGGCGTACATATGGACCTTCGGACTGAGTCCGCGCTTACAATTTCGGAATTAGATTTTGAAGGATTGGCGATTGGTGGTGTATGCGTCGGTGAACCAACCGAAATGCAGTACCCCGTTGTGGCTCATACTGCACCCCTTTTGCCGACGAATAAGGCGCGGTACCTGATGGGCGTAGGGCATCCCAAAGATATTCTGCATGCCGTTTCGTGTGGAGTGGACATGTTTGATTGCGTGCTACCAACTCGAATGGCAAGGCATAATTGCCTCTACACCTTGCAAGGGCGGATTAATTGCCTTGGCGCGAAGTGGGCCGACCATAAAGGCCCATTCGACGAAGACAGTGTTTTTCCACAAACCGAACGATATTCTGCTGGATACATTCGGCATCTTTTCAAAGCGGGCGAGCCCCTCGGGGGCAGGTTAGCCACCCTGCATAATTTAGCGTTCTATGCTCGACTAATGCGCGAGATTCGAGATGCTATTGAGCAGGGATCATGGCTACAGTTGTTGGAACGTTACAAGGACGCCTAATCCTCGTATTTGAACCAGGTTTGACCTGTTAAATGTGCTTAACTGGCATGATTTTGACTGGGGTACTGCCCATACAAATACCGATACCGAAAAGAGAGGGATTACTGTGGATCGAAAAATTACTTTAGGAGTTGCGCTTACACTTGGTTGTGCAATGTTATCTAGCCAAGCTTATGCTTACTCAACAAGTCTCATCAACTTTCCAATTGCGGACATGCTCAAGCACCGTGAGGGACTACATATATTCGGCGGCGGTGGATATGCCCGAAACGTTAACAAGGGCTTTTCTTGGTATCAGACCAGCACGTTCGGACTATTTGACAAGGCAGAAGTAGGATTTTCTAACGACTTTCTCGGCAGCACTCTTTTGGATGCCAAAGTGCAAATTTACGATGAGCCGAAACATGGCGTTTCCGTCAGCTTCGGAATCAATCGATACGATACCGTTACACGAACAAGTGACACTTATGTTGCCTTTAGGAAGGACATGGGCAATTTCCGATTTCACGCCCAGGCTTACAAGGCCGAAAAGATCGTTGGGGTCTTTGGTGTGGATTTTGATTGCGCTGGCGGTTGGAGCGGTGCCATTGAGCACGTTACCGGGCACGATAGTGAAATCTGGCTGGCAATGAACACACCCGTTTTTGCTGAGCGCTTTTCGGTAATGGTTGCAACGCGAGCACCATGGGACGGTGGATCTGGAATCCAATACCAGGCCTGCCTTAACTATGGGTTTCGATTCTAACCTACTTTACAAGCCGAATTGAATCTCGATTAATCCTGTCACCATCATGAATTTCATCGTTCTTGATGGTGATTTTGTCGCCAACTGCAAACTTCTTAACCTTTCCGCAAATGGTGTGCTGAGGCGATAGAGTAATCGTGTAGCGCAATACATCTCGTCGGACGACGATGGTGTCAACAACTTCGCTTCCCAATCGGAAAGCAGGCTTAATCATTCTCTCGACTGAGAGGACTTCGAAGGAAGTGTCTTGAAATATTGACGGTGCGGTGAACAGCATGATGGTTAATTAATACACATCGTATGCCAAAACTGGCAAACAACGACTATTCATCTATGCGACTGAAATAAATAACCGTAACGGTATGGGTTGGCGTGATCAGGTCTCCATACACTCGGCTCAACAGTCCAATAACATCGTCCTGAGTTCGGAATTCAGGGTTTTCACGCTCAATATCCCTTGGAGAAAGCTCCGAAATGGGCTTCACCTCAACTCGGTCGATTATCGCCGAATACAGCTTTTGTCGCCGTCCGAATCGTGGACCAATTGTAACCCAAACAACCATACCCTCTTCGTATTTGTTGCCCTTATCACCCATTCGGATGGTAACGGTCTTGCGATTATTTTTAAGAACATCGCCATAAAGATCAGAGTAGAAGTTAAGAGCAAACATTGGGATCAACTACAATTGTTGCGGAAGCGGACAACAAAACGCAAACCTGAATGATGATTTGGTTCATTTTTATCCTCGCAACTCTCTACATAATGGCACTGGTTGGGGTTGCTTTGTGCTTTGTCTATCCATTTCGGGTCCCCATTTTTCTTTCACCCGGCTTTTTAGGTACACCCCAAGAAACCTCAGAATTTGTTGATCCAGCGACTGGGAAACTCCTAAGAGGCTGGTGGGTGCCAAAAGATGACCCAAAAGCAGTCATGATTTGCTGTCACGGTTTTATGATGAATCGAGCGGAACTGGCGCCATTTGCTTCTCGATTCAAAGACAAGTCCCTGGCTTTCCTCTTTTTTGACTTTCCTGCTCATGGAAGCTCGCAAGGCAAAAAATCAGGTTTTGGATTTCGAGAAAAGACGGCTGTCGTGGCCGCCGTAGCCGAAGCCAGAAAAAAATATCCGTCAGCAAAGATCATTCTGACCGGTTCGAGCATGGGGGCAGTTGCGAGTTCTTTTGCAGTCAGCGAGAATCCAGGATTAGCTGATGGATTGATTCTAGATTCTTGCTACGACCGTTTGCCGGATGCCGTGAACGGATGGTGGATGTTCTTGGGAGGCAAAAAGCTTCGGTTCTTCTTGTATCCGGTTGTGTGGTTGGGTTGGCCACTTTCCGGACTCAATCTTTTTTCGGTCATCGTCTCGAACGCCCTGAGGTCGGTGACTATTCCGACACTCGTACTTCATGGCGAGGCCGATACGCTTGCTCCGATGACCCATGCAAAAGCAAACTTTGAAGCGCTTGCCGGACCCAAAGCGATGGTCACTTTTCCGAGCCGAAATCACTCGGAAGCTAGGTGGGAAGATCCAGAACAATACTTCGTAGCCGTAGAGGAGTTTCTGGTTAAGCATGACATCTAGTATCGTGGCTGATCGAAAGAATTGATTCGAGGAGTCATAATAAGTGTGCGACCAATGTTGTTCGCGCAGGATAAGACAAAAATGCGTGAATTTCAGCCTTGGCAGCTAAAGGAATTGGATTTGCTGGGTCAGCTCAATCCCGGTCGTCTCGAAGAGCTTCTCCAAGCTTTGTGGAACCGATACCCATTCTTGTATGAGGAACTTGCGATTCGCGCCGTTGGTGATGGTACTTTGACTCTCGAAGACGCCTCGAAGCACCTTCATCTGAGCCCAGAAGTTCTGCAGGAAAAGCTGGAACATTTCCAAAACACTGGAGATCACCGAATTGACATGATTGGTGGCGTTGCTCGTCTGGTTTCGAGCCAGGTTGCAGTCTGGGAAGTCTATCGGGACTTTGAAAAGTCTGGAAGTTTGGATCAGTTAATGACCCACATTCCTGGAATTCCAATCAGCGAATTAAAGGCGGCCTTGCGCTACGCGGAGACTCATATGGATGAGATTCGGACGTCAATTGATCAATACGAGTCTGCATATCGGAACCGGTTTGTTGTTTAAGCTGTAAACTTCTGTACAAATATGCATCCAACCATTTTCCAAATTGGGAGTTTCAAGTTGGCGAGCTTTGGTGCCATGATGGTACTCGCGCTTTTGGCCGGCCTTTTCATGGCGAGAAAGCGTGCCCCTTCCCATGGAATCACGGCTGATCAAGTCGCTGACGTCTCGTTTTGGTTAATCCTTGCCGGAATCTTTGGTTCGCGTTTGTTTTTTGTTGCCCAAGAGTGGAAATACTACGCCGCTCATGCCAGCGAACTGTTTACGTTCCAGTTTCAAGGGTTAACGAGTTTTGGCGGGCTTATTGTTGGGTCGGCGGTTGCCGCGTATGTTTGTAAGAAGAAAGGAATTTCGCCTTTAACTTACCTTGATGTCATTGCTCCCGCATTCCTAATTGGTCATGCCATCGGACGAATTGGATGCCTACTCAACGGTTGCTGTCATGGCCAACCAGCAAAGTCAGCGTTCCCATTCCTTGCTTACAGTTTCGAAAACAAACAACTAAACGTGCCCGCCCAGCTTTACGATTCGGCGATGAACGTTGTCGCCTTGTTTGTGCTGTTATGGCTCGAAAAGAAGTATCCGAAACAAGGCTTTGCATTTGGAATGATGATGGTTCTTCACGGCTTTGCTCGATTCATCTATGAGTTTTTCCGAGCTGGAGCATCTTCTACAACTATTGGCAACTCGCCGTTGACCGAAGGGCACATTATGGCGCTTGGCATTATGGCAGTCGGAGCCTTCTTTGCTTTTCGAACTAAGAAGGCAATGGTGGCTGGATGAGAGTTCCGGAGTACTTAGCCGAGTTTAAGAAGAAGTCTTCTCTGGTTGTTGGCGACCTCATGCTCGATGAATACATTTTCGGGTCTGCCAGTCGTATCAGTCAAGAAGCACCGGTGATCGTGGTTAAGCAAAACCGCGTGTCCTCCGTACCAGGTGGAGCGGCAAACGTCGCAATGAATTTGATGGCTCTGGGAGCCAATACTGGCGTGGTTGGTGTCATTGGTGATGATCCGGCTGCCGACAACCTTGAAAGCTCATTAAAACTCAGTGGTGTTTCGCCAATCGAGATTTTTCGAGATCCATCGAGGCCAACGACGAGGAAAACAAGGGTGGTGGCAAACCATTCTCATCAAGTCCTTAGAATTGACATTGAGGAAGAAACTCCAATTGAGGCGGCAATGATTGAGGCTCTCGTCAATAAAGTCAAAGAAACGGCAAAGGGAAGAGATGTATTGCTTCTCAGTGATTATCAAAAGGGCGCAATCCCCGGTCCAGTCATTGAGCGCATTATTGCAATTGGAAAAGAACTTGGGGTTCCGGTAGTTGCCAATGCAAAACCAGGTAGTGCTCATTTTTACCGAGGAGCTGATGTTGTAAGCCTTAATCGGTTTGAAGCCTCGTCGGCAATGGGATATTTGAACCCAATAACTGACGACATCGCTATCGAAACTGCCAAAAAGCTTCGTGAAAAACTTGAGATTGACTCGCTGGTTATTACGCTTGGCGCAAGTGGAATGGTCGTTGCCAATGATCACGAATCGCAAAGCGTTCCTGCTATTCGCGTGGAAGTCTATGACGAAGCTGGGGCCGGGGATACTGTCATTGCGACCCTGGCATTGTGCGCTACATGCGCACCGATTGGCGTCGAGGCACTTCGCCTTGCCTCTCATACTGCAGCATGCGTTGTGAGAAAAGTTGGAGTCGCTGTTCCGAGTGCAGAAGATCTTCAGCAAATTGCGCAGGTGTTCCGCTAGCATCAAAACGGGTATCTTAAACAACAAGGAAAAACTATGCGAGTACGAAACAAAGAAATGCGAGTCAAACGACACCGCAAAGAGCAAATTATCAAGGGTGCAATCCGACAAGCCAAGGCTGATGCAGCCGCCGGCGTTAAGAAAGAAAAGAAAGCTGCCGCTCCAAAAGCAACGGCTGCAAAACCAGCCGCCAAGCCTGCCGCAAAAAAGGCAGCCAAGAAAACAGAAGAAGCTCCAGCAGCTGAGTAACGAATTTTGTGATGAAAAGGGGATAACCTATAGAGGTGATCCCCTTTTTGCTGTCTGCCTATCTTCAATCTCCTGATTTGGTGCTGAGCCGAGGGATTCAGCTTTCGGGTCCCTTCGCTGGAGTGAACCAACAGTATTGGGATGTTACGGATGCAGAAATAGATTCACGTGGCGCGGATCTCTCGATCCCAACTATCTTTGCCCTAACCGGCAGTCCGCAACGAAAAGTACTTATTCGGTTCGGAAGTTTGGATATTGCCACCCTCCGACAAAGCAAAATTGTTGATGGAACCCTCGTTCTCACCCTTGCCGAGAACGATAAAGCATCGCTCAAGTCCGTCAAAGTTTTGAAGAGGCCATGGCTGAGCCCCGGCGTGAGTGTGCTTTCTCGACGCATCCAAGGAAAGGTCCAAAGTAAACCACTCGATCCCAAAGAAATTCCTTTTGCTCCCGGAGTTACGTGGAATCGTGCAGGCGGAGACGTTAGCCCGTGGCTAAGCCCTGGCGCAAGCAACCGAGACGATGCCGAATCAATTGATGAAAAAATCTCGGTTAAAGACGGAGAAATCAGAATTTCTAATCTCGGACCAACTTTGCAATATTGGAAAACCCACGAAGGCGAAAATTATGGCTTTTTGCTTGAGTTTAGTGGTGAAACGGGCATTTGGAGTTCGACTTCGCCCGAGGCACGACCAAGACTTGAACTGAAATTGGAAAAGGCAACCGTAAAAGTTCCAAACCTTTATGTGACTCACGAAGGGGATGCAGTGTCGTTTCATTCGGCTGTTCCCATAAAGAGCCTCGATGTCTACCGTGGGACCAGTAAAGCTGCGACCGAGACTGCGTCAAAAGTGAGCCTAATCGCCGGCAATAGCTCAAAAGATCCTCGCGGATCGCTGACAAGGGTCATTGCCAATTTTGAAGATCCAACTGTTCCTCAAGAAGTAGTGACATTTGAGCCGAGTGCCCCTTGGATCAAGCAAACCATCAATGGAAACCGCATCTGGAATCGCTGGATGGTTGACCAAAGTTTTTACAGCTTTGCAAAATATGGTGCTCTGAAGTATGTCAACGGAGAAGGCGAAAAGGATGAGCCGTTTCTTCCGGAAGTCCATGGTTTGCTAAATGGATCCAAAATGATGGATACGATGCTCCTCGGTGGACTTGTTTTGCCCGTCAGACCGACACGCAATCCTCTTGTTCGGCAAATGAGCGCGGTTGATGGAGGTGGACTTTCTTTGGCTCAAGTTGACCTTTTGATGAACGGAAAGCTGCAATATCCAAGGGTTACATTGGCCAAGATCGTGAACATTGATGATCGACCACTCGAAAATGTCGAAATAAAGATCACAACTGCGAATAGCGAAACGTTGGACCTAAAATCGGATAGGTCAGGCATTTTCCTTATGCCAAAACTGCCCGATGGGGCATCTGGTGATGCCACGATAACAGCAACTCTCAACGGAGTTACACAGGTGCTGAAGACGCCGTTAACGAGTTTCTCTGATCTTTTCGCGAGGGGCAATCAGCTGGCAATTTCAATCGACCTTCCATTTAACATGAGTCCATGGCCGATCAATACCGACACCAACTTGGTGCTTGGCAAGCCAACCAGTGACAGTGCAAAGTCATTTCCTGCTCAACTTGTCAGTCTAACTGATGAGAGTAAAGATACGAGTTACACGCTACCTGCCAAAGGATGGGTTGAAGTCGACCTGGGCCGTGATCGGCTGCTCGGTGAATTTGTTCTGCAAGGAGAAGTCCCCAAGCAGTTCCGAGTGAAGGTCTACGGCACGACCGATAAGGTCGATGTTGCCGACTTGTGGATTGACGAGGTGAACTCCGAAAAATTCCGTCAAGCGTACGAAATGCCCGGAGACTTGACCTATCGCCCGTCTCCGAACACTGCTCGTTACATCCGAATTGAAAACTTAACCGACAAGCCAGCGATGCTGAAAGGAATCAAACTGTTTGCGGCGAAAAAGCCCTAACCCTTTGGTATCGCGCCTAACTTAGCGGCTTCCTCGGGTGAAATGACTTTCACTTGCTCGGTCTTCACTGTTGGCTTCAAGTCTTCGTCGGTCAGTGGTTTGTCACTCTTGGACCATTTTATGTTGAGCGAGGATGAAATCTTTTTCTTGTCAAACACAGCGGCACTGAATGAAACCGGCAACTTCATGGTGGGCTCAATCACGATTTCGTAGCGGCGTGTGGGCTTTGTAGGAGATTCCATGATCACTCGCTGATAGCTGGTCGTTCCGAACTTCTTTGATTCAACGCTGATCTTCCACTTTGCCTTTCTTGCTGCAGTAACCAATTCCGTCAAAGGCTTCCTTGTCGTCCCTACACTGGCGCAAAGGTAGTGAGTAGAGTCTAAGGCCCAACCGTTCAAAACATCTTTCTTAGGCTCAACTCGTCCTGGCTGATACTTATCTCCGACGAGGGTCGAATACTTTCCATCCTTTTTGGCAACAATGAAAGTTTCCGGATGAGCATTCCCACCTGGCGCGTAGGTCATGTAATTCAACAAGTAACGGCTTTGATCGGCAATAAGACTGCCTTGATGGAAAAATCCTTTTGCATTGCCGTACGCGAAATCGTTGTGAAGCATCATTCGGACATTCTTAACGCCCTTCATAGAAGAGTCAACCGAGTCGGTAAGTTTCAAAACTTCAACTTGACTCTTGGTCCATCCATCCTTACCCGCAACTGTAGGATCGGGAATTTTTTTTGGTTCCTTCTTGCCCTTGTTGTCGATAAGAGTCTTAACATCCGATTTATTCACCTCTGGTGGTTTATTTGTATCGGGCAGAGTATTCGTAGTCGGCGGCACTTTAGTCGGCGAAGGTGTGTTGTTTGCGACGGTCGGCAGCTTGGAAGGCTCTGCCGGGGCATTATTGGTCACCACTGGAGCATTGTTTGTGGTTACTGGAGCGTTATTTGCAATTGCAGGGGCATTGTTAGCTTCCGCTGGGGCATTGGTGGCAGCATCAACCGGTTGGTTATTGCTTACAGTCCGAACTACAGGCGCGTTATTCGATTCTTCCTTGCCACATCCACCCAACCCGATGGCAACCAGCGCCAAAACACCAAAACTTAGTTTCATTCCCTTCATTGTATTGTTGATCCCTTCTCAGGACTATTCGCCCACATCGTAATATCGAGGTCCGCAAATGGTGCGTCCTTTTGTTGACACTCCAAAAGAAACTCTTGTTCCTTGCTCGTTAGTTCCCCACCGCCAAAGACACGCTCGGCATAGCTGTACAGAACTTGGAACCGGTCGACGTGATCAGAGAACCTGATTTCCGCGTAATCCTTTGCCGCAAAAGTCGAGATAAGGAACTGCCAGTCGCTTGCCTCAGCTAAGAGCATTTCGCGTGCGGCCTGACGAATGATCTCGTCGGCGGCTCCGCCTGCCCAATCACGCGACATTTTGCGCATTTTGCGCTCGCAGTCATAGAGTTTCTCCCATGTCCATAAATTGTCATTGTTCAGCCAGATATAGTGGTAACCACCTTCACCCCACGATCCTTCGGGAAGGGTTATCAGGTGCTTTGCTGGGTCGATGTCCAGCACGTCGCCGCCACTTACCATGTCCACGGTGCCATCTTCATGGAGTAGCTTTGCGAGCTCATAGAGGAACTCCGGGCCTTCCCACCACCAGTGTCCAAATAGCTCAGTATCGTACATCGCGACCACAGTACCATTGCGATCCGCCTGTCCTTTGTAAGTTGCCAAAGTGGTTTTGAGGACTTCCACCATATCAGCAGCATGATCATGGATCTTTTCAAAAGCCTTGTAAGGATCGTACGGTGCCTTTTGCCCCAAGTCGGCCTTGTTCTCGCTGATGCGCCAATACTTGTGTCGTCCAGGATAAAGTTGCTTGTGAAATTCGAGGTACATCGGGTCGCCCGGGTAACCGACTTCGCCTGACCAAACTTTGACCGTTGTTTCTTGGTCACGAGCAAAGCAAACCACGCCGTTTGGCAACATATAGTGCTCGTACTCGCTTCGCTCTTCGGCGGGAGGCGTAAAGTACTTGCTGCTGCGGGCAAACATTTCGGCGAGTTGAGGGAATTTCGCCCCGTAGGTACCGATTGGGCTTCCGCCTCGGATCATGTGGTAGTCGACGAAAAAGTACTCAATGCCCTCGTCCTTCAAAATTTCCTCGGTACCCATTCGCGACCAGGGCGTTGCATTGTCATCGGTCGGTGGCTTCCAGTCGTACCGCGGTCGATAAGCACATTCGGGGAGCCAGATTCCTCTCGGTTGCTTGCCGAAATGCTTCTTGTAGGTATCAACGCCTAACTTAACTTGCACCTTGCAACTCTCATCGGTACCCATCAATGGTTGGTAGCCGTGAGTCGCGCCGCTAGTGATGACTTCAATCGAGCCTTGATCTTGGAAGTATCGAAATCCAGCGATGATTGACTTATCCCATCGGTTCAGAAATTGGTCGAGTTGCTTCTCGTATTGACCAATCCAAAAGTGAGAAAGTCCTTCCATCCACATGGGACCCTCTTGACGAAACGTCTTGGCATCAACTTTGGCGGCCGCAATCTTTTCGGCGCAATACTCAATGAGGCTCTCTTTGAACGATGGATCTTCGAGTTGCTCGGCAAGAATTGGGGTCATGTTGACTGTCCAGCGGGGCTTGATTCCTTGGGCCAGCAATCGGTCAAGAGAATGTAAGAGCGGTAGATAGCATTCGATGGCGGCTTCGTGAATCCAGTCGGTTCCGTGCGGGCTCTTGCCATGGCTGAGAACGTACGGCATGTGCGAGTGGAGACAAAGCAGGAGCCGACCAATAGCCATAGTTCAGTTTAACCCATGTAGCCTGGGCTACCCCCCGACTTGAATCCAAATGACATTACACTATCATCTGGTCAATAATGCTATTCACAATGACAAACGACTCGTCTACGTCACGATTAAACGCCAACGCGACATCGCCAGCTTGGTAAAGATCGCTGCCACTACCGGTGGAGTATTCATGGAACAGAATCACGAGGTTGTTTGCTGACCAGTTTGGGAAGCCATCGATCTTGCCATCGAGCACAATTATCATCCGATTCTCGTTGGTGTCGAGAAACCGAAACATGCTCTGGGTGTCCGCAAATTGTAACTCTGGGCGCACGCTGGGAAATTGCTCGGCAAACCAAGGGTCCCGGCTAAATAACATCGCGTGGTCAACAAGTTCTGAAGCCATCCACCTATGATGAACCATTCAGTAGGGTCGGCGGGCTCCAACCACCTTTTGAGTAAGCATTTGGGCTATTTGTGCCAAATGGTGAATGAGGTCTTGGGGCAGGAATAAACTGACCACTCCCAAGACCTTATGGATGTTACTTCCGCGTTCGCTTTCGTCGAATCAAAGCAACGGCTCCGAGGCCAAGAACTGCAAACGTAGCTGGTTCTGGAACTGCTGCGACCGTCGCCGTATAGATAGTATTGCTATTTACGGTTCTCACATGGACGCCATAACCTTCAACGGTTCCTGAAAGGGAATTGAAGTGAAATGATTGCGAACCGCCCTGGGTAATTCCGGTATTTGGATTTGTCTTGAACCCAACAATTCCACCTGAACCGGAATAATTGGAGTCAAATCCCCAGCTGCCAATTGTCGAGCCAGTTCCCGAGAGGTCGTCGTCGTTGTCCAGGGCCCAAAAGCCGAAAATGTCAGTAACGGTATCAGTTACGCCATTGATGGTAATGGTAGATCCAACTGCCAAACCAACCGTAAAGTCGGTTGAGTTAACTTTGGTTACCGAAACACCGGTTAGTGCGTTCGGGGTCAAGAATGAACTTCTTGATTGAGCAAACGAAGTTGCTGATAGGATTGATATTCCAACTATTGGGACAAATAGTCGCGTTAAGGATTGTTTCATTTGAATTTCTCGCAAATGGCACCAGAGGTGCCACGGTAAGGAACAAAGCAAAAGACATGCCATTCAGGTCCTATTCGAGATCTGCATATAAGTATCTCCGGTGAATTCAAGCCAAGAGCGACGAACTACCGATGGTGAGAAGAATCCGGAGTCGTTGAGAGGGTTTTTAAAATCTGCTGAACAATCTCCCGACTTCCTCGCCAAACATCTGCACAAAGGAAAATCGATCATGGATTTCATTCAGACGAAAATTGGTAAGGAGAGTGGTAGCGTTCGCGTTAAGCCGAGCTATTGCCACCCGTATCCCACTTCGCCTGGGCGACGCCTGCTATGATCTGATTTAACACAAAAAGAGATTTAAAGATGGCACCTCGCTCAGAACACTGAGCGGGGTGTTTTTGTGTGTGCCGACATTGGTCTTTGACCTCGGAATGCCAGTTGAGTCATAGCATAGCGGCTAATGCGCTCGGCTGTGGACCGAGAGAGGAAGATTCGATTTCTTCTGATTCAACCGGCGAAACATTTTGAAAAGAGAATAAGTGCAAGGCTGGGATTATATCAATGGTTAGGTTTCCTGTTTTGGAAACAGGCGGCTGTAGGTTCGAGTCCTGCATCCCAGACTTGCATAGAGAAATATTTGGGGGTGCGCTAGGAGCTAGGGCGTTCTGTAACACCGTCGCCGCGAGGCTGAATGGATTCGAATTCCATAGCCCCCACCAGCTTTTGTGGGTCGGCATCTTGCCGTCCAAAACTACGTCGATGACCAACTCCATGGCGCCGGTATGAAGCATGGTAGGTTCCGACTTCTATGCAAACCTATAACGATTTTGGGAATACTATCAAAGGTGGAAGACTTGGTTGCTTCATGTAAAAAGAGTGCCGTAGACGGGATGGAAATGTTCTTGCGGAACTTCGCTCACATTCCCGACGACAAATTGACCTGGACACCGACGCCGACTGCGAAGTCAGCCATTCGGATCGCCGCTCATACCGCCCTCTATGCCGGAAGGTTTGCCAAAATGATTCGGGAGAGGAAGCTTCCTGCAGTGGAGAACTTGGATGAATGGTTAGCCCAAAGAACCGCCGAAGAAGTTGCAATCACGAGCCGGACAGAAATGGAACGTGTCTTCCGACAAGGTACCGAAGAGGTACTTGCTGCATTGGATTCATTGACGCCGGAAGAGGTTGGAATGACCCTGGATTCAGGACAAGGATGGACAATGCCGATGACCCAACTGATGGGGTTTGCTGGTTGGCATGCGACTCTCCACTGTGGGCAGATTGATTATTTGCAAACGTGTTGGGACGACCAAGAAGTGCATTTGAGTTGAGCGGAGAGTTATGAGTCGGAAGAATTTTTCGCTTCGCTCAATCGACTCACCCGGTTCAGCCACCTTTTGCGAAACACATTATTGGATTGGCTTTACCGACCTCTCTGTCCAAAGAGGTATTTCGCTTCGCTCAGGACTAACTATAGTTAGGATGACCAAGAAGTGCATTTGAGTTGAGAGCTTGGAGTCCCGCAAGCGGGATGTCGCTTAGACTCCATTGGCTGAGTTGGGAGTTGGTTAATCATCCACCCCGTCAGACCGACAAAGTCACCGGACTGAAATGCGGTGAAAAGTTCGGACACCCTCATCGCATCTCTCCGTTTTGACGCGACTCGAATTGTTGTGGGCTTATGTAGCCTAGTGACGAGTGCATTCTTTCTTGGTTGTATATTTGGTGGATATAGAATTCCAACGAA
>JANPAV010000294.1:0-5198 GCA_031430115.1 Armatimonadota bacterium | reverse complement strand
GCCATTTCTAGCTTGAGTTTTCCAGCAACCTGCTTCATCGCCTTAATTTGGGCGTTTCCACCAACACGGCTAACCGAGATACCAACGTTAATTGCCGGTCGAACGCCAGCAAAGAAGAGGTCAGGCTCAAGATAAATCTGTCCGTCAGTAATCGAAATAACGTTGGTCGGAATGTATGCCGAAACGTCACCTGATTGGGTTTCAATGATCGGAAGTGCCGTAAGTGATCCGCCACCCTTTTCGTCGGAGAGCTTAGCCGCTCGCTCGAGCAATCGGGAGTGAAGGTAGAAAACGTCTCCGGGATAGGCTTCTCGACCTGGTGGTCGTCTTAGAAGGAGCGAAACTGCTCGGTAGGCTTGGGCTTGCTTCGTAAGATCATCATAAATGACCAAAGCGTGCATTCCGTTGTCTCGATAGTATTCGCCAATCGCTGCACCAGCAAACGGAGCAAGATATTGCTCAGCGTTTGAATCAGCGGCAGAAGCGAGAACGATGGTGGTGTACTCAAGCGCTCCGTTTTCTTCCAGAGTCTTTACAACACGAGCAACGTTTGACGCTTTTTGTCCGCATGCAACGTAGATGCAATAAACTGGGCTGCCGCCAGGCTCGTGAGTCTTCTTCTGGTTGATGATCGTATCGATACAAATCGCAGTCTTTCCAGTTTGTCGGTCGCCGATAACGAGTTCTCGTTGTCCGCGTCCAATGGGGATCATCGCGTCAATTGCTTTGATACCAGTCTGAAGTGGCTCAGTAACAGGTTGTCGTTCGACAACGCCTGGAGCAACGGTTTCAAGTCGTTGGAAAGTGTCGGAAGCGATCGGACCCTTGTTATCGATTGGCTGACCAAGTGCGTTAACAACTCGACCCAAAAGGGCCTTGCCAACCGGTACTTGAATAATGCGTCCGGTTTCTCGAACTGCATCACCTTCTCGAATTTTGGTGTCTTCTCCGATCAAAACCGCGCCAACGGATTCTTCTTCCAAGTTAAGCGCGAGTCCAACTACGCCATGAGGGAACTCAAGAAGTTCTCCCATTTGGCAGTCAGGCAGTCCGTAAATGCGGGCAATGCCGTCTCCAACTTGGATAACGGTTCCAACGTGCTCCTTTGATGCAGTTTTGTCAAACTGCTCAAGTTGCTGTCGGAGGATGTCTGTAATTTCTTCTGGTCGAATGGCCATTTGTGTTATGCCTGTTTAAGGGTGTCTTGTCGAAGCGATTCTCGGAGTCTTGAGAAAGATCCTCGAACGCTACCGTCGATTACAAAATCTCCGTAAGCCACGCGAACACCGCCCACGAGACTTGGATCAATTGTATAAGTTGTTTCGAGTTTCTTTCCGAGCTTTTCGCCCAGTTTTTCCTCGATGATTTTTTGCTCTGCCTTTGTAAGCTCAACTGCACTAGATATCGTAAGGCTGATGGTTCCGCCATCAGTCCGACGCAAAGCACTATATTCAGCTCGAATGGAAGGCAATTCTTCGTCACGGCGCTTTTCAAGCATCAGCTTGACAAACCGACAGGTTAGAGCCGTGATTCGATCGTTAAAAACCTTGTCGAAAAGAGCAATCTTTTCGGTTCGATCTCTATTTGGGCTAAGCAAGAAAGCACGAAAGTCCCCGTCATTCTGCAACAAGGTTTCAATCGTAACTAAATCCGATTCAACACTTTCAACCTCTTTCGAGGCCTTTGCAGACTCATAAAGAGCTGTAGCATAACGACGACTTACGCGATCTTCAGCCACTTACTTGACGACCTCCAAATCCTTAATGAAGTCAGCAACCAACTTTCGGTTAGTATCTGAATCCATGTTCTTGCCAACGACCTTTTCGGCTGCTACCAAAGCTAGGTCAGTAACGTGAATTTGAATTTCTCGAATAGCCTTTGACTTTTCTCCCGCAATTTCTTCCTGAGCTTGCTTGATCAGCGCATCAGATTTCGAGGCTGCTTCTGCCATGAGACTTTGTCTCAAAGATTGGGCTTCCTTAATCTGAGCATTGATTTTTTCACGAGCATCTGCTTCCGTTGTTGCAAGCTTCTTTTCGTAATCCGACTTCATAGTCGCCATTTCAGAGCGCATGCTCTCAACTTCCGAAAACGTGTTTTCGAGGTTGGTGTTTCGCTCTTCAATCGCACTACCAAGTGGGTTCAAAAAGAATGACTGAATGACGGGGAATAGCATCAGGAATACGCCGATTGATCCAAGCGTTTTTCCTGGTTCCAAATCTATTGGAAGACCCTGAATAGTGCCTTGATGCTCGGTTCCTGCTCCGATAGTCTGATTCAGCATCACACCGCCAACAACAAGGATCGCGCCTAGCACGATCAATACTGGTTTTGGTACTCCGCCTGATTGTTTAGTTTCTGCCATGGTATCAATGCTGCGCCTCGACCACTAGGACGAGGCGCAATTTTAATGAATAACTAGCCGCCGCCGACGAGACTCTTGCCTAAGAAGAGAGTCAAGAGGAAGATGAGCTCAACGAAAGCCATAGCAATAAGCATGACTGTTTGAAGCTTTCCTATTGCCTCTGGTTGTCGCGACATACCTTGCATCGCACCGTTTCCGATAAGCCCGAGACCAATGCCGACGCCGAGCATCGCAATTCCGTATCCTACGAAGTTGTACATGTTCTTTTTATATTTCCTTTTTTTCTTTTAGTTGCCTAAAATCGTTTTTTAATGTGCTCCAGCCGCCTCGTGACCATGATCATCATGTTCGTGGTGCGTCACAAGTGAAATGTAAACGCACGTGAGGAGACTAAAGATGAGTGCCTGAACCACGCAGGTCAGGAGTTTGATGGGTATGAGCAAGGTTCCCGCAGGGACCCAGTCGAGGTGCATGGCTTGCCCAGCGACTTCGCTGATCTTGGCAGCTGCTTGGTGACCACCATCAATGTTTCCGAAGACTCGAAGACTAAGGGAAAGGTTCTTCATAATCTCGGAAATCAATTCAATGATGAAGATCATTCCTGAAATCAAAACGAGCGGACCGGTAAGTTTCGGACCTGCAAAGTGCTTAATGTGACCAAAGAAGCCGTTGGCTTTAATTCCCTGGTACTGAACGTAACCAATCGAAATCAGTGCCATTCCAAGGTTGAAGTTAAAGTCCGCTGTTGGCGCATGGGGAGCAAACAACGAAACGATATTCGAGACAAAAATTACCAGCCAAAAGGTTGCAATCATTGGCATGTATTGTCGACCATGCGGCCCGATCGTCCCCACAACCATATTCTCAAGAAATAGGTAAAGCTGCTCGGCGGCTCCAGCGAGCCAACCTTTGAATACCCGACCATTGAATCCCTTCTTTGCAAAGTGAAGGAGTGCAAAAAGAATAATGAGCGTGATAATTAAGTAGCCAAACACGTTCGCAAAGCTAACGTGGTGCCCCTTGGGTTCAGCTTTATGCATGGCCTCAGTCTTTGCTAAGAGAGTCGTGCTGAACTGAGTTAAATCCATTGGTTGAAGAATCCGTACTTGTTTTTGATTGGTGTTGTGCCCACCCGATCAGCCAAGAGTATACCAGTGCTAACCCCATCAGGAAGCAACCCTGTTGACGGAATTCCAACGATTGAATGTAGAAAGTTAATCCCACTATGAACGGAACCTTAATTCCAAGAATAATGAAGAGCGAAATGAAGGAAAAATTCGCCTTCGCACCTTGCTTAATCGTCATTCCGAAGAATTGAATAGCACGCCACGTCACAAACAAGAAGAAGCCAGTCGATACCAGACCTAAGCTAAAGTGACCTAATCCCAGGAACGAACCAACAACAGCGGAACTAACTATTCCTAGTACGAGGACAATTCGAATCCAAACGGGAAAAAAAGTCAGTTTCATTGAGTCTTGTTTTGCCGACTGATGAGAAATGCCGCAAATCCAATTCCACCAACCATTCCACCAAGACCACAAATAACCGTCCAGATTCCATTGCCGGTCCATTTTGTGAGTCCAAATCCAAGGAGACCTCCAAAGAGTGGCACTCCGAGAATAGCGTAAGCAATCGTTAGCCCAAGTCCAAGACCATGGGAATCCTGTTGAGATGATTTTAATGCCTTTGCTTCCTGCGCCTTGATCGATTCTCTCTTTTCCTTCATCGCCTGGGCCCTTGTCTCAAGCTCCTTCAATTTGTCGTCAAATTCGTCAGTTTCAATTTTTGGAGCGTGAGTTTTGTCCAAAATGGCCGCTAACTTTTCGTCAGCATCATCAAGTTCCAAAGTCAAATTTTCCTTGATCTTCGAAAACCGAGCCTCTATCTCGGCATCGGATGGTAGTTCCGGCTTGATGGGTTCGTCGCTCATATATTCAGTGTACATCTATGGACAATCCGCTGCCTCAATTGCGGCGGCGGAGTCAGTTGATTCTTGAGCTCGATAACCGGAGCTTTTGAGGCTACGAAGCTTGTAAAAGTCGCCATCCAAACTCCCTACTGCCAACTGACGACTACTCCAGCATCGCTAGATACTTCGGCGTCGCTACGCAACGGTAAGACTCCCGTACCAACTCCGCAACATCGTCCCAGTCCGTCGGAATATCCAAATACACGCCAATCCAACCCTTCACCCCAACATAAGGTGGTCGAAAGAACTTCGTAGGCTCGCTGGATAACAACACTTCCTGTATCCCAGTCGGAGCCGCCAGCCAAACCGAAACGCGATCATCATGATGATGATCGTTAAAAGACGCAAAACAACGACCCTTCGCAACAAACCAACATGGTTCGCCATGGCTCAGCCTTTCGGTCGCTTCGGGCAGGGCCATACAAACCGTGCGAAGCTTATCTAGAACCAAAGACGACATGACTCATTGTAATATGTTAGGAATGGTTGCGGGAAGAATAGGGAAGGAACTTCCAAAGCGCATCCTTATATATGGTGTCACTGGGTCGGGAAAAACGACCATGGCTACCTGGTTGAGCGTAAAGACCGGGATTCCTTGGACAGAAATTGACCCGCTCATGTGGAACCCTGGTTGGGAACTTATTCCCGTTGAACAGCAGCGAGAAAGAATCGCCGAGATTTGCGCCCGCGACGAATGGATTCTCGATGCTGCATACGGCCCCTGGCTCGATATTCCTCTCGAACGGGTGCAACTGATCATCGGCCTTGATTACTCGCGATCAAGAACCTTTTGGCAACTCCTCAAACGAACGGTTACTAGGGCAATTGACAAAAAAGAAGTCTGTAACCAAAACGTCGAAACG
>JANPAV010000293.1:0-2062 GCA_031430115.1 Armatimonadota bacterium | reverse complement strand
AATTCGAGCCACAATCGCTTGAATCTTCTCAGGCGTATTGTATCTCTCAACATTAGCCGTGGCATCAATCCATATAATGCGGGCTTCAAGGCCGTATCGGGAACAGACTTGTTTTGCTGGTCCGTTATATTGAAGTTGCCGGTCTAAGATGATCGGCGGGAGTCCGGGAAGAGGGTTTCCTGGCTGGAAACGACCTTGGGTTTGGGTTAGAAGAAATAAACCGGGCACGAAAGGCATGCCCGGTTTTACCCGCTTTGACTAGGCGGCGAGGGCTTTCAGCACACGTTCTCGGGCATCGTCGCCTTTCTCGCGAATAACGCTATACACCCAGTAGGCAAATTCAGTGTCCGAAGCTTGTTCCTTTAGGTCCACATTTTCACCGCTGATAACGATGGCATGAGTCGGCTTAAATGTCGCATTAAGGGGGACATTCAGGCTGACTCCCTTCGGAGCCTTTGCAATTTCAAGAAACTCGAAATGGTTCTCCAACTGCCACTTTTTGTTGAAAACATGCATGTTACGGGCGATATTTGCCTCGTAATCAATGTCCAACGCGGCAAAAGTCTTTGACCCTTCATGATAAAGGAAAGCGCCATCAACAACCCAGTTTGTGAAGCCAGCCAACTTAGACCGGACGCAAAGATCATCGTCCTCAAAGTTGCCAAGACCAAATACCGGATCAAATCCACCAATTGCAGTCAAACATTCAGGAGACATCAAGAAACACAAGCCCCGGATCTGATTCCATGGAGAAGCCGAAGACTTCTTTGCGTGCAAATAGTCATTGGCCTTTCGCATCAAGCTCGGAAGGTCAGTGTATTGTCCAATTTCAACTTGTTGCTTACCTGCTACCTTGTTGGAAACCACCCCAAGAAGCCCGGGATTCTGATTCATTGACTTCAAGTTGTTATACGCATGAGCAAGTTCGCCGAGACATCCAAGCGAAGCATAGACGTCATCATTGGTAACTCCATAGGCATCAAAGCCGCCCTTCGTCTGAAGATATTCCAGACCTCGGTTCGCTCCCTGCCCGTATCCGGTATTTTCACTATTTTCCAAAAGAGACAAGAAGTGGGGTGCTTGAGCCGCAAAGTCGTACCAAAGCTTCTTGTTTGCCTTATCAGTGTTGTTGAGGACTACCGCAAATTCTACTTCGCCCGGATAATAGGTTACGAACGCCGAGATGCTCTCAATTCCCATTTGTGCGTTGTTGACGGTTGGCATCGAGAAGCCAAGTTTTGGCCACTGAGGCAACTCGCCATCACCAATAACCGCTATCGTAAACCATGCGTCAGTGTCAAGCCCCTCATAAAGCCGTCCCGGAAGGGTCGTACTTTGACTAAGGAATCGAACCTGACGATCCGGGAAATGCCGCTGAATCAACTCAGCAAACTCTTCGGCGGTCCACTCAATGGTGTGATAAGGATTAGTCGGCTTATCGCCTAGCTTTGCATTCGGATCGTAAAGCTTTCGATTGGGGGTGCTGATGATGATCTTGCCCTTACATGCCTTCAGTGCATCTAAGAATTTCTCGGGATCAGGAAGGTGCTCAATAGTTTCAAAACTCGTGACGACATCCGCTTTCGAATAGTCGTAGTTACAAACGTCATCCACATCAAAAGTTGCTCGCGGATACAACTGGTTTGCGTGGCTCACTGCCTCTGCAGAAACGTCAACGCCAAAGCTCTTTGAAGCAAAAATGGAGGAAAAGTCGGTGCCATAGCCTTCGCCACTTGCCGCGTCAACAACAACCGCATCTTCGTACCAAGGACGGAAGAAAAGGTACCGTTGCCAGTGGGTCGCTTGGGTAGCGTAGTCGCTGACGAAAGGAATCATTCGTTCTCCGGTCCACGCAAGAGGTTGTGTAGGCGTACTCATCGTTACTTACTTTTCGGCAAATTAACAATTAACTTTAGGTATCTGTGTTCTCTGTTCCATAATTGGACATGACCCTCAGAGTTCCATTCGATGGATTTGTCGAGGCAGTGCGACGAAATCTTAGTACCCATGATGCCTATGTCCATTCAGACAAGGCTCGCGTCGTTATTTCTGCTGGTCAAGG
>JANPAV010000292.1:0-3222 GCA_031430115.1 Armatimonadota bacterium | reverse complement strand
AGTCCGACGCTGAACAGTAGAAAGGCGGCGCCCAGTTCACCGAGTTCAATGATGATCGGGGTTGATTCGGGAGCAATCCAGTTCAGCACGGACTTGCCGATGATGATTCCACCAAAGATTTGCCCGACCACGGATGGCATTTTGAGGCGCATGGCAATTTCGCCTCCGATTACAGCAGCAATGAAGGCAATAAATATTGCCGTGAGAGCTGAAGTGTGTTCCATTGGTATTTCTTATAGTACGTTCAAACGGCCCCGTTAGATTCAAATAGCTGGCTCCTTGGGGTTAGAGTTAGTACTTTAAACTAGCCTATTATGAAATGCCAGGTGATGGAGAATTAGTTTTGTGAGCTGTAAGTTCGTCTCAATCCCGCACGTATCTCTCTTCAATTTCAATTCCATTCCCCTTCATAACGCTTCGAAACCCTTCATGAAACGATGTTTTGAACAGAAGAAGGCATGAACCATTAGTTGCGGGAGAGATGGAGACATGTTTGTTGCTATTTCATTCGATTGAAACGGACTTTCAGCCCTCATTTTTGAACATTGCCCAACCCAGCATTGCATGCTGGGCTAATTTGAAACGCCCCTTCGGGGCTAAATGTGAGGATAAATGCTCTTGCATTCAATGTCTGTTTGAACCCAGAAATCAATCTTCCAACCATACTCAAGGTTCCCATAGAAGGTGAAGAAAAACCAATTGGCCCTTCTTAACATAGATAACGTTGGATTAAGGATTGGTTAACGGACGGTTAAGTCCTGGGACCAAATCTCACAACTTTAGCTTGTGTGGATTGAACGTATCGTTTGATCCCAGCGGTCACCCCATGAAAAAAGCGTTTACTCTTATTGAACTTCTCGTAGTTATCGCAATTATTGCGATTCTCGCAGCAATCTTATTCCCGGTTTTTGCCCAAGCTAAAGAAGCAGCAAAGAAAACTCAAGACCTTTCCAATGTTAAGCAAATTGGTACATCCATGGCCATTTACTTGGCTGACAATGATGACGTCTATCCTTCGGCTTATTATTACAACAACGACTCAAGCAGCACTCTCGGATATACCCACTGGTCAGGAATGATCCAGCCATACGTCAAGAGCCTTCAGATTTTTGTTTCTCCAACAGATGCAGTTGGTGGTCTTGCTCCTACTAACTACATCGGCAACAACCTCGGTTATGGTGCTCCTGGTGGACAAGGTCCTCAGAATCCTGTTCAAGACAATCAAGCACCTCGTCTTAGCTATACAGCAAATGCTGCGGTCATGCCAAGAAAGAGACGAACCATTGATCCGTCAAACGTTGTTAGCGCAACAGCAGTTGACAGTACAGCAGGAACCATCTTGCTTGCACCATTGACCGACGTCGTCCAATGCATCGGCGACTCCTCTGGAGCATCAGGGACCGCATTCAAATCTCACCGATCAACCAATGCGTTTATGAACACATTGACAGCAGCTGGTCGATATGTTGGTGAAGTTGCTACTAGCGGTGGCGGAGACGTAGGAGCAGGAAGCTACTACGCCATCACCGAAGATCTCGCTCGAGGTGCTTTGACTGGATGTAAAGCCATTGCACTTGGAACACCTCACACTTTCTCTCACTTGGCCTACACGCAGCCAAGCCGATTTAACAAAGTGGGCAATGACATCATTGGTGGCAACGCAAACTATACGTTCGCAGACACTCACGCTAAGAACCAAAAACTTTCGGCAACCCTCAACACCAAGGCATTTGCTTGGGGAGTCAAAAACTACGGTGGCGGCGGTGGTCAGATCGTAGATGCACTTGGTAACCCAGTTACCAGCAACTAACGACCCGCTTCAGCTTGGATCACTTCACTTATGAGGTGATCCAAGTTTTGGAGTAAGTCGGTTCATTTTGCCGACAATAGACTTACTTTGCAAAGTAAGTTGAGTCAACAAGCTGCCAATTCGGGCGATTTGATTAAGCTCGATCAGCTGACTGGCTGGCGATTTATTGCAGCATTTGGCGTGGTCTTATGCCACTTTAGCGAATTCCTTTTTCCCAATCAGTCTCCGATTTTTCTGAGCTTGTGGAAAGGGATGGCCAATTTTGTTGGCTTTTTTTTCATCCTATCTGGATTCATCCTTGCGTACAATTATCAAGCAAAAATGGTTGCGGGTACTACGACTGTCCGTTCATTTCTCGTAGCACGTTTCGCGAGGATTTACCCTGCCCTGATCTTCTCATTGCTGGTGGCACTTCCTGCCTTTTTGTACCTCAATCTTAAGTTGCACACTCCAGCTCAATCTCTTTTGACTTATTCGTTGTCAAGCGTACTCTTGATCAAGACTTGGCTTCCCTTTGCTAGTTGGAGCGGAATCTCTGCGTGGAATGCTCCAACGTGGTCCATCGAAACTGAATTCTTCTTCTATCTTTGCTTTCCGTTCCTTCTACGCCCATTTTCCAAGCTGAGTATTCGGTCGATCATTTCACTTTGGATCGCTTTGGTCGGGCTTATGATTGGAGCAGCGGCTTCATTTGATGTATTTTCGCCAAGACCTGGAATTGAACCATTTTTCGGGGCTTTTGAATTCTTGCACTCCTCTCCCTATTTTTGTGTACTTGAGTTCGCGCTTGGCATTTTGACCTTCAATCTCGCCAGAAATTTGCCACAGCAAACTTTGTCGTATCTTCGCAATAATAGTCGATGGATTTTCGCACTACTTGTCGGTTCGTACCTGGGTCTCAACTTGACTTTGCCAATCATGAGCCGATACCACGGAATCCCGGCAATTGTGTTCAGCAGTGTGATCTTGCTTTCATATACTTCGCCAGTATCCCTCAAATTTTTGCAATCTCCAAAGTTCCTCTATTTGGGTGAAACAAGTTACTCGCTGTACTTACTTCATAGTCCCGTTCTCGGACTTTTCTTGCTTGGTGCTAAGACGGTTGGACCGCTGGCTTATCTCAAACAAGAGTTGCCGCCGATATTTGCGATTTCTGCAATCGCTACTTCGTTCGGACTGGCAGCATTTTGCCATAAATTTGTGGAGGTGCCATGGCGAACGAGGATTATTCAAAAATTGGCACCAAGGAACCAAGTTCTCGTCCCGAAGAACGAAGCAAAGGCAGCTTAGGATGTTCATTAATGAGTTGCAGAACTTTTGACATTACTGGAGTTCAAATCACTCCCTGTCTAACTCTCAAACTTTGAATAGATCCCCATCGAGGTACTTCAGACCAGAGTCGCAGATGACGG
>JANPAV010000291.1:0-2907 GCA_031430115.1 Armatimonadota bacterium | reverse complement strand
ATCCGAGGAGTTTTAGAGTCGAGCACACTGTTGAATGCCCTTTCAGATCAACAAATGATCGAGCTTTCTCAACATTGTCAACTCATTCATTGCGATAAAGGGGAGATCATCTGGCAAGACGGCTCAAGTGCAAAATACTTTGGACTCGTTGGATGCGGTTTCGTCAAGATGGTGCGTTCAAATTCAAATGGTGTTGATCTGACGCTTGAAATTATGGGACCGGGCCAAATATTTGGGCTCCTAGGATTGATAGAAGGAACGGGTTGCCCATTGACTGCCTATGGATTAACCGATACGACATATCTCAAGATTTCGAAGGCGGCTTTTTTGGATGTCTACAACCAAAATATCGTTTTGAAGGATGGAATCATGCGTCGAACTGCCGTTCGGTTTCACCAAAAGCTCGATTTCATGGCAAAGCTCTCGTCAGGTCGAGCAGAAGAGCGGATCGCAAGTGTGTTGCTCATTCTCGCCGAATCGTATGGAAAGGAAGACGGAGACAAGGTTCACATTATCGTTCCGCTCACACGGCAAGCGTTAGGAGAAATGGCCGGCACCACAACCGAAACAACGATTAGAGTGCTTTCGAAGTGGACCAAGAGCAACTTAGTTCAAACTGACCAACACATGATAACGGTCGTCAACAGAGAGAAACTCGAAGAAAAGCTACTTTAGGTCCTATGATGAAAATCATAGAATTAGCCTGAATAGCTATGTACGATCAAAGTGGATCTTAAAGGAAATGAAACGAAAACCGAAGTCAGATGGAACCCGCTTTGGAACGAAGGCAATTTTGTTTCCCTTGGCTTGTCTCGCTACGTTCGTCTTTGCGAACATCAAACAAGATACGTACTCAGACATTCCCACTGAATTTATTGCACCGAAAATGGGTGACCCGGTCTCAACAATGATTGAGAGGATTCGCACAGGAAAACTCAAACTCACCTTTGAACCGAAGCAAGGATATCTCAAGTCGATCCTCAAAGAACTTGCAATATCGTCAGAGTCTCAGATCCTCGTTTTTTCAAAAACAAGTTTGCAATCAAATTTCATTTCGCCGTTAACTCCCCGAGCACTTTACTTCAATGATCACACCTACGTTGGGTGGGTTCCCAATGCTCCGGTCATCGAAATCATTGGAATTGACCCCAAAGTTGGTCCCGTATTTTTCACAATCGCAAATCAAGCGACACGAGAGCCAAAGCTGGTTCGCCAGACCATGGAGTGCTTTCAGTGTCACTTTTCATCGATGACGGGTCAAGTTCCCGGACTCATGGTCCGATCCGTCTATGCGGGTCCGGATGGGATGCCAAGATTCGCCAATGGCTCCTATAAAACTACGGCAACCAGTGAAATCAAAGATCGCTGGGGCGGTTGGTACGTAACGGGGCAACACGGTAAACAGCGTCACATGGGTAACGAAGTCGCGAGAGGCAATGAGCAGGCATCCATTATCGATACTAAAAAAGGGGCAAACGTGACTGACTTGGCACGATACTTTGATGTCAAAAAGTACATGACTTCAAACTCTGACATCGTAGCCCTGATGGTCATCGAGCAACAAATGACCATCCAGAATCAGATCACTAAAGCAAGCTTCTTGACTCGGAGAGCCGTAAAGGAAGCAACAGATCTTCTGAAATTTGGATTTTCAAAGGATCACGTCAGTAATCAAATCCATGATCGAGTCCAAAATGCTTGTGAACCTTTGGTGCAGGCATTGCTCTGTTCGGGTGAGCCAATTTTGACCGAGCCAATCAAAGGCTCAAGCGGGTTTTCCGCTTACTACTCTCAAAGCTCACCGCCGGACAAGCTAGGTCGGAGACTCTCCGAATTTGACTTGAAGACAAAGCTGTTGAAGTACTCATGTAGTCCAATGATTTATTCTTCAGCATTTGCCAATCTTCCCGATGAAGCCAAAAGTCAAGTTTACGTTCGCTTGCGTGAAGTACTGAGCGGCAAAGACCAGTCAAAGCCTTTTGCGCATCTCACACCAGATAGCAGGAAATCCATTAACGAAATTCTTACAGATACATTGCTTGGATGGATAAAGAAAGATTGAACTACGGATTGTTGTTTCTTTTTTGTTGGCGAATGACCTGCAATGCAAAGATGAACGGAAGTTAGTGACATGAATTTGCAAACGGGGATATGCCCAAACTGGATAGGTTATGGTGCTGCCTTGTCAAAGCAGGTGTAGAATTGGGGCATGACGACCCGACGCCAGATACTTACCTCGGCCGCTGCAATTGCCGCCGCCCCATTAGTCAAGGGAATGCCAATGGTTTATCAGCCTGCCGAGATCAAGCCGGTTGTGATCTCAAGCGGAAACGGAAACCAATTCAAGAATGGCGGAGACGAAGTCTGTGTTCAACGTGCCTTTCGGATGATCACCGAAGGCAAAGACGTGCTTGACTCGCTCATTGCGGGGGTCAACATTGTCGAACTCGACCCTGCCGATATGAGCGTAGGGTACGGCGGGATTCCAAATGCGGATGGGATCGTTCAACTCGACTCGTGTTGTATGCACGGTCCCAAGAAGTGGGCGGGCGGAGTCGCTTGTATCGAAGGGGTTCGAACACCATCGAAAGTAGCTCAGATGGTTGCAAGTTCAACTGATCATCATCTTATCGTTGGAAAAGGCGCATCGGAATTTGCTCGAAACATGGGCATGCCAATTGAACCTGATTTGAATACTGAAGCGAGCCGACGGGTATGGCTTGAGTGGAAGCGTCGAATTGATCCTGAACACTATCTGAACCCCAATAAGCGAGACGGAGAGTCGATGCGGGTTGCTTTGGAACTCGTTGCCGAAGGGATGATTGATCCCGATCACCTTTGGGGCACGATCAATTGCAGCGGCATTAATTCAAAAGGCGAGATTTGTGGGGTGACCACTACCAGTGG
>JANPAV010000290.1:0-9939 GCA_031430115.1 Armatimonadota bacterium | reverse complement strand
CTCGCGCTTAATGCGAGGGTCAAATTTAAAACGTCCGTCCGATGCCATCAGAAATCTGCGTTGCCAGGAACGCGGTAATACGGTATCACGTCTCGAATGTTCTTCATTCCGGTTACGTACATTACAAGCCTTTCAAAACCTAGCCCAAACCCAGCGTGAGGCACGCTGCCAAATCGTCGAAGGTCTAAATACCACCAATATGCTTCCAACGGTAGCCCTTGTTCTTTGATTCTTGCTTCTAGTACGTCCAACCTTTCTTCGCGTTGCGATCCTCCAATGATTTCTCCAATTCTTGGAGCCAAAACATCCATCGCTCGAACAGTTTTGCCATCATCGCTCAATCGCATATAGAATGCCTTAATCTCCTTTGGATAGTCGGTAAGGATGACTGGGCGACCAACTTTTGTTTCGGTTAGCCATCGCTCGTGTTCGCTCTGGAGATCGGTACCCCAGGCTACTGGATACTCAAAATTCTCACCAGATGCTTCGAGGTGTTTAACCGCTTCGGTGTAGGTCATGCGCTCAAATCCGCTTTCGACAACGTGGCTCAAGGTCTTAAGCAGATCAGGTTCTATTCGCTGGTTGAAGAACTCAAGGTCCGGCATACATTTATCCAAGGCATGTTGAATGGTGTGCTTGAGGAATTCTTCCGCCAGGTTCATGTCGCCTTCGAGCGAGCAAAATGCCATCTCCGGCTCGATCATCCAAAATTCGGAGAGGTGTCGACTCGTCGAAGAATTCTCTGCTCGGAAAGTTGGCCCAAAAGTGTAAACGTTTGTTAATCCAAGAGCGAGGGTCTCGGCTTCGAGTTGTCCGCTTACGGTTAAGAAGGCAGGCTTACCAAAGAAATCATCTTCTGGATTTTTCTTGGTGATCGAGTAGCCTTTTTCGTCGTGGTCAACGCTCGTGGTGACCTGGAACATCGCGCCGGCTCCTTCTGCGTCGCTGGCGGTGATGATTGGGGTGTGAATATAGTGAAAACCGCGTTGATCGAAGAATTGGTGGACGGCTTGAGCTAGTTGGTTGCGAACGCGAAAGACGGCGCCGAACGTGTTGCCGCGAACTCTGAGGTGGGCAATTTCACGGAGATACTCCATGGTCGCTCCCTTCTTTTGTAGCGGGTAAGTTGTTGGGTCGGCATCGCCATAGACTTCCATTCCATTTGCTTTTAGCTCAACCGCCTGACCCGCAGCTGGAGATTCGACAATCTCGCCATCGAACCGAACGCATGCTCCAGTCGTGACAGACTTGAGGACTTCCGCGTCGATTGTGCCCTCATCGACCACTACTTGTAGGTCTTTAAAGCACGAACCGTCACTGAGCTGAATGAAGGTAATTCCCTTGCTATCGCGGCGAGTTTTGACCCATCCATAGGCACTTGCCTTCGCCCCTGGGGATAGTAGAAAGAGGTCCTTAATGTATTGGCGTCGATAGTCCATGGGAATTTGAACTTAAAGGATACCGAAACTACTACTTACAAGTTGAAATGTCGTATCATGTTTTGAACCTAAGGAACCCTATGGCTAACATATTTACATCAATGATTGAGAAACTAGGTCTCAGTAAGGCAACGATCGTTGACCAAGCTGAGAATATTTTTGAGGCAAATAAGGACAAGATTCCTGACCAATTTGAAGGTCAAATCGAAAGCGAACTCCACGGCGACATGGTTGACAACCTTCTTGACAAAGTAGGACTTGTTGACGGAGAAGCTGCCGCGACCGAAGTCGAAGCTACCGCTGAAGAAGCAACTGAGGAAGTTTCCGAAGAAGTATCTGAAGAAGAAGCCAAATAGCAATTCTTTGCGTTGAACCGAAAAATGCCCCAGCAATTTTGGGGCATTTTTTGTTTTCCCCTATGCAGAGGAATCGAAGGGTCGTATACTCTCTAAAACCCCACCACTTTTAGGCGCAGTGTAGCGTCTTTGTGTCTTGAGGGAGTTGGGATCATGGCGACAAAGTACATTTTTGTAACAGGCGGCGTAGTTAGTGGAATTGGTAAGGGAGTCGCAACCGCAAGCCTTGGGCGGCTACTTCGAAACCGCGGTTTTACGGTCGCTCCAATAAAACTAGACCCGTATATTAATGTCGATGCGGGAACAATGAATCCCTACCAACATGGCGAAGTCTTTGTTACCGATGATGGCGCCGAAACTGACTTAGATCTTGGTCACTATGAACGATTTATGGATGTCAACTGCTCGAAAGGCAGTTCCATCACAACTGGCAAGGTCTATAAAAATGTTATTGAAGCCGAACGACGCGGTGATTACCTTGGCGGCACCGTGCAGGTCATTCCGCACGTTACGAACGAAATTAAAAGACTTGCGAAGTTAGTAGCAACCGAACAGGAAGCTGACGTTGTTATCGCAGAGATCGGCGGAACGGTTGGCGACATCGAATCCCTTCCCTTCCTTGAAGCTATTCGACAAATCAGAACCGATCTTGGTTACGAAAACACGATGTACGTCCATGTGACGTTGGTTCCAACTGTTGGCCCATGGCACGAAGTAAAAACAAAACCGACCCAGCATAGCGTTTACAAACTTCGAGAAATCGGCATTGCCCCCGACGTCCTCATTTGTCGATCGGAAGTTCACATGTCCGATGAGGTCATCGAAAAAATTAGCTTGTTCTGTGGTGTACCGCCGGAAGCCGTTATTCAATCCCAGAATGTGGATACGGTTTACGAAGTTCCCCTCTTGTACGAAGCAAAGGGCCTGGGAGAATTTGTTTCTAAGCGCCTTGGACTCGAATCTCGAAAGGGACAAATGGAGGAATGGGAGAAGCTTGTTGATGCCCTTAAGAACCCAGTTACCGAGGTCACCGTCGCTGTCGTAGGAAAATATACTTCCAATGGCGATGCATATAAATCAATCGCTGAATCGTTGATTCATGCAGGAATCCCTCAAAAATGCGCGGTTAATATTCGCTGGATCGAAAGTGATGAACTCGAGAATGCAGGTAAGCCAGCTGAAGTCCTTGATGGCGTCGATGCCCTCGTCGTTGCTCCCGGATTTGGCTTGAGAGGAATCGAAGGCAAAATTGAAGCAATCAGAATAGCTCGTGAAACCGGAATGCCGTTCTTTGGAATTTGCCTTGGAATGCAAATGGCAGTGATCGAATATGCGAGAAACGTTTGTGGTCTCGAAGGTGCCAATTCGGAAGAAATGGTTGACAATGCTCCTTACCCAGTCATTCACCTTTTGCCCGAACAAAAAGGCGTAAAAGACAAAGGGGCAACCATGAGACTTGGCTCATATCCGTGTAACTTGGTGAACAACACCCTTGCCCACAAGCTCTATGGTACAACCCGGATCAATGAGCGGCATCGGCATCGCTATGAAGTCAACAATGATTTCCGGGAAAAGCTCCAGCAGCATGGGATGCATATTTCTGGAGTTTCTCCGGACTACCGATTGGTCGAAATGGTCGAAGTTCCGGCTCACCCATTCTTCATTGCGACACAAGCACACCCTGAGTTTAAGAGCCGACCCAATCGACCACATCCTCTGTTTGCGGGTCTGATTGAAGCGGCGGTAAAAGCTAAGGCATCCGTAGGTTAACATGACGACACTCCTCGCCCTATGTGCTTTTGGAGGTACATATTGGCGCGGAGTTGATGCCTCTTTTATTCCTGAGTACAGGGACCTCAAAACAAAGTTCTTTGTTGGCGATATTGAACGAGATCCGCTCAAAATATTTGCTGACGAAGGTTCAAATCTATTGCGATTGAGGGTTTGGGTAAATCCTCCCAAAGGATACTGCGACCTGAGTCATACGCTGAGGTTGGCAAAAGAAGCGAATGCTCTGGGCATGAAGATTCTCCTCAATTTTCACTACTCGGATGATTGGGCGGACCCGCAGCATCAAATCGTCCCTAATGCTTGGAAGTCATTTGATCTTGCGAGGCTGGCGAAAGCCACGGAAGATCATTCCTACGAAGTCACCAAGGCCCTTGTAGACCAAGGTACACCGCCCGTGATGATCCAAGTTGGTAACGAGATTCGTGTTGGAATGGAATGGCCGTTAGGAAAGCTCACGTCGGACAAAAGCTTTGATCCTTTGGCTACCCTGCTCAGAGCGGGGGTTTCGGGGGTTGAAAGGGCAATGCCGAAGAAGAGTCAGTACCAAATCATGATTCACCATGACCGAGGTGGAAGTTTGTTTGAATGCCTCAAATTCTATGCTGAGCTTGAACGCCGAAACGTTCGATTTGACGTCATTGGATTGAGTTTTTATCCTTGGTGGCACGGAAAACTGACCGATCTTGAATCGACTCTCAATGGCTTGTCCATGACATTTAATAAGGATGTCATGGTCGTAGAAACCGCCTATCCCTTCACTCGCCAAGGAGCCGATAGGACTGGCAACTTTGTTTGGGAGAAGTCAGACCTTAACTGCGAATATCCGGCAACAACTGACGGACAGGTTAGCTTCTTGAAACGACTTCATAAAATCGTCCGAGGCGTACCAGATGGGCGTGGTGTCGGAGTTGTCTATTGGGCGCCGGAGTATGTCGCCCAACCAGGTATTCAAACGCCATGCGAGAACCTAGCTTTATTTGATTTTGATCATCGTATGTTGCCTGGGCTAGCGGCTTTGTGTGAAAAAGGCAAATAGTGCTCCAAACGGGAATATAAAACGATATAATCCCCCTCAATGGATCAGCAAAAGGCATCGGAGCTTTCGCGACGAATGATGAAGAAGCAATTGAGACTCAGTCTCTCGGTAGCAGCAGTCTTTGTTGTAATTTTGGTTGGACTACCTTTGGTAAATTTGTACTTGCCTGATTTGGCAAAAGCTAGAGTCGGCGGATTTACCCTCACATGGTTGATTCTGGGAGTCCTGTTCTTCCCTCTCACGTGGATTCTTTCGAGCTGGTTTGTCAAAGGCACCGAGCGAATTGATGCTGAAATTGTGGCGGAGGAATCCAAGTGATCGAGCTCGCATTCGTGCTCTTCATCATTGCAAGCACGGTCTTGCTTGGTGTTTGGGCTACCAATAAGAGCCAATCCGTTTCCGACTTTTTTGTTGCCGGGCGAAGCGTTAACGTTTTTTGGAACGCCAGCGCAATCTCCGGTGAGTATTTGTCAGCCGCTTCGTTTATGGGTGTTGCTGGCCTGATCATGAAGAATGGCTATGATGCACTCTGGTACCCGGTCGGGTACGCGGCAGGCTATTTGTTTCTTCTACTCTTTATCGCTGGTCCGTTACGTCGATTCGGCGCTTACACGATTCCTGACTTTGCCGAGGGCAGATTTCACAGTCCAGCGTTCAGAAAAATTGCGGTCTCATTCGTTCTCTTTATCGGCTTCTTTTACACCATGCCTCAAATGAAAGGAGCAGGCACGGTGATGCAGGGGATCATGGGCTGGCCGTATTGGCTTGGAATCATTATTGTTGGCTCGGTGATCACCTTTAATGTCGCGCTCGGTGGCATGAAGGGAATCACGATTGTTCAAGCGATGCAGTACTGGGTGAAGGTCTTCGCGATCTCCGTACCATGTTTTGTAGTGATGTCATTCCTTGGGTCGTATAACGAAACCCTGGGGAAGGCTCTGGAAGTTCCGAAGGGAGTTCCTATTATTCCTGGCAGCGTTATCTCGATGAAAGGGAAAGCAGGGGCACCGAACAATGCTCTTGCCCTCAGTACGGCGGGAGAATCGTTGGTTAAGTTTGAATCTGACGCGGTTTTGACATCCATTTCAGTCAATCCGAAACCGAAGAAGGAAGACATGTTCGATGCTTCTGGGGCAATATTGGCCGTAGGAAGCTCGCTCGAGGTCTCCTCAAAAAGCAAAGATCTAGCGGTGCCTAAGGACACTCTTGTTAGAGTCATTCCTTTTGAAGTCACTTCCGCCGAGGGCAAAAAATCAAAAGCTTCGTTGAAGCTAGAATTTGATCAGCCATCTAAAATTCGAGTAACTGCACCGCGCTCTCAAAACGACGGCGATGCCTTTGCACCAAACTCTCCAACCAACGAGAAGTGGGCAGCCCCCTTCGGACCGCTGACCTCGAAGAATGGCTATCCAATTCTTTACACTTATTCTCTGATCATTGCGTTGGTTTGCGGAACAGCGGGACTGCCCCATATCCTGGTTCGGTTCTATACAAATCCTGATGGAAAGTCAGCAAAGCGGACTACCCTTTGGGTCATGGTCATGCTCGGTGCATTCTATGTGTTTACTCCGATGTGGGGCTCGCTGGGGCGTACCGTTATGCCGATTTTGTATGCATCGAACAGCACGGATATGGCGATCATCAAATTGCCGACGATGCTTGGAAACGAGACACTCGGTCACATTCTTGCGGGAATCACTTCGGCTGGAGCTTTTGCGGCATTTATGTCAACTTTTAGCGGCTTGTTGGTCTCTATGTCGGGCGCCTTCGCTCACGACATTTACGGAAAAATTATTAAGCCGGAATCTTCGTCCGATCAACGCAAAACTGCATTTAAGTTTGCCGCTGTCGGAATTGGCGCGATTTCCATGTTGCTTGGTTTGCTTGTCGAGAGCTTTGACATTGCCATGATGGTAGGTTGGGCATTTGCTATCGGCGCGGCATCGTACTTCCCTCTTCTGTTGCTTGGCTCCTGGTGGAGGGGTCTCACGGCAAAGGGTGCGGCAACCGGAATGCTGGTCGGGGGAATGGCGTCACTGGTAGCCATCGTTACAACAATGTTGATTGATAAGAAATATGTCACGCTTGAAGTTTCGCCGCTTGTTCGCTCGTTGATGGAACAACCAGCAATATGGGGAGTTCCTTTGTCGATAGCACTGATGGTCGGTGTGAGCAAGATGACGGCTAAGCAAGTTCCCCATGACGTGGATACGATGATGTTGAGGTTGCATGCTCCCGAAGAACTTGGGCACTCGAAAGACTATATTGAACACTAATCGGCTGCCTGCTTGTTCGGTATGCCGGTTTTCAGTGGAACCTTAAATGCTCGTGGTCTGATTGTCGTTGTTTGGAAATTGCGAATTGCATCTCGAATGGTTTTAGCCTACAATAACGTCGCATGCGGCAAAAACTGATTTCGTATCTATTGGCAGGCATTGGCGCATTGGCAACGGGGACCATGTTGGTTCTAGCTTTGCCGCTGGGAGATCAGGCTTGGCTCGCATGGTTCATGCTCGTTCCGCTGTTATGGACCACCAAAGAAAAAGGCTTTCTCGTGGGCTTTCTGGGAGGGCTCGGTGCAGTCTTTTGGTGTGCCTGGCTTTCGGCGAGTGGGGTTTTCTATCATCACAAGAACTTCGAGCCATCGAATGGATGGACATACACTGCGTGTGGATTGTATGCGTTTTCATTCGCTATCTTTTTTGCCGTATGGGCGGATCGTAAAAACCACGAAAAGCCTATTTGGTGGCTGGTGGCCTTGGCGGTTGTGCTTGAATCTGTGTTACTTCTTGAGATTCCGGCGACGTTGGCTTTGACTCAGTACCGGAATAGCGTACTTGTATGGCTGGCTAGCGTGGGAGGAATTTGGTTAGCGAGTTTCTTAGTTTGGTACTCAAATGTCCTTGCCACTAACTTCAAGAAAGGCACATGGAAACGCGAATACTTTCTATTCCTTTTCTTTTGCGTTATCAGCCTCTTTCACGCCACACCTTCGAAAACTTTGGAAGGTCCAGCAATCACCGTCGGGGTTGCCCAAATCGCCGATGGGCTCGACAAAGAACTTCTTACCGCTCATCAAGAAGCGTCCCGCGCGAAGGCTGGCTTCGTCGTCTGGCCCGAGTTCTCTGGAATGCTCTTTGTGCGCGGTGACGATACTTCGAAGCTAAAGGATGCATCAATTGGTACTAGCCCGTTGATCACGAGCTTCCGGGATTTGGCTACACCACTTCCTCACAATGTTGCCGCTATGTACTCGGACGGCAAAGAATCGGCACGATACGAAAAGCGAAAACTGTTTGCCAGCGAATCGAAGATGCATACGGCTGGGACCAAGGCAGTTGCCGTTCCAATTCTCGACTCAAAAGATTCCGTTGGACTTAACATCTGTTTTGACTCTTGTTACCCAAATATCATTCGAGAATCGGCTGCCTTGCCAAACGTAAGGGTAGTCGCATTGCCAACCATTGATCCCGATTCGCCTCACTACTTTGTCGCAGCTGTACATGCGGCTTACACCCCCTTTCGTTGCGCGGAGAACGGAGTCGCGATGGCTCGGGCCGATGGAAACTTTGGCTCGATGATTGTGAATGAGCAAGGTCTTATTGTCGCAGAGCTAAAGAACGAACAAAAGTCTTTGACGGCAACGATATCCGGTAAGCGAGATTGGACCGTCTACCAAGTTCTCGGCGATTGGTTTTGGTATTTGTGTATTGCAGGGGTGATCCTGTACCCACCCGTGATTTGGGCGAGGAAGAAGAAGGCCAACAATTCTAATTCGGAGTCAATTCCGCAATTGTAAACGTCGAGAAATCCCGGCTCTCGGATGGATCGTTCTCATTGACCGCAACTTGAACTGTACGGTTCTCAAAATGGTCGCCCAGCATTTTCGATGTGGTAGAAAACATTCCTTCATATGGAACACCCTTAACCATGAACCGTAACTTAAGGCGAGGTACTGAGCCCATTTCGTCGGACGCAACGACCCCTACGACTTCAGCCTCCGTGATCACAGCTGCACTTAACTCTGAAACTTCAGACTTCGCCCACTTCCAAATGGACCGAAAAACTCCAAATATAGCCAACGCAGCCAAAACATAGATGATCCAGTACCGGGCAACCAATTCGTCGTGCCATCGGTCAGTAGGTTTGTTCCTTTCCCAAACCTTCGGTGATTTTTTGGATGCGTAAACCGTCACTTCTTGCCCCACTTTGCTAGTCTCATATTCAGGCTCATTGACGTCGAGTTTGCGCCTTAAACAGTCAGAGCAAGATAAATCCCAGCGACAATAGGATCCTTTTCCAGTTTGGAAAGTCCGAGTTTCAATCGAGCATGTTACGGGTCTATAGTCTCGTACGAATTGGGTTCGGGCACTATTGGTATTCAGCATAATCACTAGCGAGACCAACAAGATTCCGATGAAAACTCCAACCCAAATACGGAAGTTCTCAACGAACTTCGGGCGCATCCGAGCATTTTCCATGACTAATGAAACTTACGAGCGAACTCTTCGATAGGTTGCTATTCTCCTTCCAACCCAAACAGAATAGCTGTAGGAATATTTCATTCCTCGGAACCTGTTTGAAAACCCTCACCCGCTCGTTTGCCTTCATTCTCTATGCCCTGATCATTGGCCTTCTAGCTGGTTGTGGCGGGCTGCTGTCTTCTGGAGGTCAAGTCAGTCCGAAGGTAACCATTGAATGGCCACAGCTCACGAGAGCTGTTTCGGCACCAACCTATGCTGGTTCCGCCCATATTAGCCTTCAAAGTGCAGCCGAGAGTAAAACGTTTGATTGGTTTGTTGACAGACCAGATGGCTCCGCTGCCCAGGCAATAACGTACAACGGTCCGAGTCCGGCAAAGGGTGGTCCTGGTCAACTTCACGTCGAATTCTACACTGGGGCGGGCGGGACTGGAGACCTTATCGCATCTGCGGCGGCAAGTATAATTATTGGTCCTGACGGAACCTTGCTAAACTCGGCGGGTGGATCGTTAGGTACGGTTTCTTACGACTCTAAACTCAATTATCTCGCCATCCATGTATACGAAGTTCAAATAGGATTACCAAAACTTGTTGTGGTCTCGGGTGCAGGTCCCAATGGACTCATTGCTATTTCACAAGATCTAGTCAGTCTAGAAATTACTGAGAATCCACAGTACGCCACCCTAAATGGGAAAGCGATAACGGGAACTGCCGAAGGTACTTCGCAACTCACTGCTACGTTCGAATCTATTTCTGGAACTGCCTCATTTTACGTCACTCCAAGACCCGCAGATTTTCAACACTATCCCAATTTTGTACCGAATCGGTTGGCCTGG
>JANPAV010000289.1:0-7521 GCA_031430115.1 Armatimonadota bacterium | reverse complement strand
CTGTTTGTCGATATAGGCCTGGTGTCCAAGCAAAGCGTATGTAGCTTCCTCATCGGCTGACCACCCAAAGGTCATTCGATCGAGCAATCGTGTGGTCTTTGAGTCTGTCGGCTCTCGCCATGGCTCAATTTTCTTTCGTCGCCTTACCTCGGTCGCAACTCGACCACAGCCTACGGTTGTGGCTGCGAGGGCAGCAGCACCGCCCAAGATTAGAGCTTCACGCCGAGATAAGGACATCTACGCAACCTCTCGTGATGGAGCTGGTTTGAGAATCGCGATGAGCCCAGCTCCGCCTCCGAATAGGACCAAGAGCGGTGCGAGCAAGAACCAACCGAGGACTGGCAGCATTGCCGCAAGCACAAGGTACATCGATGCTTTTGCAAAGGAGTCAAACAGATTCGACTGTCCCTGTTTCAGGCTCTGCATCCTTTCAGCCGCAAGTTTCGCAATGCCTGATATGCCAACCGCAACCAGGGCAAAGTAAGCTGCAAGCATAATTGTCCCCAAGAGCTTGAAAAGCCCGTTTGGTATTTGGATCACCAGAAAAGATGCCACGCCAACTAGTAGGGAAAGAAATCCCTTTCCAATGACAGAGCTCATTCTTGTCGATACTGCAATGCGAGCAGATTCGACTTTGTCTGGGAAGAGTAATGCACAGGTCACGTTAAAGGACCAGGCGGTGACGGCTATGCCGCCTAGAGTTGCGATAACGGAAAACGAATCACCAATTGTTGAAAATGCCATAACTTAATCATCCTCTATTACGGAAAGCGTTTCTTGTCCGAATTCAGTTGCGAAGGTTCCATAATCAGGGCTAATGACCCATAAACAACGTCCTCTTTTGGTTCGAATTCTCTTTGGAGGGTTCGGAATCGGGTGCGTAGGGATCGGTTTCATAGGCATTTTGACCCCCGGCCTTCCGGGATTTGTTTTCTTCATTATCGCCCTCTGGGCGTTTAGAAATTCAAGTCAGCAAATGGAGGATTGGATTCTCGCAAATAGGTTTGTTGGCCCAACGCTGAAGGATTGGGAAGAAAACAGATCGATGAAGCGATCTACAAAGGTTTTGGCGATATCAATGATATGGATCGCAATCGGGGTTACCATCTATCGAATTTTCACCACTCCACCAATTGTGATCGAGGCTTGGAACTTTCACTTACCAAAATGGATTCCAATTGTGCTCTTGGTCGGCACAATTTTGGGTTTGACGATCTATTTGATCAAAGTTCCGACAAAGCAAATCAAGGCTTAAGGTTTTCACAAATTGCCATGCGAAATGGAGTCATAAATAGTTTCACATATTTTGACTTGATAGTGCAACGCTAAAGATATATTCTGGCGTAAATATCAAATGTGACCGCAAGGGAAACCAAAAATGAACACATTGAACCCATTTCGAACAATTGACAACACTCGACACTTTGACGACTTCTTCGCTCAGCTAATGGGTGGAAGTCAATGCCAGACGAATTCCAATAGCTTGTTGAGCATTCCCTTGGATGTGATTGAAGACAACGGCCTGGTTACGATCAAGGCCTTGGTGCCGGGCATTAATCCGGACGAGTTGGAAGTGAGCATCGAGAACAATATACTGACGATTAGGGGCGAGCACAAAACTGAGGAGATCAGCGAAAGCGCTAAAGTCTTTCGACGAGAAAACACTTATGGTGCATTTAGCCGATCAATTCGCTTGTCGCCTCAGCTGAACCAAGAAGCGGTCAGCGCAACGTTTAAGAATGGATTCGTGACGATCACGATCCAAAAAGTGGAGGAAGAGAAACCGAAGTCCCTAAGGATTCCGATTTCGACTGAAAACTAAGAAGTAACAAGAGTAAATGCTTAGCCCGGTCTTTCATGAGCCGGGCTTCTTAGTTTGCGAAAGATATGTTTATCGGGGCTCGAATTCCTGATTCTTCCACTTCGAAGAATTCCTTTGCCTTCCGATCACCCTTAAGCATAGAGCCGGGAAAAGACTCAATCGCAACGTTAAAGCTACGCACATTGTTGTTGTAGAATCGTCGAGCAGCAGAGATGCGGTCTTCGTTATTTACGAGTTCTTCTTGAAGCTGTAGGAAGTTGGCGGAACTCCTAAGGTCAGGATAGGCTTCGGCGTGGATAAACAATCCAGAAAGCGCTGGCACTAAGGCTCGCTCGGCGGCGACAACTCCAGCCGAACCCTGGGCATGAATTGCTTCGTTTCGTAGCGCGATAACCTTCGTCAAAACATCTTGTTCTTGCGCCATATAACCTTTCACGCACTCGATAAGGTTAGGAATTAGGTCATGTCTACGTTTCAGAGCGACGTCAATGCCTGACCATGACTCATCACAGAGACGGCTGAGACGAACAATGTTGTTGGAGATCGCGATTGGAACGATGATTCCGATGATGAGAATGACGACGAGGCCGATGATGATTTCGTTCATGGGATGTTTCGATTGGATCCGTAGTCTTGACGATAGTATGTTGGAATTTGGGTAAGGAATTCATCGATACAGCCCTTCATGGTTACGATTTGGCTTGGTTCCAATTGGCCCATAACGTGAATCATGGCAAAAGGTCCGGAAAAACTCCATTCGTAATTGGGTTGGCGAAGTAGGCACTCAATTGCAACCGGATGAAGGAGGTCAAGCGACATCTTTTCGTCGCTAGTTTTGACAAAATACCTCTGATTGAATTCTTCAGATTCCACTTGCAATTCACGCATTCCCAGGAATTTTCCTATCGTAAAACCAACATTTTCTGGCTCCAAAGACATTACTGGAAATGCGACAGTAGCACTGACCAAAGCAACGGCAAAGCGATAAGTTGTCGAACTCTTTCCAGTCGAAATCGTGTACCGATACTCGAACAGATACCAAAAATTTCCAGCCTGGTCGGATCCGATGAGTGCAGGAGAAATTGTTCGGCCAGAACCTTGATTAAAAAGAGGAAACACCGGAACGAAAACAGCTGAGTTGGTGGGAGACTCGTTTGGATCGGAATTACCAGCAAATGAAAAGAAGCCGTTCGGATTTTCATACGGCATCCCATACTCCAGAAAATTAAGATTGAGCTTCTCGGCCAAGATGCTGAGTTCGGCTGCACGACGCTTCCTTTCCTTTTCAGAAAGGAACCAGATAACAATGACCGCCGCAACGATCAAGATCGTTACAAGAATGATGATCACAGAGTCTTGGGTCACGCTAAACAATCTCCACTTTAGGAACGGAACTCCATCTACTTTGGTTTCGGTTTCTTAGGTTTTGGCGCTGGTGCTCTTTGAACGGTTTTAAGCGCATTTTCAACGTGCTCCAACAGGATTTCATTGGTTGGGAAGCGCCAATATTTCATGGACATCGGTCCGTTTTTCGATATATAGGAGAACTGTTCGCCGCCAGATTCCTCGTAAAGTGGTCCTGAGATAGCGTCTCCTTTCAGAAAAACAAAGCCATCGTCGAATAGCGCAAAGACTCTGCCATTTGAATACAAACCATATCCGCCGAACATCGCTCGATGGCTATATTCGGGAACATCTTTCAGTAATTCGTTCGCTTCCTGGATAGTCATGTTCCTATTCTATTCAAAATAGAAGTTCATGCAAGTAGTTCTAGCAAGCGCATCGCCGAGAAGGCACGAACTTTTGCGACAGATCGTGTCTAAGTTTGTTATCGAGGCAACCAATATCGATGAAGACGCTTTGACCTTGCTTGACCCGATTAAGACCGCTGAAACGTTAGCATTGGAGAAGGCAAAAGCGGTTCGTGGGACTTACGATAACCCCATAATCATCGGCTGTGACACCGTAGTTGCGATGGACGGAGCGCAATTTACCAAACCAGTGGATTTTGATGATGCCGTAAGGATACTGACCGCCCTTCGAGGTAGATCGCACCAAGTCATAACGGGGGTTGCGGTGTTACGCTCAACGGCGAGCGTCGTAGGGCATTGCGTAACCCATGTCACATTTAATGACGTAACTGATGAGGAAATCGAAGACTATGTGAAAACCGGCGAACCAATGGATAAAGCCGGAGCCTATGGGGCACAGGGGATGGGGAAGTTTTTGGTGGCGTCATTGAATGGCCCGTTCGATAATGTTGTTGGTCTGCCGTTGTCATTGACGCGTGAGCTTCTGGTTCAAATTGGGTTAGATCTAAGTACCGATTGACTTGCGCCAAAAGTCAATTAGAAGATTCCGTTCTTTGATCGCAATGAAACGATCGTGCGGACAACTATGAAATTCGATGGGCCCGACTCAGGATAGGGGCACTTTGGTGCACAGTGGCTCGTTTTTGGACAATACTTGTTTTCAGTGGGCAATGTTTAAAGCACAAGTAATGGCTCAATTTGTGGAGTTTCGGACAGTTAAAGAAATGCGAGGCAACGAATGGGCAAGCGTGGCTGAGCTAAACTTTCTTACAATGACAAAGGTGAAGCCAATTGGTTAGTTCGATGGTGGTTTTGATGGCGGCTCAGTACTCGATTATTCCTGCTCCGGCAATTTTGATTCAGCAAGCGGGTTCCTTTTCGTTCAACGAAAGCACGGTTATTGTTGCCGATAAGAGCCTGAAGAAAGTCGCGGATATGGCGAAGTCATATTTCCACTTGGTTGACGGCACATCGTCAAAGAATGCGGTCGTGCTATCAATTGATAAGAGCCTGAATGTCGGCAATGAAGGGTATCGATTGATGATTGATGCTGATTCAGTTGAGATCCAGGGCAAATCGGCTGCCGGCGTTTTCTACGGACTTCAAAGCTTGCGCCAACTAATGCCAACCGAAGGTTGGAAAGGAGCCAAAACCTTCAATGTCCCTGCGGTTATCATAGAGGACACCCCACGGTTTGCTTGGCGAGGAGCTATGCTCGATGTCGGGCGCAACTTCATGCCTAAGGAGTCGATTAAGAAGTTTATTGATACGCTTGCTTTGCACAAGATGAACTCGTTTCATTGGCACCTTACCGAAGACCAAGGCTGGCGCATAGAGATCAAGAAGTATCCGAAGTTGACCTCCGTTGGCTCCAAGCGGTCGAAAACCATGCTGAAGTACAGTCCGGCAACTTATGACGAAACTCCTTGCGGTGGCTTTTACACTCAGGAAGACGCGAAGGAAATTGTCAAATACGCCGCCGATAGGTTTGTGAACGTTGTGCCGGAAATTGAAATGCCTGGGCATTCCCAAGCCGCAATTGCCGCTTATCCCGAGCTCGGAAATCTAGACACGAAGCTATACGTTGCCTTCAACTGGGGAGTTAATAATCATGTTTTTAATCCCGAAGTAAAGACCATCCGATTCCTCCAAGATGTACTCGACGAAATTATGGCGATTTTCCCTTCGAAGTTCATTCACATCGGTGGTGATGAATGTCCAAAGGATGAATGGAAAGCTAGTCCACGCGTTCAAGCCTTGATCAAAGAGCGCGGATTGAAGGATGAGCATGAGATGCAAAGTTGGTTCGTGAAACAGATGGACCAATACTTAGCGGCTAAGGGACGGCGACTCATCGGATGGGACGAGATTCTTGAAGGCGGCTTGGCACCCGGGGCAACCGTAATGGCGTGGCGTGGCGAAGCGCACGGAATTGAAGCTGCAAACGCGGGGCACGATGTTGTGATGGCTCCGACCAGTGCTTTATACTTTGACTTCTATCAAGGAGACCCCAAAACAGAACCCCACGCAATTGGCGGCAACTTGCCGTTGCGGAAAGTCTATGACTTCGACATCGTGCCGACTGCAATCAAAGCGGATAAGCAGCACCATATCATTGGAGGTCAATTTCAGATTTGGACTGAGTACATCCGGACACCGGAATATGCTCAGTACATGGCATTCCCTCGCGGAATGGCGGCCGCTGAGATATTCTGGTCACCAAAGTCAAAGAAGAACTATCGGGACTTCATTGAAAGACTAAAAGTCAATTTGCCTCGCTTGGATGTCAACTATCGGAAGTTGGATGCCGATATGGGATTGCCAACTGCTGAATGGAAAGCGGGTCAAGTCTCCAATGACTATAAGGTTCGGAAGTGGGATGTTTCCTCTGCGGTTTCTGTTGACGGAAAATATACCATCAAGTTTCAGTACACGTCCGGAGCCTTTCGGCTCGACGTAGATGGAATTGAAATTCTGGCTAACGGAGTTGTGGTTGGCAGTGATTCTCACTATGGTCGAACCGGAGCCGAAAATGTTGATAACGTTTGGAAGGTCACGTTGACCGGGGTTCCGGCGGGCGCGAAAGTCGAAATTAGGGCGAAAGTTCGTGGCGACGGTGGTGGCGATACCAACGGCGATATTTTGGTTAGCCGGGGATAGGTTAAGATTGGAAGAGCATCGCGGATGGTTCCAACCAAAGAAGCTTCCGCACTTCGATGCCGAAGTCACGCAATCAATTACTATTCGCCTAGCCGACAGCTTGCCCAAACATGTGTTGGAAAGTCTTGTCGAGGATATGAAGAGTGTCAAATTCGACGTTGATACGGAGAAACTCAGGAGGTTAGAATCGCTTCTCGATAGTGGATATGGCTCCTGCATACTTGGCGAAGCCCAGTGTGCAAAGATCGTGCAAGACGCTCTTCTCTTCCTGAATCAAAAGAGATTTGACCTAAGGTCTTGGGTTGTGATGCCGAATCATTTGCACTTTCTGGCTCGTTTCCAGCCGAACCAAACTATCGAGAAAGGGCTTCACTCCTTGAAGTCCTACACCTCTAATGAATTGAAGAAGCTCCATCCAGAAATGGGCCCGATCTGGCAAGAAGGATATTTTGACCGCTATATTCGCAGCGAGGAACATTATTGGAACGCGGTGAAATACATACAACGGAATCCTGTGGTTGCTGGGCTGTGTGCCGAGCCCTCGGATTTTCGATGGAGTAGTGCCTTTGAAGAAAGGGCGTAACTGGGAGGGTGGGCATCTTGCCCTCCTTAATTCTAATCCATTTGAAGATTTCTGATTTTCTTCGGTTGCTTCGACAAGGGCTCGAATCCTAACCAATTTTCTGGAGGGCTGGAAGCCCACCCTCCCAGGCACCTATCTCTTTTCCAAAAGTTTTGCGCAGTCGAATAGTCGTTAGGAGGGCACGAAGCCAGGAAGCCAGGGAACTACGTTCCTCCCCTCCCAAATACATACCTATTTACTTCGGTAGCGGCAAGTTAAACGCGCTTAAGTACGATCGAAGCTTTTGGATTCGACCTGGAGTATTAAGAGCCATCTCAGCTCCTCCGCGTCCTCGAGCGTCAATAATCAAGCCAACCGTTCCTTCAATAAGGTTCGTAGTTTGGTTTCGGTTGCCTCGCGCCTGATCAAATCGAGTGACCGTAACGGGTTTGCCTTTACCAGCACCAACATCGAAGTTTCGACCTGGCTCAACCGTAATTGAATCACCCATGGACAGGGTGTAAGGAACGATCTTGATTTCGCCAAACGGAACAGATTCATCGATTCCGGCTCCAGTCACTCGCACACAATGTTCGCCGTCTTTTCCGACGCCAAGTGGAGCAATACAGGTTCCGACGTTGACAATACAGTCGCGCTCGAATACT
>JANPAV010000288.1:0-5239 GCA_031430115.1 Armatimonadota bacterium | reverse complement strand
TTGCAATCCTCTTTTGGTCGTGAGACTCACCACCAGGCAACCGAATCCCAGGGGCAACAATAAGGGGCTTAGCGCCAATTTCTGACCTCAAGAGGGAAATCTCAAGCGGGGAAGAGATCAATCCATCAATCCCGCACTTTATTGCCATGGCGGACATTCGGCACATCTGATCCTCTATGGTCCGCGAGACCCCAATCTGAGCCAAAGAAACCTCGTCCAAAGAAGTTAAGACCGAGACCCCCATCAAGAGTGGTCGTCCGGAAACTTCTGCGGCGGCTTTCATCATATCCGGTCCCCCCGCAGTATGGAGAGTGGTCATCCAGACCCCGTATTTGGCCGCTTCTTTGATCGCGCTGGCAACCGTATTGGGAATGTCGTGGAATTTGAGGTCGAGAAATATCTTCTCGGCACCCGCATCTTGCAAAATTGCAATCACGCTCAGTGAGTGGGCAAGGGTCAGAGAGTGACCAATTTTGAAGTGTTTTATGTTCGGAGAGAGCTTCTGAACGGTTTTCGTAGCAACGGCGAGATCACTCGTGTCGAGTGCGCAGATGATTTGGTCAAGCACGAACATAAAGCATACCTTGATTTACGAGAAAGGGCGCCGAAGTCAGTTTCCTGACCTCAACGCCCTTTTCCTTAACTTTCTTAGTTATCTCCGATTTGACCGAAGTTAGTTCTCAAGATATTGAAGTCCGCGGTGCCGACAACTCCATCACCATTGAGATCCGCATTTGGATTCCAGTTTGCGCTTGCCGAGTTAGAACCAAAGGCGGTTCGTAACAGGTTAAAGTCCGCGGTGCCAATGACGTTGTCGCCATTAATATCACCGTTAATCAGGTTCGTGCTTACCGTTGTAAACGCGGTTACGTTAACCGCTGGCACAACCCGTCTAAGGAACGATGCGCCTTCGATCATCACATCGTGTGGACCAAAGAGGCTTGAGTTGATCTGGAACGTACCCGTCAGACCAGTCATCGAAACGCCAGTCGTCTGTAGTACAGTCACGCCTGATCTGAGCTTAATGTTAAATGGCTTCGTGCCCGCAAATCCATTCAAACCAACGGTTCCGTTGATCTGCTGAACCCATGGCTCACCAACGACGCTGATGTCGTCAATCGAGGCTCCACTACCAACAATTGATCCGTCACTTGTAAGTTGGAATCCGATTCTGACCGTGCCAAGCACGCCCATTGGTACCGAATAGCTATTGAAGGAAGTAAAGAGTCCCGAGAATGCTCCTTGAGGAGTCCAATTCACCCCACCATCGCTGGAAGTATGAACATTCAAGAAGTCAAAACCGTCTTCCGTGTTGATGAGTCCTTTAAATGTCACCAACGGACTACCAACCGCTTCAGCATCGAGGTTAACCGTGCCTTTAAGCCATTGACTTGTATTGTTGACATAGTTTGCTCCAGGACTGTCGTTCCAGGCCCGTGTCGGAGATGAAGCCGATTCTGTGCTAACAACCCAGGTTGATCCGGTTGCATTGAAGTTAACGGCGCCTTCAATATTATCAAGGAATGTGGAAGCCAAGCTTTCCAACGTAAAGTCGTCAATGTAGACGCCATCTCCAATTACCGAACTATCCGAAGTAAGTCGGAATCGAAGCTGAACCGTCTGACCAACGAAGCTGGTCAAAGGAATTGAGAATGCCTGGAATACTGGACCAGATTGACCCGTTACCGAATCAAGCGGAGACCAAGTAGCTCCAGCATTAGTTGACGCTTCAACCGTCAAGAAGTCAAAACCACTTTCCAAGTCGTATCGCATCATGTAAGAGGCAACCATTGGACCAGTGACATTGATCGAAGACGAATACGTGAGAGCAGTATTGGCATTGTCTGCGTAGTTGCCAGCAGGTGAATCTGCCCAACTCTTAGTTGGGGAATTCGAGACTGCCGATGTTATTGCCCAAGTTCCGGTACCGGAAAACCCGGCCGCACCTTCCATATTGTCGATGGCAAGTGGTGGCAGCAAGCTAAATGGTCCTGCACTCACAACGCTGGATTCATTTCCAACATCATCAATTGCCTTAACCGCAACATAGTAAGTTCCACCTGGTGTAATGCTTCCAATGCTCGTCTTAACCGGGTTTCCGGCCAATGGAAGATTCGTAGCAAAGTTGTTCGGAGTAGCTGTATTAAAGTTGCCTGCATTGATCGGTGCGGTACTGGTTCTAACATCGTAGAAACTGGCTCCACCGACGGAAGCATCATCTCCCGAGGAATTGAACTGGAACAAGAATGTTCCTGATGACCGTCGCAATACCGTCAAGCCTGTAACCGGTGCAGGAGCAACCGTATCGTTTTGGATTGCACTTGCCAAGTTCACTCGGCCAAAGGCGACTTTGCCGGTCAGCTGCGCTTTTCTGTCCGAGGTTAGTCCCAAACGGCTAATTGATTGGGCTGCCGTCATTGTCGGATACATGGCTCGAATTGTGCCCATAATTCCTGCTGCGAATGGCGCCGCCATCGAAGTACCGCTAAAATTTGCGTACGCGCCAAAAGGAACGGTGCTAATTATGCTTTCACCTGGAGCTGCAACCTGAACCTGCACACCGTAGTTTGAGAACGATGAAAGGTTGTCGTTATGGTTGGTCGAAGCAACAAAGCACAAATTGGACGTTTGCGCCAACATTGCTAACCGTGGTGGGTTAGCCTGTCCGTTGTTACCAGCAGAAAGCATCAGGACTGCATCTGCGGTGTTAAGTCGGATAAATGCGTCAGCTAGCAACTGAGTCCATCCGTCAAGGTTGTAAGAAATGTTAACGACCTTTGCTCCACGAATTCTCGAAAAGTCACAAGCCAAGATCAAGTCCGACATCCAGGTGGATTGCCCCCGATAGAATCGAACTGGCAAGATCCTAACGTTTCGAGAGGCTGATGCAACTCCAGTTGCATTGTTAGAAACTGCAGCCGCAATTCCGGCAACGTGGGTTCCGTGGGAAGATGAAGCAGTAGGAGGGCTGGCGTCATTATCCCCATCAGCAAAGTCCCAGCCCTTGATGTCGTCAATAAATCCATTTCCGTCGTTGTCAATTCCGTCGACAACTTCTAATGGGTTAGTAACGATATTTGCCGCAAGGTCGCCGTGGTTAACTTCGATTCCGTCGTCAAGTACGGCAAGGGTAATCGGCGTTACGGATGGAATAAGTGGCCAAGCTTCCGGAGCATCGACATCGGCATCTACGGTTCCACCCGTCTGACCAGTGTTGTTCAAGCCCCATTGAGTTGAATATTGGGGATCATTGACTTGGTCAGGCGAAACCGGCATGTCGTATTCCGCAATTCTCACAAATGACAGCTGCTTAAGAGCCTTGATTGCTCGTTCGGTTGTCATGCCTTTCAACTGGGCATCTTGTGAAATGAAGAATCGTTTGAAGTACGGCGACGCAATAGTTGTGTCTTCGTAAAGACCAAGTTCTCGTTCGATAACTCCAACTGGATTTGCAGCCCTTCCATTATTGAATGCAACCAAAACCGTGTACGGTCTCGGAGACATTTTTACCTTTCGACTGGCTTTCTGGGTTTTGTGCTGATCAATAGGACCAACAAAGTTTTTCCCTTGCTGACCGTACGCAAAACCGACAGTTAAGACTAAGCTCCCAGAAAGAGCCACGCGTGAAAACGCCTTCAAATTCACCATATCCTTGCCCAAAGACTCCTTCTAACCGAAAGAGAACACTTGCCATTATACGACTCTCAGCAAAATTTGAGTCAGCAAATTAAGAGGGACTTCTCCCAAACCAGCAAATTTGCGAGTCTCCAAAATCCGGCAAGAAAAAGTCCCCTCGCTCAAAAAGATCGAAGGGACTTATCAGTTCTCCGAGTTCGAGGTTTAGAACCTTGAATTCGAAGTTAGGAATTGTAGAACTGGCAAGGTCGGAGTTTGTTTGCTTCCGCCACCTGACTCTCCACTTCCACCAGTCCGAATCTTGTAGAACACTGCCCAGCCAAAGTCACTAATTGGAATGGAGTTAGAATGAAGATCATTCATCACTTCACATACTGCATCAGCAAAAACGCCAACCGTCTTTCCTCGCTTATAAAGGGAGTAGATTGAATCGCCAACCATGGTCGACTGCATTTGCGCAATGCGACCAGAGCGAGGCTCTTCTTCGCCAAAGGCTTTTCCGCCCATAACCGTTCGTGGTACTTGGTAGAAAGCAAAGATGCTAACACCCTTGGCCATAAATGGTTGGAACACGTCCGACTTCTTCACCATGCTCGAAGTATCTGTTGCAATTTCGGTGTTGACACCAGCAAACCAGTCTCGACCATCAATGTTTGCCCCCGCACCAGTGTAGAAAAAGAACAAGGTCGATTCTGCTGGCATTCGGGTTGCAAGTGCTTTGACCGAAGCCAAAATCTTTGCTGCCGTTGCGTTAGTGACAATCTCGATGTTGGCAGGATCGTATCCAGCTGACAGTGAGAGTGATTCTTTGAGCACGCTGGCATCGTCAACTGCATGGGTCATTTGCAAGCCAGGAAGCTTGTTATCGCCATTTGAAATGATCAAGGCATACTTTGTGGAAATCATCGGAACCAAAGTTCCTGGGGTTGAAGGATTCGCCGTTCCGTTCACCATTTTGCCCGCATCAACTACTCCGACAATGCCGCCGTTTGCCGTCGATGAAGCAACTCCAGAGCTCATTGCTGAGATCTCTTCTGGCGTCATTACCTCGTTGTCAACTTTCCAATTAGGTTCAGAAATCTTTGCGGCTAGCGCATTTTTCTTGTCACCCAATCCCAATTTTCCGTAAATCGAAAAGAGTACGTAAACGGTTTCTCGGCTTACTTGCTTCTTGCTGATAAGCGATTCCAATTCGTCCGAGGCTGTTCGCAAGTGACCATTGGCATTGTCGCCGGTCATTCCAACTCCAATTCGGTACTCAGCGTAAGCAGCCAAAAAATTTGGCGAGTACGGCGAACCGTTTCTCCACTTTCGTTGCTCGGTAACCGGCCCTGGCAACATCGTAGGCTTTTCGACATCGTCAGGACGTGCAGCCTTAGACTGCTTAAACGCCTTCCGAGCTTCTTCCCACTTTCCCGCTCTTGCCGCCTTGAGCCCTGCGTCATAAGACGAGGTCCAAGCCTGACCAAAAGCCATTCCAGCTAAGGCAAGCCCAACAATCCCTGTAAATACTCTTCGCATATTATCTATCCTTATTTTTGAAACCTATAATTCAGTAGGACCGAGAAGTCTCTACCCCCGTTACGCGGGAATCCGTAATTGA
>JANPAV010000287.1:0-2553 GCA_031430115.1 Armatimonadota bacterium | reverse complement strand
GACTAGACCCGGCATTTCATGCCGGGCTAATCTGAAACGCCACCTTCGGGGCTGAAGAAGGGACTTTGGTACTTGATTAGACTTTATCGATGAATAACATTACTTGGTTATCACCAGACAACCAGTCTGAAACGCTATCTTAGGAGATGAATAAGGGATTTTGGAACTCAAGTGACCTTAACCATGAATATCAATAATTGGTTGACTCTTGGAAACGTTTTAGCAAGCGAATTCAAAAGAGCAGAAGCTCACCAGAAGAATGGCTTCAATTGCGATTTGAGCCAGTAGACTTCGATAGCCCAATATTGAACTACCAATCAAACGCGAAGAACATAAGCCAAATATCAAAGATACATAATTAACTTTTCTTTTGTCGAAACCAGTTACAATTCTCCGAATGGATGCCGAACTGCAGTCGCAAATTGACGAAGCAAACAAGCTACTTGGCGAACGAAAGTACGCTGAGGTAGTCAATATTGTCCAGCCGCTTCTTATACGAGATTCGGAAGGGCAAGCCCAACGAGTTTTTGGTATGGCGCAGTTAGGTCTTGGCAAGTACCAAGAAGCAGTCCACGTCCTCATGACCGCAGCTCAACTATTGCCGAAAGATGCAACCGTTGCATTTGCGTATGGCACCGCGATGAACCTCAACGGTCAAGCTGAGGGTGGTCGGGCTTCGTTTGAGCGAGCTTTGTCGATTGATCCTACTCATCCTGGGGCGACCATGGGGTTTCTTAATACCAGCAAGGTCTTGGCAGATCGCGATGAGCCAAGCGATCCGATGAAGGCGATTGAATGGTTGTACAGTGTATGGCAACATGATCCAACTTATGTCGAAGTCGCGAACAGAATCCTTGACATCTATTTGAGGAATGGCTGGAGCGAAGGAGCGCACGAGTTTGTCAACTTGTTACCCGCTCGACTCAAGAACTCGGAAGCAGTTATCTCAAAGATGAAGGCTTTGCCCGCTGAGGCTCCACCGGTGAATCCCGCCAATGTAAGGCCTGCCTCCGCACAGCCATCGGTTGTTCAAAATCTTGAAACATGTCCGTTTTGCAAACAACAGGTCATGGCGGGGCTATTCACCTGTCCTCATTGCAAAATGACGATTCGTTCGCAGCTAGATATGCCAGGTGGTAACTATAAGGCTAGCTGGCAAGAAGTTGCCCTTAACATTTTCTGTTGGATCGGTTTGGCGCTGTCGGCGTACCAAATCATCATGATTTTTGTCACCAAAACTCAAGGGACTCGCGACGGTGCATTGCCCCTTATTTTTAACAGTTCCTCGGCAATCATGTGCGTCTTTATCCTTCAGCGGAATGACTTTTGGATGTCTATCGCAAAGTGGCTTTACATCATTGGTGTGATGTTCTTTGCGTTCTGTGGATGTCTCTTGTTTGGCGCGGTTGGCTCAAGTTACGGTGATACAAAACAAGCGGCAATCTTTGCGTTTGTGATTGCGACCGTTCAGGGCATCTATTGTGGTTTGATGGCGTACCTACTCCACTACGAAGGGGATACGTAGAAAGGAGGACGAAAGATGCCTCGATGGGGAATGCTGGAATGGTGGACGATGGAAGCCCCTTTGGGACTGCGCGGACCTGTCCGCGCTTTAGCCTGCAAAGCCTGCTTTGCTGCAATTTTACTCTTCTAGTCTCCTTCGTAATCTCGATGAACGGACCACGACACGACTTTGCCGTTAGTGACGTTAAATTCGTACCGATCGTAAAGTTGACCGGATCGTTCGTATCGAATGAGAATTCCATCAAACTTCCTCAAAGCTTTCGCGTTGCCGGGCAAAATGACGTCCAGGACGGGTTCGCGGTCGGTGTTGTTTTTCATCTTGACCCAGGATGGAAAATTCGCCATCGCCGCTGAAACGCTCGCATCCCGTGCGATCAGCTTCTCAGCCCATTTCTCGTTTACAATGCGTCCACTCTCAAATCGAATCTTGCGCCAGTCTGCGTCATTGGGATAGCCTGTAACGACGAGAGTCCCGCTGCGGCTGTCAAACAGTTTCGCTTGTTGAGGCGTCACAAGCGGAGGATCGGCATATGAAGTGTATGCCCCGGTCCAAACCGTTCCAATCTCTTCGAAGGTCGGCTGCTTCGTGAAGTTGTGCGGAGTCAAAGGCTTTGACCGACCCGCGAAGCCTATGACGAGAAAAATCATTGAAAGAGAAACCAGATTTAGTTTAAACGGGCCTTGCATGGAAAATACCTTCACTACTTGAATCAACCATTCTAACAGTGATTTGGTGCCTTGTCTACACACCGAGGCTCTAAATCAACTTCCCAACCAGACCCGCCCGGAAGCCCCAAACCGTCCTAGCCCTCTAACCTCCAAGATTCTGCTTAAACGTCTTGACTACTTTGCCTCGGTGTATTCTTTCAATCTCAACCTAAACCATCGAGCAACATTCTGGTCTTCGGCGGTTGTTTCGGCCACTTGCAGGATGGATTGACCTTGTTTGTTGATATGCGTGGGGTCAGCACCGACTGAAAGTAAATATGCAGAAGTACCCAGTTGTCCATTTTTCATGGCTAAGGAAAG
>JANPAV010000286.1:0-1869 GCA_031430115.1 Armatimonadota bacterium | reverse complement strand
CGGACCAACTGGTTCGGGAAAGACTCTGCTTGCTCAAACTTTGGCGAAACTGCTGCAGGTTCCGTTTGCAATTGCCGACGCAACTGCGCTGACTGAGGCTGGATACGTTGGGGAGGACGTCGAAAACATCCTGCTCAAGCTATACCAATCAGCGGAAACAATGGACCCGAACAACGCAAAGGAGCTTTGCGAAAGGGGAATCATTTATGTTGACGAAATCGACAAGATTTCGCGAAAGAGCGACAACCCGTCAATTACTCGCGACGTCAGCGGTGAAGGCGTTCAGCAGGCGTTACTGAAGATTCTCGAAGGCACGGTAGCGAATGTTCCACCGGGTGGCGGTCGAAAGCATCCTCAACAGGATTATTTGCAGATCGATACTTCGAACATTCTGTTTGTCTGTGGAGGCGCATTTGAAGGCGTCGAAGAGATGATCAAGCGTCGAATGAAAGAAAATGTGATGGGCTTCCGATCGGATCCTCAGAGCAAGGTTGACGCTCCGAACGACATCCTTCGCCACGTGATGCCAGAAGATTTGCTCAAGTTTGGTCTGATTCCCGAGTTCATTGGTCGATTGCCGGTCATTGCGACTCTCGATGTCCTCGATGAGGCCGCGCTGATTAGAATTTTGAGCGAGCCAAGAAATGCGATTCTCAAGCAATACACCCGGTTCTTTGAACTCGATGGCGTAGAGCTTGTGGTTGAGCCCGGTGCGCTGTGTGAAGTCGCTCGAGAGGCGCTCAAGCGAAAAACTGGTGCCCGTGCTCTTCGAGCCATCATTGAAAGTGTGATGATGGACGTCATGTACGAGGTTCCTTCTTCCGAAGATATTAAACGGGTGATCCTTCCTGATGGAATTATTGATCAAGGAAAGTTACCAATCCTGATGAGCGCGGAAGACTTACGAAAGGCAAGCTAAAAGGAATTGCCTGGATGAGTTTCGGCTTGGTAGGATTTTTCTACCAAGCCGATTTTAATTACAATGTCTGGTCAAGCAATAGAGGGTACGAAGCGAGAGTTCTTTCCACAGCTAACGTCTGTGCGATTCTTTGCCGCTCTGATTGTGATTTTGTACCACTATAACGAGGAGTTCGCGCCTTACCTTCCGCAGTATGTTTTGAACTTTGTGGAGCATGGATACGTTGGAGTTTCGTTCTTCTTCGTTCTTTCTGGGTTCATTTTGGCCGCCAATTATTACGACCGGCTTTTGAATAAGACGGTTTCGAAAGCAGATTTTTGGTGGGCTCGTTTTTCGCGAATTTATCCGCTTTACATGCTCTCGATTTTGATCGTGTTGCCTCGGTTCTTTATTCCGATCAGCATGGATCCTTTGCCGAAGGACGCAATCTACGCTCATGCTCATCCGTTTGAGCTCTTCTTTGTGGTGGTTTTTGCGTTGCAAAGCTTTGCTTTTCCGAGCGGCGCATTCTTCAATTCACCAGTTTGGTCAATTAGCACCGAGGTGTTTTTCTACATCTGCCTTCCATTCTTGTTGCCGCTGTTGAACAAGATTAAGACTCGGGGGCTGATGCTTACGTTGGGCTTTTTGTTGCTCTACTCGTTGGCTGGAGCTTATTGCTATCATCAGAATATTTTCACGGTCAACTTGCCGAAGATTGGGATCGCGTATACGGAATCTGTCGATTCATTTTTGAACCAGTTTGTTCGGATGAGCTTTATTACTCGACTGCCCGAGTTCCTAGCGGGTGTGATCGGATTTAGAATTTACCGTGAGATCATCATGGGCAACAAGAATCCGTGGCTGTTGCCTTTCACGGTATTGAGTGCGATTCCATTTTTGGGACTCATGATTGTTGAGCCAAGCGAGAACGTGATCAATACGGTTCTTTATTCTGGGCAAGTACTTGG
>JANPAV010000285.1:0-2550 GCA_031430115.1 Armatimonadota bacterium | reverse complement strand
GTGTTGTTTGGTGAAGAAAACTGATTCCGCTAACCAAGCTAACTCAATCCTGAAGAAATGTTTCGTTGGATTAGTGTTGTTCGCTTGTTTTGGAACAGTCCTTTCAACTTGGATGAAAGTTGACGCTGGCTTTGTCGCTCCGCTGGTGACCGTTCTCATTATTTTGTGTGGAGCATCCATAGCCGCATTTTCGATTGGAGACGCCAAACCAGTGATTGGCGTTCTCATTATTTGTGGTGGAGCAGAAGTCGTCGGATTATTCACTGGTTTTCCGTTCGGACACTACGAGTATACGGATCGGTGGTGGCCAACGGTAGCACTCGGCGAATTCCACCGATTCCCTCTGTTGATTCCGTTCGCTTGGCTTTTGGTGGTTGGGGGAGCCTATCGCTTAGCAAGACTAAGATTCGGTCCTTGGCATGCCGTGCCGGCAAGTGCTCTTATTGCAACCATTATCGATATTCCCATGGAAGAGGCGATGACAAATTTGTTCGGTTACTGGAAATGGAAGGAAGTTGGTCCGCTGTTCGGTGCTCCAGTCCAAAATTCTGTCGGTTGGTTTATTGTTTCAATGATTGCAGGATCTGTTCTTGCTTGGAAGGACAAATCAACAAGTGATCAGTTAAGCATTGATGTGCTTAGCCTCTTTTGCATGTTCGTTGCGTTTAGTGGATTTGTTCATGGTTTTAGCTGGGCATGGGTTATGTTGGCTGCTCTTGCATTAACAATTGAGGACCTTAAGCATCGATTGGCTAAAGGCTGATCGCAATTCAATTCGCTGGCACTGCGTAGTAAGTGTTTGATGTCCAAGGATGTGATCATTATTGGTGCCGGAGTCGGTGGTCTCGGGGTTGCTTTGCGCCTCGCCCATCGCGGGCATCGCGTCACAATTCTTGAGAAAAATGACTCGGTTGGTGGACGAAATAGGCGTGAACAGGTTGGAGATTGCCATTTCGATGGTGGACCAACTTTGCTTTTAATGCTTGATCCATTCAGAAAGCTCTTCCGGGATGTTGGGGAAGACTTCGACACCTTAGTTCCTTGCACCCTTTGCGATCCAAGCTATCGAGTGTTCTTTGCCGACGGAACTCAGGTTGAAGGGACGACGAACAGAACAAGAATGGTCGCGAATATCCGCCGAATGAGCGGAGACAAAGATGCCAATGCCTATCCAGCATTTATGGATGAACTAAAGTCGCTATACGACATGGTTATCCCTAATTTTGTCCGCAATGAATTTCGATCAGTTTGGGACTTTGCTAGTCCCAAACAACTGGGAAGAGTCTTGAGCCATCACATGCTCACCAACCTAGCAAAGAGGCTCAAAACCAAGTTCGATGATCCTCGATTGCAAATGATGTTTAGTTTTCAAACGATGTATCTTGGACTCTCTCCTTACAATGCACCGTGGCTCTATGCAACATTGGCGTACATGGAGTACGGGGAAGGTGTGTTCTATCCAAAAGGGGGACTGGGTTCAATATCCGATAAGATCGCTGAATTATCAGTCGCGAGAGGAGCCACTATTCGGCTTAATGCGAACGTTTGCGCTATCAATGGATCAAGCGTTACGCTTGATTCTGGAGAAACGATTACGGCTGATATTGTCATTGCGAACCCCGATATGCCTTACGCTCAACGTGAGCTTGTCAAGAAGCCGACCAAGCGAAAGCTCCGGTACTCATGTTCGGCCCATCTTGTTTACATGGATTACGAAGGGAAGTTGGATGGCTTTGAACATCACAATGTCTTATTCGGAGCTGACTTTGCTGGCAACTTGAGGGCAATTTCTGACGAGCCATCAATGCCAAAAGATCCTGCCTTCTATCTTTGCAACTCAAGCAAAACCGATTCTTCCCTCGCCCCGGAAAGTCATAGTAATTTATTCCTTTTGATCCCAGTACCCAACCTTGAGTTTGAGAGGACTCCTGCAATGGTGGAAGAACTGGAGAACGAAGTATTTGATCGGCTCGAAAGGCTCGGTGGATTTGATCGCACTAAAATTCGCGGAATCAAGCGGCGTGGTCCAGCTGAATGGGAGAAGGAACTGAATCTTGAACGTGGGGCCGCCTTTGGCATTGGTCATGACTTGTTTCAGAGCGCCTTTATGCGTCCGGGCCTGAAAAGCATAGATAATCCAAACCTCTATTTTGTAGGGGCGAGCACCCTTCCCGGAAACGGACTACCCATGGTCTTGATCTCGGCTGAACTCGTCGAGCAAAGATTGATTGCGGACGGTGCAATACCCGCATGAAGCAAGAAGAAGGAATCATCGGAAGGGCGGTTGGTGGGATGATCCGGAGAACGGTCAAGTCTCGATTACGCAATCTCCATTGGTCTCCACCTAAGGAGGCGTTAAAACAGCCAGTGATCTTTTATGCAAACCACCACGGTTGGTTGGATGGATATTTGATGTTTGAAGCCTTAACCAAGCTCGATATTCATTTTTTGGACTGGATTGAGGAGTTTGATGCGTTTCCATTGTTTAGCAAAGTCGGCGGAATGCGGTTCGCAAAGGACGACATCATTGGTCGGGCAAATACGGTCAGA
>JANPAV010000284.1:0-2814 GCA_031430115.1 Armatimonadota bacterium | reverse complement strand
CTTCATACCAGTAGAGATCACCATGGTTCTTGTCGGCACCTGGCATTCTCCAGGTCTTGGTAATGGTTTCAGAGTAGATATCGACTCCGGCATTGTATGCGGTTCGGGCTTCGAATTTGGAGATCATTCTTTCGCTGGCTTCGTGAACTTCAAGCCGGTCCTTTGCTCAAGCAACGCAACAAGTTCGGATCGGGTTGCCACGTCATCACGGAAAATAAACTGCTTACCGCTTGCGAAATGAACGGCAAACCCTTCGGGCTCTTTGGAATTCATTGGGTGAATCGCACGAAGCTGGGTCACGTTGGCTAATTCCTCAGAGTATTTGACAAGTCCCTTTTTGCCAAGGAGTCGGACGAGATTTCCATCGAACTCAAGATCAACTCCAGTCTTTTCGCTTCGGTTGTAACTCCAAATTGAAATTGCTGGCCATATCCAAACCGTTAGAGTTGTAACAAAGAATGGAAAGGCCCTTCCTGAGGTCAAATTTCCAGCGTAGTAGCAAAACCCTATATGAGCCAAAATGAAAACTGGAACTAGCCAGAGCGCCCGTTGCCTAAACGGGCTGATTAGGGAAAACCTTTGGGATTGACTCGCTTGCGCGGTGATCATAACCCAATCTTATCACATCACCCGGTCGATGTCACCTGGCGAAACCTAGCGACTTAGTGGTTTAATCTGACTTCGTCCCTTGGTGCCGGGAGGCTCTTGATCGTGGCGTACGTGCTCTGTTCCATCTCCTCAATGGCATCTGAGATTGCTCTTAATTGATCGGTAAGGGTAATGGTTACACCAAACGATTCAACCTTTCCCATGATGTCGGTCAATTGTCCCAAAAGGCCATTGATTCGGCTCAGGCTATCGCAAACCTCTAAGGCGTCAGGATCGGAATCGACCATCTTCTGCCATTGTTTTCGTTGCATGCCTTCAGGACGGTAGGCTCCATGGATTGAAAAGATGACTTCACGCATAGCTCGATCTGTCGCCTGACAAACGTCAGCATGAAGGGATTCGCCGAGGACGTTGCGGGAAGATTTGTCTTGGAGCCAAGTCCGAACTCGAAAGAAGACTTCTGCCACACTCTCTAGTTGACGAGCAACTGCCGGATGTAACCGTTCACCAAGGGAACGATTTTCGGAGTATTTCTTCAGTTCTCGGATTAATCTCTTGTACGTTTCATGAAGAGGATCAAGCCTTGAGAGCTTTGCTTTGCGAGATCGTTCTAGTCCTTGGCTCACTTTACGAGCGACCATAGCGGAGAGAACAAATATTGCCAAGATTCGGAAGAAACTCGAGGGCGCGATAACGAAATTTGCAATGAGACCAAAGGAGCCTAAAAAGAACACCAATCCAACTAAATCACTGACGCTACTACCCTTTCGATTGTCTGATCGATGTTCGGCCTCGCGCAAAAATGCCTCGAAGCGGATCAAGCTGTTTGGCATCTTTAACACTTGCACAGTTTATCATCCGAAACTTGGAAGCGATTGGTTGCACCTTTTTTGGCTTTTAGCTTCTGATCTCAATGCTTTCCAGGCACAAGCCAACTACAGAGTCGGCCCTCTTAACAACCGAAGGCCATTTAATATAACAACGACAGTTGAACCTTCGTGACCGATCACGGCAATGGGGAGTGGCAGGATTCCGATAAGTGAAGTAATGGCGAGTACGGTGATGACTCCGCCTCCAATCGCAAGATTTGCTCGGATGATTCGGTTGGTTTTCTTGCCCAAGGCGATAATCTCGGGAATAGATTCGAGCCGATCCTTCATGAGAACGATGTCCGCGGCATTGAGGGCAATATCGCTTCCAAGTCCACCCATCGCGACGCCTACGTATGCGAGAGTCAGGGCCGGGGCGTCATTGATGCCATCACCCACCATCAAAACTCGTTCGGTTTTAGCGAGTTCGGCAATTGCATCAACTTTGTCGCCGGGCATGAGATCGGCCCGAAATGAGGAAAGACCCAGTTCGCCAGCGACCCTTGCCGCGGTTCGCTCGTTGTCACCCGTTAACATGATGAGTTTTTTTATTCCAAGCGAGGTCAGCCGATTGAGTACACCCTTCGCAGTAGGTCGTGACTGATCTTCAAATCCTAGGGCAGCCAATTTTCCATCAACCGCGATGACCGCAACTGTCCAGCCATTTGCCTGAAGTACTTCCAGGTGTCCACGAAACTCGTCAGGCAACTTAGCCGTGAACATTTTTGGTTGACCGATTTCGATTCGACTTCCGTTCACTACGGCCCGAATTCCTAGTCCGGGTACGGTTTCGACCTGCTCCGCGATTGCGGTCTCAATTTTGTTTCGCTTGGCGGCTTCTCGTAAAGCATGGGCTACAGGATGCTCGCTCTGAGCCTCCGCCGCAGCAGCCAATCCTAAAATGCGCCGAGATTCATCCGACATCTCACCTTTACCATTCCAGCACACATCGGTTTCTTGGCATTGGGTGGAAGGGTCTTCATCACACAAACAAATTTCGACTAGTTGCGGTTTTCCGGCTGTCAAAGTTCCTGTCTTGTCAAATGCTGCGGCCGTTACCGTTCCAACTTTCTCAATGAACTCGCCGCCCCGGATGAGAATGCCGTTTCTTGCTGCCCATGCCATTGCGCTCAGGGCAGCGGCGGGAACAGAAATGACCAAAGCACAGGGACTAAGGGCAACCAAAAGTGTAAGAGAGGAATATGCCGCGTCCTTGAATGGAATATGAAGTGCGAGTTTGACGAGGAGCATGGTAATGCTTGCGACCAAGACAAACCAGGTGTAACGCTCGCCAAACCACCGGCTGGCTAGTTCCCCACTGCCCTTATTTTCTTGG
>JANPAV010000283.1:0-2036 GCA_031430115.1 Armatimonadota bacterium | reverse complement strand
TGTCTTTAAGCTAACCAATTGGTCTCGAGAAATTTTTCGCTTCTGCAAATAGTAACTGGCGATTCGAACGCTGTTGGCATCTTTTTCATTCATGACAACCAGTACTCGATTGGCATCTCCCACCGATTTGGTCGTTGGGACTCCTTGAAGGGAAGCCGCTTCAGAGTTTCCGCATGCCGATATCGTGGCCAAAATCATCGCAACCAGAGTTGTCATGCTAACGATTGTAAAGGGTTTTGGGTGGCTCACTGTTAAGGATTATTGGCATATTACAAAGTATTTGTCCTTAATGTGACAATAATCTTTACAAGATGCGAGTTGCAGTGATTATGGCGGGTGGGTCTGGTGAACGGTTTTGGCCGCTTTCGCGCAAGTTACGACCAAAACAACTGTTACGCCTCACCGATCCTAACAAGACTATGTTGCAAGAAGCGGTCGATCGAATTGCGCCTCTTGTCGGACTCGAAAATGTCTACATTGCAACCGCAACTCACCTTGAGGAGCCAATTCGCGCCGCCAAAATTGTTCCGGACCAAAATGTAATTGCTGAGCCTGACAAACGGAATACGCTCGGATGTCTGTGCTGGGTGGCTGCAACTTTTCAAGCAAGAGGATTGACCGATATTTCGGTCGCAATTTTAACCGCTGATCACACCATAGAAAATCCCGATTTATTCCGAAGCACCGTAGATCGGGCCCTATCGCTTTCGGAGAAAACCGACGGACTCGTCACGATGGGAATCACCCCAACTCGACCAGAAATAGGTTACGGCTACATTGAAAGTGGAGCATCAGTAAGTGATTCCGTAAAGACCGTTACCCGGTATCGCGAAAAGCCCAACCTCGAAACTGCTAAGGAATTCGTCACCAGTGGAAACTTCTATTGGAACAGCGGAATGTTCTTCTGGACACAAAGTGCATTTTTCAAAGAACTGAGCGATACCCAACCTGATGCTGTTGAGTTGATTCACGGTATGGCTTTGGCTTTCCAAGCCGAAAACCGGACCGAAGCGGTAGAAAAGTTTCGGAGTATTCCGAATATCTCAATTGACTATGCCTTGATGGAAAAGGCAAGCCAAGTTTACGTCGTGAAAGCAGAATTCCCCTGGGATGACGTCGGTTCATTTGATTCGCTTTTCCGCACGATGCCGGTCGACGAAAATGGAAATGTGCTGATCGGAGAGATTACTTCGACGGATTGTTCTGGCTGTATCTTTTACAATGACTCTTCCAAGGGCGTACTAAACGCAGTTGGTCTGAAAAATATGATTATTGTCCAGACCGATGACGTTGTTTTAGCCGCACCATCGACTGATGCTCAACGAGTGAAAGAACTGGTTGCCCTCATGAAGGATTCTTCTTACCTTTGATTGGAATAAGGGTCACGCCGTCGATTCGGAGGCCAGAATATCGATTGAGAGACTGAAACGAGACCCCTTTGAGTTCCTTCGGTTTTAAGGTAACTCGGAAGCAAGTCCTGTCCAGCTTTCGCTCTCCAAAAAAAGTGTTACCTGTTTCTCCAACGGCCAGCAAATGCAAGCCATAAAGTAACGGAATCTTATCTTGAGTGCCATCCTTATAGCTGATTGTCATCTCGGAAATCGATTCACCCGTCGGCGAAGAAACATCGCATGATAATGCTACTGCAAGCTCTTTTGCCGTGCCACTGAGCCCAACGTCAAGTAGTTCAGGGTAAGCGGCATTGGTAGCCGAAATGCCCCGGAGTGCTGAGCCCTCTAGTTGCGAAAACTTAATGTCACCGCACTCAAATATCTCGCCTCGACCAAAGAGTAGCGCTCGAGCTTTTGATACAGGAGATTGGTGAGGGTTGTACATTTTGCCAAAGACCTGAACTGGATCATAGGGCAACTCTTCAATTTTTTCTAGTCTGCCGCTCCAGCCATAATCTCCAGCCAAAACCATTGCCGAAAACTGCTTGAGGTTCTTCAACATATTAGCTTCGTTACTTTCGTATCCTGCCCAAGTGGTTTGCAAAGTCCCAGCTTTTTCTACATCAGCCGCGACGCCAAAACCAC
>JANPAV010000282.1:0-5248 GCA_031430115.1 Armatimonadota bacterium | reverse complement strand
GTATTCCAACATTGTTAGTCATCATCACACCAAATATGAAGTTGAGCCACGTACTCCAATTGCATCAAGAATCATCTGTGTATCTGCCGATTACATACGCTACAAGCGTGTTTACGGCGTTAGTCGGGCGATGACGGCGATAGAGAGGCAATCAGGCGTTCAATACGATCCTGCAATCGTTGATTCGTTGAAGGAATTGGTTTCGATTCAATGAAGAGCAAATTACTTTCCAACCCCGTTTTATGGATTTTCCTTGGGGCACTGTTAATCAGACTCATGGGTGTGAGTTGGGGACTTCCCAATGAACTGAGAGCCTTTAGTTTGCATCCCGACGAGCAAGTCAACCTGATGTACGCAAGGGAGATTGTTCCAACTCAACTAAAGTTCACGCCAGGCAACTATAGCTATGGAACCCTCTATCTCACCGTCTTGCGAATAACTTCCGACATTGTTTTGACTTATGGTGGGGGACTCGATTCTGCAGGGAATATTCCACCTAATTTGATGTCCTGGATACATTTGGCTGGACGCGCGCTCAATTGCCTTTTTGGTGCCGCATTAGCCTGTCTGACTTTTGGGATAGGAAGACGAGTGCTCAGTAACCACGGTGCTTACTTCGCAGCGGGCCTTGTTGCGGTTGCTCCAGCCCTAGTTGTGCATTCTCGTTTTCAAACTGTTGATATGCTTGCGACGATGTTGGCTATTGCTGCAGTGTATGCCTCCATTCGGTTGATAGAACCAGAAGTTCCTGCACAGAAATGGGCGTTACTTGCCGGGCTGTTTGCAGGAATGAGTGCAGGAACTAAGTATGTTGGACTAGTCGCAATCGTGGCTCTGATTCCTGCATGCATTCATGTTAGAAAGCCTCTCCTTTTCCTGTACGGTCTTGGTGTAGCCATCGCCGCGTTTGTAATTACAACTCCGGGATGTCTCTTGGACAGTGAAAGATTCATTGCTGGATTCATGTTTGAGCTCAACCATTCGAAAGAGGGTCATGGTGTCGTTTTTAGAGGAACATCCCCGGCCCTCTTCTATCACATCGGAAATTTGAGTTCCGGAGCCAGCATATTGACCTTGTTACTGGGGCTAAGTGGATTGGCTCTTTCGGTACTTAAGAAAAACACTTGGGGAATCATTCTGATTTCATTTTTCGTCGTGTATTACTTTGCAGTTTCCGGTGGACAAATCAAGTTCATGCGCTATATCCTGCCATTAATTCCAATCCTTGCTTTAGGAGTCGGATTCGTGATTCAGCAGGTAATGGAAGCTGGAAAAGAGAAAATAGGCGTGGCAATCGGAATTCTCGTCTTGGGCGGTATTGATCGAGGATCGTTGGTTCAAACTGGCGGGCTAACTGTTCAAATGATGTTGCCAGACACTCGAGATGTTGCGGGTAAGTGGCTAAGGGATAAAGGTGATATCACCGTTGGAATGGTTAATGACCCATGGTATTGGAGTCCTTCAATACACCCCGAAGTAGACATTACTCGAGCAGTTCGGCAAGACAAGTTACTGTCGCTTTGGGCAGGCTGGCAGAATCCAAAAGTTGCGCTCTATATTCCGCAAAACCCAGCTGACCGCTTCGCTTGGGATGTTCGTCTACTCAGTGAGATGAAACCCGAGTATGTGACTGCTTCTTCATTCGAATACGTTCCTTACAAGAGGCTTTCAGAACAATCCGGAGGAGACGAGTTCGACAGATTGTTTGCCAAGCGCTATCTGGAATTTAAAACTGCCTTGGACCGGGATTACGAAGTGGTCTTTACAACAGATGTGAATCACCGTGAAATGGTTGAAGACATGGAGTATGTTCGACCTAATGTGCTTATATGGCAAAGAAAGAAGACCTCCACGAATCCGTAGAGTGGTTTCTTGACTACCTAAAGATCGAGAAAGGGGCATCCCTCCACACTCTCGAAGCCTATAATCGTGACCTTGCCGAAGTTATTGCTTCAATTGGGGACTCACTTGATCAATGGGAAGACCTTTCTCATTCGCATTTACAATCGTTCGATCTATTTTTAGCCAGGGTTCCGTCACGAAGGTCGGCTCAACGGAAGGCAAGTTCATTTCGAAGCTTTCTAAAGTTTTTGCAAAAGAACAATGTGCATTTCGCAGTTGACTTGCCATCCACTGGAGGATTTAAGATCGGAAAACGGCTACCAAAAGCCATTGATGAGCAGTCAATAAAGGACATGCTCAGCCTTACCGAGGACTCGAATGTGCACTTACGCAATATTGTGATCCTTGAACTTCTTTATGGAGCGGGACTCCGTGTTTCGGAACTACTATCACTTGATATGACCCAGGTTGATCTTGATTCGAGTGCGATTCGCGTTATAGGAAAGCGTAACAAAACTCGGTTGATTCCGCTGCCTTCCCAAACAAACTCCATTCTCAATTCCTACCTTAAGGAAGTCAGACCAGGATTCATTAAGGGTCCGACTGGCTCTGTTTTTCTTTCTACCAGAGGGAGACCTCTCTCTCGTCAGGCGATCAATTCACTCGTAGGCAAGATGGCAATTGCCGCTGGTGTCAAGGGATCCATTGGACCTCATACGCTCAGACATACTTATGCTGTTCACCTCCTGCAAGGAGGGGCTGATTTGAGAGCGGTTCAGGAGTTGTTGGGTCATGAATCAATCGCAACAACCCAAGTTTATACGGAACTTCAAAATGACGAAGTAAGAAATCGGTATCAAAAGGCACACCCTAGGGGCTAAAATCCGAAAATTCCTCAGCTCATAAAGAGCCTTGAATTCGGTTCTACTTCCAACGCAAAGTCACTTGTTTCACCCTTTGCCAGTCGATGAGAGGCAGCTAGCCCAATCATTGCCGCATTGTCGGTACATAGTTCTTTGGAAGGAATCAGAATTGGCAGTCCGAACCGCTCGGCTAAGGAAGTCACTTGGCGCCTCAGTTCCTTGTTCGCGGCAACTCCGCCACAAAGACCAATTGAATTGGGTGTGAAGTCTTCCACCGCGTGTTCTAACTTTGTCAGAAGAGAATCGCAAATTGCTGCCTGTAGGGATGCACAAGCGTCAGGGATGTTGATATTGGTACCTTCCGCTTCTACAAGACGCAAAACGGCGGTTTTGAGGCCGCTAAAACTAAGGTCATATCTTTCTTTAGCTAACCCTCTTGGTAGCGGGTATCGTTTGGGATTACCGGACTCAGAAAACTCTTGAATTTTCTGACCGCCGGGGTAACCAAGTCCGAGAAGTCGAGCGCCCTTGTCGAAAGTTTCCCCAGCGGCATCATCCCTTGTCTGCCCAACTATTCGGTATTTACCGAGCGACTCAATAAGGACGAGTTCACTATGCCCGCCGGACACTAGCAACGATACCATTGGAAACTCGACATCAGGGTTTTCAGCAAGGAATGCAAGTAAATGCCCCTCCAGGTGATCGATTCCAATAAATGGAATCTTTAATGCTAATGCCAAAGATTTAGCCGCCGTCACTCCAACAGAAAGAGCACCGACCAGGCCGGGCCGGTTCGTAACCGCTATAGCCTGAATGTCAGTCAAAACAACCTGAGCATCATCCAAAGCAGATTGAATCACCAGAAGTATAGATTCAATATGGGCTCTTGCCGCAGCTTCTGGAACAATTCCGCCCCACTTTTCGTGCATCGCAATTTGGGAACTGATTACATTGCTATGAATGCTGTTTCGCACAACCACTGCAGCCGAAGTTTCGTCGCAACTTGTTTCAATTGCCAAAACTGGACCCTCAAAGACTGATGTCATTTCGGTTTTGCATTCCACTTGATCAGATCATTGAGCATCATCACAACCGCGTCTTCTTTGTTGTCTGGATAGTATTGCTTCCTTGTCGTCGATTGGACAAAACCGAGCTCTTCGTAAAGGTGGATCGCAGCTGAATTAGTTGCCCTAACCTCAAGAGTCGCACAGACTGCACCTTTGCTTCTGGCTTGAGTCAGAAGCTCAATCATAAGCTTCCTGCCAATTCCTTGTCCTCGCAACTCCGATTTAACCACAACGTTTGTTACATGGGCCTCGTCAACAAGAATCCATACTCCCCCGTAGGCACTAACTTCGCCCTGGATCAGTCCAACCAGAAAAATTCCGTACTTATGTTCGAGTTCATTCTCAAAGCTTCGTTGAGACCAAGGAGCAGAATGCGTGACATGCTCAATTTCCAATATTTTTGGAATATGATCTTTTTGCAGCGTAACAAATCGAAGTGTGGAAAGCATTAGCCACCCAAATAGGCTTCTTTGACTTTTGGATCTACCAGTAGGTCTCGCCCTGTTCCTTCAAGAACAACGACACCCGTTTCAAGAACATAGGCTCGGTCAGATATTTCTAATGCGCGATTTGCGTTTTGCTCAACGATTAAGACCGTCTTACCGTCCTTATTCAGATCCTTGACAATATTAAAAATTTCAGTGATTAAAAATGGAGCGAGTCCCAATGAAGGTTCATCGAGCAGCAGAATTTCGGGGTTGGACATTAACGCTCGAGATATAGCCAGCATTTGCTGTTCGCCTCCGCTGAGCGTTCCTGCACTCTGTTTAAACCTTTCTCTTAGTCGGGGAAATCGATCAAGTACGGCATCCATATCTGATTGAACCTTGCTGTCTTTTCGAAGATATGCCCCGAGTTGGAGGTTTTCATGGACGGACATATTGGTGAAAATTCGTCTGCCTTCTGGAGCTTGGCTCAGACCCATCTTGACAATTTCGTGTGGTTGAGCATTGGTAATATCAACCCCATTGTACGAAATCGACCCTGTTCTTGCGCGAATCAAACCGCTAATTGTCCTTAGTAACGTCGACTTACCGGCTCCATTGGAACCAATGATCGCGACGATTTCGCCTGGATTGACGTGTATGCTTACATCGTCCAAAGCCTGGATTGCACCGTAAAAAACGTTGATGCCTTTTATCTCTAACATGTGAAAACCAATCGGTTCTACCTTAAATAAAGCCGATTAGGGCTGAATTGTACTCGTCAAATACCCTAGAATAATTACTAGGTAATGAAGAATCCAAAGTTCTCGAGGGCGTTTGAAGTCGTTTCCGAGCTTCCCGAACCACTAAAACCGCTCAAAAGGCTTGCACGAAATTTCTTATGGTCTTGGAACCATGAATTACGTGATCTCTTTCGGAGCATCGATAAGGACATTTGGGAGGAATGTGAACACAACACAATTCTCTATCTCAATCGGATTCCCAAAGAGCGATGGGAGATCCTTGCCAAAGATGGACTATTTATTGGTCG
>JANPAV010000281.1:0-2100 GCA_031430115.1 Armatimonadota bacterium | reverse complement strand
ACCTCGTCCTCATGTCCGGAGACTTCGCCGACAAGGACAGCAAAGTGGAGCGTGTTTGGATTACCGGAAAAGCAGTGCTCGAACCAGCCAAGGAGGTGAAGAAATGAGAATTCTTGCCTTCACCATGGTTTGCATGGCATCCGTTGCGAACGCACAATTCCCCTTTGAACTTGAATCAGACCGAAAGCCAAAGACCGTTACCAACGGCAATTGCCTTATCAAATCAGCTCGAATTCTCACGGCTACCAATGGCACCCTCGAAGACACCGATATCCTGGTCCAACGAGGCAAAATCGCCCAACTTGGACGCGGACTCATCGCTCCATCAGGAACCGTTACTATCGATGCAAAGGGCAAAATTGTCGCCCCTGGGATCGTTGACGGACACTCGCACCGAGCCGCCGACGGCACCAATGAAGGTGCTGAAAGCATTTCGGCAGAAACGCGGATAGGCGATCTCCTCAACCTATCTTCCCTTTCGGCATGGCAAGCTCTCGCTAGCGGTCACACTTCTGCTCTGATTTTGCATGGAAGTGCCAATGCAGTTGGCGGTCAAAGCGTTGTCATTAAGTACAAATATGGCAAGCCAAATGAAGAAGCCAAAATTGCAGACGCCCCTCGAATGATTAAGTTCGCCCTTGGCGAAAACGTCACGCGCAAGAGCAGTTCGACCAACGCTCGATTCCCTTCCACCCGCATGGGCGTCGAAGCTCTTTATCGCCGCTCATTTACGGAAGCAATCAAGTACAAAAAAGAATGGGACTCATTTCGGGCTGGCACCGGCAAACAACCTCGACGAGATGTGCGACTCGAAACTCTTAGCGACATTTTGCAACGCAAAATTTGGGTTCAATGTCACAGCTATCGAAGCGATGAAATGCTGATGATGGTTCGTCTGAGCCAGGAGTTCGGATTCAAAATTGGCGCTATGCAACACGCCCTCGAAGCCTACAAAATTGCTCCGGAACTGGCAAAAGCAGGTGTAGGAATCTCAATATTCGTAGACAGTTGGTCTTTCAAACAAGAAGGCTATGACGCAATTCCTTGGAACGCGGCGATTTGCCAAAAAGCTGGTGTCAATGTTTCGATCAATACGGATGGTCTCAGCGGAACGACGGCACTCAACATCGATGCCGCAAAAACGATGCGATTTGGTGGCTTCACCGAAGAGGAAGCCCTCCGAACCGTCACGATCAACCCTGCGAAGGAACTTGGAATCGATCATCGAACCGGAAGTATCGAAGTTGGCAAAGATGCTGACCTTGTCATGTGGGACGGTCACCCGATGAGCGTTTATTCGAAATGCTCGATGACCATGATTGAAGGTGACGTCTATTTCGAGCGCCGAGACGCGTTCGGAATAGACCCCGTTTCGATAACCAAGCAACGACTAGACCGAAAGGTCAACAAGGCAGAGAACGATCGCCTTCCCGCGAAATCCAGCATCTATGCCATCGTTGGCGCTACCGTTCACCCAGTCAGCGGACCCGACATCAAGTCTGGAACCGTCGTCATCAAAGATGGAAAGATTGCCGACGTGGGCACAAACATCTCAATCCCAAGCGGGGCTTCGGTGGTTAACGGCAGTGGTCTCCACGTTTATCCTGGATTCATTGATGGACAATCGTCCATCGGCTTAATGGAAATCGGTCCGATTCCGGTTATGAATGATAACCGTGAATTCGGAACCCTCAATGCAGATCTGGATTCTCTAACGAACCTTTGGGTCGAAAGCACCCACTTTGGTACGGCTCGGTTTAACGGAGTCACCAATGCGTTCTCTGCGCCTAGCGGCGGCACCATTTCTGGTCAAGGTGCGCTCGTCAATACCGATGGTTATACAACCGAAGAGTTTGGTGTCTTGAGAAAAGCCGGTCTGATCGTCAACTTCTCGGCTGGTCGATTTAGCGGAAACTTTGACCTCTGTGACATGGTTGACACATCAATCTTGTTCGGCGGTGCTGGACAAATTGGCATCATGGATGGCAAGGTTGGCGATGCCCACCTGAGCCTTCAACAATTGGAGCAATACTACGACTACCTTGGCGGAAGAATGCCAGTCCAAGACTTTTCCGCTGGTCTCAACGATAAGGCAGTCGA
>JANPAV010000280.1:0-1889 GCA_031430115.1 Armatimonadota bacterium | reverse complement strand
CCGACTTCAGGAGGCTCTGGAGGGTTCTTTAGCGGTCGTGAATCTTTCTGGGAAATCAATAGCTTGTAAGTTCACCGAGGAGAATAAGCGTGAAATTCTTTCGTCTCGAATTGAAACGGCCAAGATGGTCTCGGATGCCATCAATCGATGCGTGGTCAAACCAACAAAGTGGATAAATGCTTCAGCGACCGGATTTTATGGTGATCGTGGCGATGAGGTCCTCACTGAATTGAGCCCAGCGGGGACCAATTTCTCGGCAGAGACATGCATTGCATGGGAAGATGCATGCCTGAAAAGCTCGGCAGAAACTGAAAAAATTGTGATCCGAATTGGGGTTGTTCTGTCGGCAAATGGAGGGGTTCTGTCAAAGCTGGTACCGTTAGTAAAAGCCTTACTTGGTGGAAGTGCGGGGAATGGGAACCAATGGATTTCTTGGATACATTTGGACGATATTGTCCGATTGATACAGTGGACTATTGAGAATGAATCTGCGCAAATAGTTAATGGAAGTAACCAAAAACCTATACAAAACAAAGAATTTATGGCATGGCTCCGAAAAATCTATCACCGACCTTGGTCACCACCAGTTCCCGCGGTTTTGTTGGTTATTGTTGGAAAACTCTTTGGACCAGATTCTTCATTGGTATTGGATTCTTGTCGAGTGGTACCGTCCGTCCCGCCCGGGTTTTCCTTTGAGTACCCAACTTTGGATGCCATCAGAGCCGTAGATCTTTGAAGTGAAATGACCGTAACACTTTCTTGTTGACGTCTCAACTTCCGATTTAACCTCACTTCAAGGGAATCCAATCGGGTAAAATTTTGGGTTCATTTACCGCTGAGAGCGCATTTTTTGTCATGCAAGTAACTCGAGAAGATTTAAATTCCTGTACCGTTCGTTTGAACGTAGTTTGTTCGGCCGAACAGGTCACCGACGCATTTAACCGCGCGATAAAAGCCATCGCTAAGGAAGTTCGCATTCCTGGTTTCCGACCTGGACATGCTCCGAAGCAAATGGTCGAAAAAATGATCAATGAGCAAGAGCTTTATAGCCAGGCTGCAGACATTCTGATTCAGCGGACCTTTAAGACTGCCATGGAGCAGGAAAAGATTCAGCCGGATACTGGCGTTCGACCTTCCGTCGAAATACAAGATCTTGATCGAGCTGGCCAAAAGGGTGCTTATTCGGCCAAAGTACCGTTGCCGCCAAAGATTGAACTCACAGAATATAAAGGATTGGCAGCCACTCATCCGCCGACCGAAGTTACGGATGAAGAAGTCGAGTTCCAAATTAATGAACTTCGTAAGAAGCAAGGCAGTCGAGAAGCGATTACCGACCGAACTGCGCAAGAAGGCGACTACTGCGTTGTCAACCTTAAACTTGATGGAGACAAAGGCGAAGGTAAAAACTTCATGGTTGTGTTGGGCCAAACATTCCCTTCACTCGATGCCGCATTGGCTGGTATGTCCGCCGAAGAAATGAAGCACCTTGAACTGGATTTCCCGGCGAACTTCAGCGAAAAGACATGGGCAGGCAAAAAGTCGCCGGCACAGGTGACTCTCAGTTCAATCAGTGCGATTACGTTGCCTGAACTAAACGAAGAGTTTGCGAAATCGGTTAAAACTGAATCTGTTGAAGAGCTTAAAGTTCGGATGAGAGACAGCATCGTTAACGCTAAAGCTAATATGGTGCGAGACATGCTCCAAGATCAGCTTCTTGAGAGCTTGAGACAAAGCTCAAAGGTTGAAGTCAGCGACAACATGTGGGAGGCCCTGGCCAACCAACGGTTGGGTGAGATTCAAGACCAGCAGCAGCAGCAAGGCAAGACTCTTGAGCAATATGCCCAAGATAACGGCATGACCATGGACGAGTTCGTCAAAGCATGGCACGA
>JANPAV010000279.1:0-2254 GCA_031430115.1 Armatimonadota bacterium | reverse complement strand
TGCTGCTCGAATTGAGGCTGCTCGATTGCTGCTCAGCACGACCAATCGTTCTCCCTTGACATATGGAATCATGGCTTCCATTCCGAGGTCAATTGGAGTTGTTGGATCGATCTTTCTAAGCTTCATGTACTCAATGGATTTGTCGAAATATGCTTCGACGGCCTTATCGTTGAGACCAGCGGAAAAGTCTTGGACTGGCATTTTTCCGCCAAGGTAGTCGTAGTATTGCTCCAACTGGTGAAGGCTCAGGTGAGCGTCGCCAGCCTTGCCGTCCATGATGCCAGTTTGACCAGCCCCGCCAAACAAGATTGATGTGTCAACCATGTCGCAGAGGTCAAAGTTTCCGCTAAATCGACCGGCGGAGAAGTTCACGATTAGACCGGCTTTTCTCAAGACACCAAACTCTTCGGTTGTATATCCGTCAGTATTGATGAGCGCACCTTGACCAGAAATGGTGCCGCCGCTAGGCGCAGAGAATGCATTGGTTACTCCGTTAAACCGGGAGGTTCCGAAATGCGTGCTTTCGACCCAAAGGTTCGTTAGAGAATCCAAGTCGGCATTGAGGGTTCCAAATTCGCGGTTATCGTTCATGACCGGAATAGGGCCTATTTCCATCAGACCAATGGATGATTGTCCATCAATGAATCCAGGATAAACGTGGAGACCGCTACCGTTTACCACCGATGCTCCGCTTGGGATTGAGACATTTGCGCCCACTTCGGCAATCTTTCCTTCTTTGATGACAACGGTTCCAGACTTGATGTCGGGACCGCTGACTGGGTGAACGGTTGCGCCAACGATGGCATAGGTGTTTGATTTAGCGGGAAGACGATCGTTTTCAGCTTTGTTGACCTTTCGATCAAGCTTTTGTTTTATGGTCGAGATTGGGTCGATTCCGAACGCGTCTCTTCGCTCAAAATAGACGTCACCTTCAATCATGGTCATGGAGCATTTGGAATAAACGCTCATCGGATGACCGTCCCACATGACAAGGTCAGCATCTTTGCCAACCTCGATACTTCCGGTCCGGTGATCAATTCCGAGCTCCTTTGCAGGGTTGATCGTGACGGTTCGGAGGGCTTCCTCTTCGGTGAAGCCACCGAATCGCATTGTTTTTGCGGCGTCAATATTGAGCGCGGTTGTACCGCTGAGACCATCCGTATTGATCGAAACGACGACACCAGCTTTTTGGCATATCGCGGCATTCCACGGAATTGCGTCGTAGCCCTCTTGCTTGAACGACCAACTATCTACGAAGATCGAGATTCCTACACCTGCTTTTGCCAGTTCAGGAGCAATTTTGTAAGCTTCGAGCGCGTGTTGCATCGCGCCGATTTTGAATCCAAATTCCTGGCTCAGACGAACCATCATCAACATTTCGTCGCTTCGATAGCTGTGGCATTGCACCCAAATCTTTCTTTGCAAAATATCGCTCAGAGTTTCGAGTCGAACATCTCTCCGTGGCTGTTTGCCGTTACCTGCTCGGAAGGCATCCCAGTCCTTTTTATACTGAATTGCTTCTGTAAAGGCGCGTCGGTAAAGAGCTTCGACACCCATGCGAGTGCTTGGAAATCGAGCATTGTTTGCACTGCTCTTTCGGGTGACGTTTTCTCCAAGGGCGAACTTGATCATTCGTGGCGCGTCACTGATTTTGGCTTCATCATTGGGGCGGCCATATTTGTACTTAATGACAACGCTTTGACCGCCAACTGCGTTTGCGCTTCCGTGCAAGATGAGGGCGGAGGTGTGTCCGCTAGCCAGGGCTTGCCAAGCAGTGAGAGAGGACAAGTTGAGAAGGTCACCTATCCGCGTTTCTGCAGAAATACTTTCTGCGCCTTCGTTGGTGCCGTCGGCGGCTCGGTGCGAGTGTCCGTCAACGATCCCAGGGGCGACAATTTTGCCCTTTGCATCGATAGTAATTGTTCCCGATGGAGCGATGAGGCCGCGTCCAAGCTGAGCGATTTTGCCTCGTTGGATAAGAATATCGGTGTCTTCGAGGGTGCCATTCGTAGCCGTGAGAACTCGGGCTGACTTGATAAGGCAATTGCCGTTGGTAACGGTCTTTGGCTTTCGGTTTGATTCAAGTTCAAAGGGGAATTGTGCGTTCGCAACAGATGCCATGCAAACCATGGTGAAGGCAAGAATTCTCATTTCTTCACCTCCTTGGCTGGTTCGAGCACTGCTTTTCCGGTAATCCAAACACGCTCCACTTTGCTGTCCTTGTCGGCGAAGTCTCCGGACATGAGGACGAGGT
>JANPAV010000278.1:0-19261 GCA_031430115.1 Armatimonadota bacterium | reverse complement strand
GTGAGTCATTAGAAAGTATGACAGACCAAAGTCTGACTTGCCAAAGTCCAGTTTGAAAACAAAAATATCCACATAGGCATTGCCTAAAAGGAAAATGGAACACTTAACAAATCGCCCTCTCGTCATCGGAATCGCCGGAGGATCTGGCTGTGGAAAGACTCACTTGGCGAACGAGATTGCCAAAGCAGTTGGCGAAGAGAACGTTCTCGTACTCAGCATGGATCAGTACTTCATTAACACAGAAGATCCGAATGCAGATTCAGCGAATGTCAATTTTGATCATCCACGGCACGTTGATTTCCCCTTGCTTCTCAACCATATTCGCCACCTTCAGGAAGGAAAGCCTGTCTTTGCTCCTGGATACGACTTCCGAAACATGGAGCGGGTCTGGGCAACCGACCCGACATGTCCAAAGCCAGTAATCATTGTTGAAGGCCTGTTTGTCTTGGCCCAACCTGTTGTTCAGATGTGTGACTTGGCTTGTTATCTGGACGTTGCCGCAGACGAAAGACTTCTCGGTCGGATCATGAGGGACAAGGAAGAGAGAGGCGTAAATACTGAGCAGGTAATTGACCGCTATCAACGATTCGTAAGACCAAGTTATGAGATCTTTGTGAGACCAACCAAACAGAATGCGGATGTTGTAGTGGACTTCACCTATCGACGATCACTATTTACGCAGTTCCTTTCCCACATGATTAAAGCCTGCCTTTCGGGACAAGTTTGTACCGAGGATTTTGTCGCTTCGCTAAAGAGAGATGCATTCATTCCTGGAGTAGATCGATCACAGGCTTACATGCCACTGACGACCGATATTGTCATCTTGTCAAAAGCATATCCAGAATCAGTTACACCAGTTGATACGATTAGAACACACTTGTCCTCGCCAGCGTTGTCGGCTTTCCGATCTAACGCAGAGGTGAACGAACCGTGCTTGGCAGTCTAGCCGCTGCCGAAATTGACTCTTTCATTGGCAACCATTGTTACGCTCACCTTGGTTGCCATGCAAGAGGCAAAACTTATGTAGTGCCAATCAGCTATGCCTATTCGAAAGGGGTTCTGATTGGTCAGACTAAAGAAGGCTTAAAGACCCAAATGCTAAGAGAAAATCCACAGTGTTGCGTACAGATAGAGAGTGTTGAGGGCATTGCCGACTGGGTTAGCGTTATTGCTTGGGGAGAGTTTGAGGAGCTGAGAGGGCACGAAGCGAACGAAGCAATGCGATTGCTCATCGACCGGCTAAGCCCTCAAATTGAGGTACTTGAAAGTTCTCGTAGCCCGCGTGATGTTACACCTGGTCGAGTTGACCAAAAACCTCAAGTAGACATCGTTTACCGGATTAGGTTAACTGAAATGACCGGAAGATTTGAGTCAAGTAAGTAACCCTTTGAGGATTACATGGCTGTAGTTAGATAGAATGACTCTACAGTCATGCCTCAAGGACCCCATAACCTATTGTCTGAACGCGAAAAGCAACTGATCAAACTTGCATCAGAAGGCTTCATCGATACTGCCATCGCCAATCAACTGGGAATTAGCGAAGCAACGGTCAGCACGTATTGGGGTCGAATCCGAGTAAAGCTTGGCCCCCATAGTCGAACCGAGTTGGTTACCATTGTCCTGAGGCAAGAAAGCGAGTTCGCTATCGCGGCTTTACGCGAGGAGAATGAAAATTTGTCCAAGCAAATACGACTCGAATTTGGCGAGTATGGCAATCACCGATCGGCTAATTTTTACCAAGATCTTATTGAGATTGCGGCAGATGCAATTTTCGTCGTCAATCAGGTTGGAACCATCGAGAATCTGAACCCAGCTGCAGCGGAGCTATTTGGATACGATAAAAGTGACCTGCGAAATCAACCTATTTCGATCTTGGTCCCCGAGCGATTTCGAATGGTCCATGACATTCATCGATCGGGATACTTTCTTGAGCCTTCGAAGCGAAAAATGGGTGAACACAGTTCAACTTTGGCCCTACACAAATCTGGTCGGGAGTTTTTGATCGCGGCAACGCTTTCAGCAATTCAAGTTGAATCTGGATACAACGTTCTTTGTATAGTGCGCGACGTTTCATTAAGATAGTGATGTCGGTCATTTCTCCGACCTCAAAAAGTACGACTTGCTTGTGCCAATGTCTCACCATAGACTGAAAGAGTGAATTCAAGTCAAAGAGTCAAAGGCGAAGTTGCAGTGGTTACAGGCGCTTCATTAGGTATTGGTAAAGCCTGTGCAGAAATGCTTGCCTTGCACGGAGCCTCGGTAGCTGTCACTGACGTGTTGGACACAGAAGGTCAACTTCTTGTAAACAAGATTAAAGCAGCGGGTGGGATCGCAGAATATTGGCACCTTGATGTCTCTGATGAATCGCAAGTTCAATCAGTCATGGCGGAAGTTGCTTCGAAATACGGCAACATTTCAATCTTGGTAAACAATGCCGGAATTTCGGGCGTCAATAAGCCAACCCATGAGGTCACTGCGGATGAATGGAATCATTTGATTGGTGTCAATGTGAATGGCGTGTTCTTTTGTACCAAACATGCGCTTCCTTCCATGATGGCCAATGGCAAAGGAAGCATTATCAACCTGTCGTCAATTTACGGAATCGTTAGCGCGCCAGACGTGCCACCCTATCATGCTTCGAAGGGTGCCGTTCGAATGATGACCAAGACGGATGCTCTCATTTATGCTCCAAAAAATATTCGCGTCAACTCCGTCCATCCGGGCTTTATTTGGACTCCGATGGTTGAAAACTACATAAAGTCGTCAGGAGATTTGGAGGCTGGAAAAGAGGCGGTCGGAAAGCTTCATCCGTTAGGTCATATGGGTGAAGTGGATGACATTGCTTACGGAGTCCTCTATTTAGCCTCGGATGAATCAAAATTTGTTACCGGCACTGAACTCGTTATTGATGGTGGTTACACAGCACATTAGCCATGGCAAACATCTTGATTGTTTACGGAACGACCGAAGGACACACGCGCAAGATCGCACAGCATATTGGTGGCTTTATTCGTGAAATGGGTCACAACGCCGAGGTACTGGATAGTGCGGATGTTCGCGAAGAGTTCCAAGCTAATGGGTTCAATGCATTCGTTGTGATGGGTTCTCTCCACCAAGGCAATCACCAACGCTCTCTGGTTCACTTTGTGAAAAAGCACCGCGACGAACTGAAATTAGCACCATCGGCATTTCTCTCCGTCAGTCTGACTGCCGCTTCAAAGGATGGAGATCACCACGAAGAACTTCAAAAGTGTGTTGATCGATTTACTGAGGAAACTGAGTGGAACCCGACTAAATGGACGCCGGTTGCGGGAGCCCTCAAATATATTGAATACGATTGGTTCAAGCGAATGATCCTCAAATCAATTTCGAAAAAAGCCGGTGGCGATACGGATACTTCGAAAGATTATGAGTATACAGACTGGGCTGAACTTGAGAATTTTGTAAAGACGTTTCTTCAGCAAAGTTTTATTTTTGACAAAATCTGAGCATGTTTTCTTGGATCAGCCAGGCTAAATCTAGAGGCTAACCCTGATGACGATTAAGTCATTTGCATTCCACTTTTGAACTCGGCGAATAACTTTGTCAGGTCTCATTTTTAGAACCCAAACAATTCAAATGCTTCCTTTGATAGCCTTTCCCGATGATCAGGGTGAGCGATTTCGATCAACGACTTTGCTCTTTGCCGAAGGTTCTTGCCATGTAGATTGGCTGATCCGAATTCGGTAACGACGTAGTGAACATGTGCCCTAGTCGTCACAACTCCGGCGCCAACTTTTAGAGTGACTGTAATTCTCGATTCGCCATTCTTGGTAATCGAAGGCAATGCAATAATCGGCTTACCACCTTCTGATTGTGCCGCTCCACGCATATAATCCATTTGTCCCCCAACCCCCGAATAGAATTTTGTGCCGATTGAGTCAGCACAAACTTGGCCGGTGATATCTACTTCAATTGCGCTATTGATAGCCGTGACCTTGGGATTGCGACGAATAACATTTGAATCGTTAACGTAGCCAACATCGAGCATTGCAACAAGGGGATTGTCATCGACAAAATCGTAAAGCCTCTTGGAACCGAGTACAAAGGTAGCGACTATTTTGCCAGGATGAATCCTTTTCAATCGCCCGGTGACTACGCCTGCTTCGACCAGGTCAATGAGGCCATCGGAAAACATCTCACTATGGACTCCAAGATCTTTGTGACTTCCCAAGGCAGATAAGACCGCATTTGGTATTGAACCAATTCCCATTTGGATTGTTGCTCCGTCTTCGACTAGCTCAGCACAATACTTCCCGATCTTAGCGTCAAGGTCGGTTGGCGGCTTAGCTCGAATTTCAGGAAGGGGTTCGTCATGTTCAACAATCGTGTTTAGATTTGAAATGTGAATCAAACCATCACCTAAGGTTCTTGGCATATCCTTGTTGATTTGGGCAATGACATGACTGGCACAAAGCACCGCACATCGAGTAGCTTCGACTGAAACTCCAAGAGAGCAAAAGCCGTGTCTGTCTGGGGGTGAGACTTGAATCAAAGCAACATCAATTGGAAATGAGCCACTCCGAAAGAGGTCCGGAATTTCGCTGAGGAAGATGGGAATGTAGTCAGCTCGACCATCTTGGACTGCCTGCCTCGTGTTTGACGCAACAAACAGGGCATTGACATGAAAACTATTTCGATATTGCGGATCGGAGTAGGGGGCGGCACCCTCGGTATGCAGGTGCACGACTTCGACCCCGATCAGTTCATTTGCTCGGGCAGTCATCGCTCGGATTAGCTCTTGAGGGGCCGCCGCTATGCCATGGACATAAACTCGATTTCCATTCTTGATTACCTTGACGGCATCTTCCGCCGAGACAACTTTCATGCTTAACAAAGTATGCCACTTTGTCGTGAACAGCTTTAGAGTGGCGATATGAGCGACGTTGCTAGAGATGCATTGAAGGTAACAGCGATGGAATTGAGCTCAACACACTACCGATTTAGCATCAAAAAAAAGTGGTTGAAAAAATAATTCTCTTGAACCTTTCCATTTCGTTGCTTCGTACACTATAATGACTACGCGACTGACTTACATCAAGAGGTGGTCAAATCGCAAACAAAAATCTACACTCCGGAGGTGTAAGGAATAAAAAATATGAAGAAAATGATTGCTCTCGTAATGGTGCTCGGCGTCCTTGGTGGCGTTCTCGTTGGTTGTGGTGCTCCTGCTGCTGATGCAAATGCAACAAATGCGGCCCCTGCTACAAACAACCCTTAATTAAGGACGACTCGCATTTAGCGAACAAAAAAGGGTCACTTCGTTAGAAGTGGCCCTTTTTGTTACTAACCCTTCCAATCGCCATGAATGATAGCGTCCTTCAAGTCTCCCTCATGTTCAACCGGACCGGCAAGAATGCAATGGCTAATCTTGCCATTCACTTTGATGGTCGATCCGGGGAAGATCACGGAATCTTCAATACTCTTGCAATCTAAGTGGGAGGCTTCTCCAATCACAACATTGTGCAAAACCTCGCCTGCGACAACTGAGGAGGCGGCAATTCGCTTTTCTCCATCGACGAGGTACGAACTTGTTTCCAAGAATGAATCGAGAGTTCCGGTGTCAAACCATGCTCCGGTGTACACCCCAGCAAGAACTAGTTTGCCTTCGTCTATCAGCATTTGGATTGCATCAGTGATTTCGTATTCACCGCGAGCCGATGGTTCCAACTTGGGAAAGATATCCCAAATCTCGGGGCCGAAGAAATATAGACCTGCCATAGCGAGGTTGGACTCCGGGTTCTTTGGCTTCTCAACAAGCTTCACGATCCTTTCGCCATCGACGTTAGCGACGCCAAATCGAGACGGATCATCGACCGCTTTCACAAGGTTTAAATTGGCACAACCTGATTCTTCAAATCTCTTCTTTAAATCTTCGAATCCTTCGCCATACATTGCATCACCCAGATAGAGGACAAATGGTTCGCCGGCAATGAAGTCCTTGGCAAAGCTCACAGCATGAGCAAGACCTTTTGGTTCGGGTTGGCGGATATAGGTCAACGAAACTCCGTGACTCGATCCATCCCCAAGAGCTTTTCGCATCGCCGCTTCGTTTTCGCCAACAACAATTCCGATGTCGGTGACGTCAATGGCTCGCAGTTTCTCAAAAGCGTAATCCAGAGTCATCCTATTCGCCAGTGGCAGGAGAGGCTTTGGAATGAGATGAGTGATTGGATAGAGTCGACTGCCCTTTCCGGCGGCAAGAATAAGCCCTTTCATTTTGCAAGTAAGAATACCGGTGAAATTCTGTTATCCGAACATATTCCAAGTTATGCTAACCTTAAACTATGCCAAGGATTGGCAACCTGCTTTTTATCGCCCTATTGATGCTCGGAATAACGGGCTGTCGAAAACCTGCGGAAGTTACATTTACCAAGTGGGCTTCCCAAGAATCTCGCGTTACAAACCCAGAAAACTCTGATTCAAACCGACTGATGGCCGCGGGAAATACGGTTGAGCAGCAAGCGAAGCTGACAGCAAAGCCAGACGCAAAAGGAAGACTGGCTGCCCCAATTACGACGAGAACCAATTTTTTTCCTAAGCAAAAGATGGAAGCCCGAAAAGTTATTGGCAGTTCGCGAGCAGCAGCCCTTTCTGCCGCTCAGTCGATTAAAACCATCAAATATGTTCCAACTGGCTTGGCTATGCCGCCACCCTACTTGTCCGGTCTCCGGTTAATTGGCGCTTCCTTTATTTGGGATATCGAGGACGCCATCCATAATCATGATTACGATAAGGCAATTGTCGCATGTGGCTCGGCAACTAAGCTCGGGAATTCCCTGATGAGCGGAGGTGCCAATGAAGCCTCTCTTGGAGCGTCACTCATCAATCAAGCAAGGCAGAAGATGGTTCCCGTGTTAGGAACGCTTAGCGGATTCCAACTCGGCAAATTGGGTTCAGCCATCCAAAAGGCATCGAGCAACCGTCCTCCGATCTATCTTGCTATTCAAAACGAAAAAGACAATATGTTGCTCAGTCTTCAACAAGCTCAAGATATGTTTGAAACTAAGAAATTGGACCAGTTACAGGAGCAAATTGGACTTAGTGCCAAGGATACGGTTGATATGCTCAAATCGCTTGAAAAGGAACCTGAAAAGGCTAAGGCATTGTTTGACTCAATTGGAAATGACATTGTGGCAAGGTCGGAATTCTACTTGAAGCTGGTTAAGAATCCGCAAATGTCTGGGCTACTCCCCAAGAAGGATGAGAAGAAATCCAAGCTAATGCTATTCAGGTACTTTGCCTCGAATCTGGAAAGCTTGGTGCCGATGATGCGATCAACCTATTGCCGAACCCAGCTATTCATTCTTGAGTGCTATTTAAAGCAAAAGATGAAGTTTCAGAAGCCACTACCATCTTCTCTCAGCGCTTTTTCTGAATCGGCAACAATTGACCCATTTACGGGTGAAAAATTCTACTACAAGGCTAGCCCTTTGAGCTACCTGCTCTACTCAGCTGGAGAGGACTTGGTTGACGATGGCGGGAAAACAGATTCGAGCTTCCGAGAACCGGATTTACTGCTCGAAAAGCCTCACAGCTGAAAGCTAGCTGGCTTGACGGGTTCAGCCGGTGTTACTACTACGAGTGACTGCTCAATTGGTGCTTCTGGATCCGGCAATTTCTTGAGTGCTTCTCTGGCATCTATCGGATTTGCGACGATCTCGTCTTTTTGAACTCGACCGTCTCTAAACCGGATAATTCGTTTGCAGTGGTGAGCGATTTCCTCTTCATGAGTAACAATAATGACGGTTTTTCCGTTTCGGTTGAGGTCTTGAAGGACGGCTAAAATGTCTTCCGATGTTCTTGAATCAAGATTTCCAGTCGGCTCATCGCCCAAGATCATCACGGGATTTGTTACTAGAGCCCTGGCAATTGCAACACGTTGCTGTTGACCGCCAGAAAGCTCACTTGGCTTATGGTCCAATCGATTGCCAAGACCAACTTTTTCAAGAGCTTGCTTGGCTAAAATGCTTCGATCCTTGGTTCCAGCATACATCAAGGGCAATTCGACGTTCTTCATTGCCGACGTACGAGGTAGTAGATTGAAGTTCTGGAAGACAAAACCAATGTACTTGTTGCGAATAACGGCAAGTTGATTGTCATTCATCTTTGCGACTGGCTTGCCATCCAGTTCAATTTCGCCTTCGGTTGGGCGATCAAGACAACCGATCAAATTCATAAAGGTTGATTTACCGGATCCAGAAGGACCCATGATGGCGACAAACTCGCCTTCTAGGATCGTGATATCAACATTTCTTAGTGCGTGAACCGTTTGGTCACCCATTACATACTTCTTCGAAAGTCCTCGGACCTGTACGACGGGAGCACTCACTAAAGTTCTTCCCCGGGCATCTGGAGGCCAGTTACCAACCGCAACTTCAACTGGGAAATTTGAACATCGTAAGATGCCTCGATATAGTTTGATTCGGCGGTTACAAGGCTCACTTGAGCCGTGATGACCTCGATTAAGCTTGCGACCTTTAGGACCTGAGAAGCACTTGCGGCTTCGAAGTTTAGTCTTGCCGCCCTCAGGGCAAGCTCCGATGCGTTTAGCCTCAATTGGTCTTGAGAGTACGTCAAATATGCAGATTCAATTTCGCTTCTTGCATTCTTCTCTGTTTGCGAAAGCACGGCTTTGGACGCTTCAAGACTGGCACGCTCGGCAGTCACTTGCGCTTTGCTTCTGCCGCCATCAAAGAGTGGATAGCTGAGCAAGAATGAAGTGTTCCGGTTGGAACTCTGGTCCGGGGTAAATTGCCGACTATAGTTAAAGTCGAGAGACCAAGTTAAACCGGCGTCCAGTTCTGTGCCTCGAAGATTGTTGAGCTGACTCTCTACGCTCTTTCTTCGAGAAATCAGATCGGGGCGATTCTTTAATCCTAGATTTACAGCGGAATCAACATCTGCGGGGAAGTCGGTCGACGGAACAAACGAACTTGGTTCAAGTTCTAACGTTGCATAGTCCCGCTGCAGACCAATAATTGACTTTAACGAAGCGGAGTTTATGTTCGTTCTGTTTTTGGCGTTAATTGAATTTACTTTTGCATTAAGCGCATCTGCCTCGGCTTGTAAGATTTCTCTTCGAGCCGCATCTCCCACACTCACTCTGGCTTTGGTTTGTTCAAGAACCTTGTCGGACCTTCCTAATTGGGAAGTGGCCACTTTTTCAAGCTCTTGAGACCTTAGAGTTTCGAGAAAGCCAACTTCAACATCGTAGATCAGGTTTCGAAGTACTTGCTGAGTTTGGGCATCTTGCGCTGAAACACTTTGCCTAGCCGCATTCAACTGTGCCATTCGTTGCCCGGTGTCCAAAATCCTCCACGTTAGACCTGCTTGCGTGGAGGTTTGAGTAAATGCCACCGAAGTGTTTCCAAGCGTTGCGCTTGGAATTTGGCGAAGGCTGTCGGTATATGTTGCGGTAGGTGTAAGGACCGGCATGAATGATGATGCGGCAATGGTTCGCCTCGCTTTCGATGCAATAAGGTCTTGCTCCGCAGCTTTCAGATTTCCGTTGTTTCGTTTTGCAAGGCGAATTGCCTCATCCATCGTAAGCTTTTGCCCAAAACTAAGCGCAGCCCAGGCAGCTAACATTCCACAGACCGACAATTTTCTGATATTCATCCCTTTCCCCTTTTACCTTTACGCTACCGATTGGTTGAACGATTCCAAATGGGACAAGATGCCCAATTGTTATTCTCCCCAGATTAGATTTCGGTTCGCAATGATCGTTTCCTCGCGATCCGGCCCCACTGAAATAATTGCTACTGGCGTTTTTGTATATTTAGCCATAAAATCTAGATAAGCTCGAGCCTCTTTTGGAAGGTCATCTACTGTTCGTGCTGTTCGCAAATCTCCGGTCCAACCAGCTAGTTCTTCGTAAATCGGTTCGATTCTTGACAGCATGTCAACATCGCTTGGCACGTAGTCAATTTCCCTTCCATCTAGTTTGTACTTGACCGCAACCTTTATCGTTTCAAAATTACTGAGAATGTCCAGTCTGGTCACGACAAGTCCGCTCAATGAATTCAGCCGACATGCATGTTTCAGAGCAACCAAGTCTAGCCAGCCAATTCTCCTGCCACGACCCGTTGTGGTGCCAAACTCTTTGCCAATTGTACGAATATGGTCTCCAAGTTCATTGTCAAGTTCGGTAGGGAACGGACCACTTCCAACACGAGTTGTGTAAGTTTTGCAAACTCCGAGGACACTGTCAATGTGTCGAGGTCCAATTCCTGTACCTAAACATGCGCCACCGGCAACCGGGTGGGATGAGGTTACATAGGGATATGTTCCCGAGTCAAGGTCAAGGAATGTGCCTTGTGCCCCTTCGAGAAGAACCTTTTCTCCTGCTTCGACTGCTTCGGCGACCATCGCTTCAATGTCCCTCACAAAAGGACGAATTCTGTCGGCATAGGCAGAGTATTCTGCGTACATTTCATCGTATGAAAGTGGGTCTTTCCCAAATAACGACAAATAGCGATTCTTAACTTCAAGTACTTCCTTAAGTCGGATTGGGAATCGCTCTTTGTTGACAAATTCACCCATTCGGATACCGATCCGGGCGACTTTATCTTGGTAGGCAGGTCCGATACCGCGGCTAGTGGTACCGATCTTATTACTGCCCCGAGCTTCTTCCTCTAGTGAGTCAAGCATCCGGTGATAGGGGAAAACAACGTGGGCTGCGCTTGAAATAATTAGTTCACCAAGCTCGGCTTGTTGGACTAAGGTTCGATCCCATTCTTCCAGAAGTCCTTTCGGGCAAACGACCATTCCAGATCCGACTATGGCGCGGGTTCCTTTATGGAGTATTCCGGCAGGGATCAGGTGGAATTTGAATTCTTTACCTTCGGCGATAACGGTATGTCCGGCATTGTTACCTCCAGCGAATCTAACGACAAGGCTTGCCTGGCTTCCCAGGACATCAACGAGTTTTCCTTTGGCTTCATCGCCCCATTGGGCGCCTACGATCACAAGTGTTGGCATAATTTAGCTCATCCTGGTGCGGCAATCTTGACAAAAAGTTAGGCCGACGCACCCTGTCGAGGATCCGCCGGCCATTAACCGTTGAGCCTTCTCCCAACGTTAATAGATTATGACTGAAATTTCAAACCCAAGTTGACGCTCGACGAAAGTGCTTAAAGGTAACCGGACGACGAATGTTTGCAAACACGAAGTCTGGCCAACCCGCCATGAAGTCGAGTTCATAGTCGTCGGGCGGCGAAATTAACACAAGTGGCACCTTAGATGCGGTCGAATGTCCCATTTTTGCCTGGGCAAATTTTTCGTACCCTGCGATTTTGTGGGGTTCTTCCAGCGTCGACAATAAATCTAGAAACAGTAGGTCGGCATCGCTGCCACCAGTAAGTCCCTCCTCCCAGTCGGAATAGCAAACGAAAGTATCGGTTGGGTGGAAGCCTTCCTTTGCTTCATTTTCCATTTCACGGTCCTTGGTAATTAAGACAAATTTCATCCTTACATGCCGATCATACATGATTTGGCAAGAATGGGCAAGGGTCTCTTAGCGTTAAGAATTTGAGAAATCACCTGTAAATAACAAGCTTGTCTAATATTTGTCTAATATTTATGAACTTTTCATGGAATATCGAGTATTGTAGTTATGGGACTATCAAAATGGATTTAATGACGAAAACTTTTCTGCCTGAACAGAATGCCGAAGCATTCGAAAAGCTGATTGGAATTAGCAAGAGTCGAGCCTATCGGATGGCATTTGAGCTGACCAGAAATGCATCTGATGCGGAAGACCTTGTTCAGGAGACCTACGTCAAAGCATGGAAAGGCTTTGACTCTTATGCGACAGAAAAACCTTTCTTAAACTGGCTCTTGCGAATCATGCAAAGAGCCTATTTGGACTCACGACGACGAGCCAATCCGATACGCAAAGCAGACTCCCTTCAAGCGATTGCCCAGTCAGTTGAAGGAGAAATTCAGGAACTAACGATTGCTGACCCTTCGCCGAATGCCTCAGACGAGTTGTTATTCGAAGAGTATCAGCACCAGTTGTCGAAGTCCCTCGACATGATTCCTGAAATCTACGCAACGGCTATCCGACAATGCGATCTAGAAGGGATGTCTTACTATGAAATTGCCGATCAGCAAAATACGACGATTGGAACGGTTCGCTCAAGAATTCATCGGGGAAGAAAGCTTCTCAGAACTGCAATTCTCAAAGGGGATTACCAGTTTTCACCGTATCAACTCCAGAAAGACTAATTCTTGCCGAGAATTGTCTTAATGCAAGGGATTTCTAGCCAAACGCAAAGCGTTGCAAACAGCATCAGTACTGATCCAGTCAGTAGCACCCAAACACGGGTTCAGGGAATGTTGTTGAAGAAAGCCCTCGAAAGCCAAAAGGCAGAGACCACGCAACTCCTCCAAATGCTTGAAGGCAAGGGGCGGATCGTGGACATAAGGGCATAGCTCAAGGCTCAAGGCTCAAGGCTCAAGGATCGATATTAGAAAGCTAAATCGTGTCCTTCAATTTAAGGGTTCGCCTAACCGAAAAAATCACCTTTCCAACTTCGTCCGATGCATTTTCAAGTGTTTCTGATTTCAAATAGCCCAATCTCTTTGAAATCTCGATTTGAGTTTGTAGCTCGCGCAATGAACCCATTGCAATGTCGATGAATCGGAGGTATTCAATCCTTCCACCGCGGCCGTAGCCCTCGGCAAGATTCGATGGGATGGAAGACGCAGCTCGTCGCATTTGCGATCTCAAGCCGTACTTTTCATCTGTTGGAAAGTCCACCGTTTCGTGATAAGTTAGCACGGCAAGTTCGATTGCCTTGAGCCAGGGAATTTGGTCTCTGAAAGTCATGGGACTTCAAGATTATCAGATCCTACCCCTGAACTTTGAGCTTTGTGCCCTGAGCTATGACACGAGGTACAATAAAAGAAGTGAGCGAGAAGACGCCCGTTATTCCGACCAAACATTCTTGGCTAAAGAACACCTATTTCTGGATTGCAGCAGTGCTGTTCGTATTGGGTATTGCCGGACTATTAAAAGGGAATGACTTTATTCGTGACCCTGGACAAAGGCACGAAGATTGGCTCTGGGCAATCTATCTTGTGGCCGCCGTTGTCATGCTCATCAACGGACTCATCTCTCACAAGATTTGGCTGTCTTCGTTTGTCGAAAAGGATTCTAACTAATGGTAAATTGCTCGTGCGGAAAGCCGATTGAAAAAGTGCCAGACTGGCTTAAGTCTGCGCAAGTCGAATTTGTTTGTAACAACTGCCCTAACCGGCAACTCAAGAACATTGCGTTCGTAAACCTCGATGCCGGATTGAAGAATCCTGGTAAGTCAATTGATGGTGAAGAAGAGCCAGTCATTGACGAAGACGACGACGCTGATCTTGATTAAGATTCAATCGGGTTCATCACTGCGATGTTCCAAAATCAAAAAGCCCTATTCAACTTTGAATAGGGCTTTTTTCTGGGCCTTACCCAGGTTCTTTCAACTATTTTTACGCAGTTCGCGCGAAGACCCTATTTGGTCTTGGCGTCATGAGGAGGATCCTATCTGGGCTCACTCCTAGCCCCTCTTCGCATCGATTGATGATCGAGTTCTCAGAAAGTGTGCTGGTTTGCGGTACGGTCACTTGTACCTTCAGCTCCTCTCTCTCAAAACTGACGATCGCATTAAGGATGCCATCTTGAGTCTTCAAGAACTCTTCGATTTGTCTCAGTTCTGTTCCGTTCATATCAATATCCCTTACAGAGATAATTGGTATAACGTTCCCCAAGCCCCAGGGTTTAGTGCTTATGACCTAAAAATTGGTTACTTTTCTTAAACTTCGATCACTGACGCAACAATCAGCGGTCTAAGCTTGCCGCGTTTCGCCATAAACTTTCGGACAATGGTGACCGAATCTTGCTTGATTCGATTTAAGTCTTTAATCTCTTCGCTATTGAGCGAGGCTAAGGCGTCGATCATGATATCCTGGGCATCATTCAATAGTCCCTTAGGACCGTGGAAGCCACGTGACATGACGGTTGGGTCACCGACGATCTCTCCGTGGGTTGTGTCGACTGCGATTGAAAGAATAACGACTCCGTCATTGGCGACATTGAAACGATCACGGATCACTTCTTCGGTAACACCAGGAGTACCGCTATTGTCGATAAGAACGCGTCCAGTCGGGACTTCTTTACCGAGTCGAGCGTTCTTTTCGTCCATTTCAAGAGGAATTCCTGCTTCGAGTGTAAAAATTCGATGATCGGGATAGCCCATATCTCGGGCGATGTTTCCGTACATGAATTGGTGCCGGGGTTCGCCGTGTACAGGTGCGATATAAAACGGCTTGGTCAAGTTGATCATCATCTTCAACTCTTCCTGGTAGGCGTGACCACTGACGTGGATCGGGAAGGGCGAATCGTAAATAACTTTACATCCTTGCTTGAACAATCGATTAATGGTTCGCCAAATTGCTCCTTCGTTACCAGGAATCGGTCTTGCCGAATAGATTAGCGTATCCCCTTCTTTTATTTGCAAGCGACCGTACTCGCCTTTGCTCATTTGAACGAGGGCACTAAGCGGTTCACCTTGAGAGCCCGTGGTAAGAATGGCAACCTCATTGGCTGGGAGTTGTTTGGCGTCATCGAGGGAAATGTCGATGCCTTTTGGAATGGTGACGTAGCCAAGACTTCGGCAAATTTCAAGATTGCGCTCCATTGAGCGACCGACAACTGCAACTTTTCGTCCGGTCTCAGCCGCGACTTGGTACACCTGCTGCATTCGGTGGATGTTTGATGCGAAAGTTGTGAGCAGGACCCTCCCAGTTGCATCTTGAAAGACCTTCTTGAGTCCTTCGGACACGATTCGCTCGCTTGGTCCCCAGCCTGGTCGTTCCACATTGGTTGAGTCGCTCAGGAGAAGGACTACTCCTTCATCTCCGATTTCACCAAACCTCTTTAGATCGGTCAGCTTTCCGTCAATTGGCGTGAAGTCAAATTTAAAGTCACCGGTGAACAAAATGTAGCCGTGCTCAGTGTTAATGGCTATCGAGCAGTTCTCGGGAATTGAGTGGGTTACCCGGATGAACTCGACTTCCATCGAGCCTACTTTGACTTTGTCACCGGGAGCCGTGATTTTATAGTCGAGCTTTTTGCTTGGCAACCGCTCGTCCATCTTATGGCGAATCAGTGCGTGGGTGAACTCAGTGCAGTAGATCGGAGCGTTGATGTCTCTGAGTAGATGCGGGAGCCCGCCAACGTGATCTTCGTGAGCATGAGTAAGGAAAATTCCTCGAACCTTGTCCTTGTTTTCAATCAAATATGTAAAGTCAGGAACGACAATGTCTATCCCGTACATTTCTTCGTTCGGGAATGAAAGTCCGCAATCAATGACGATAATGTCATCTCCTTGCTCGACGATACTGCAATTCTTCCCAATCTCTCCAACTCCACCAAGCGCAATAACGCGAACAACACTCACGGGTATCAGGGTACCTCTTTGCAGAGCGAGGGCAAGGGCGAGTGCAAGGGCGTTAGGGTTAGGAGTTTCTCCACAAAGGAATATTGCTTCTTCCGCTTCCCTGCTTCCCAGCTTCTTCCGCTTCCCTCGCTCGTTCATACTAAAAGTACATGCTTTCCAACTTGCTTGCAATGCTCAAGGACTATCCGGTTATCGCCTCCGTGCAGGCTTCGGACCGATCGGCGATTGACTATCCCGAGACTCTTCTTCAGCTTGCGCAGGCATCGATTGACCAGGGGGTTGAGGTTATTCGCCTTCAGGGGGCCGAGAATATTCGGTTCATCAAAGCTAAGTTGACTGTGCCAGTCATTGGCTTGATCAAGAAAACCCATCCAAATTCCGAGATTTACATCACTCCGACAAGGCACGAAGTCAAACGCCTTCTCGCTCTTGAGTGCGACATCATTGCCCTCGACGCCAGCCCTGAACCACGGCCAGATGGCTCCTCGTTTTACGATCTTGTTGGGCTCATTCAATCGCAGGGTCGCATGGCGATGGCGGACTGTGATTCGGAAGAAGCAGTTGACAATGCGGTTGCCTGTCACGCGAACATTGTCAGTACAACTTTGGCGGGATACACCAAGGCTCGACCGATGACGGCTGGACCCGATTTTGATCTCATTCGTTATGCAGTCTCAACTGGAGCCTTTGTCATTGCCGAAGGACGGTTTACTCAACGATGGCAAGTGGAAGCTGCCCTAGCGATTGGCGCAAAGGGAGTTGTCATTGGAGGGGCTCTGAATGATCCTGTCAAGCAAACTCGAGCTATGACCCCACCAAGTCGGGCCTATGACAAGGTCGGGGCAGTTGACCTAGGAGGAACTTGGATTCGGTTTGGGTTTTTCGAACGAGGGGAACTCAAGGATGTTCGGAAAGTTGCCAGACCCGATGGTCGGCAAGACCGAATCGATTGGATCAAGGAACAGATTAAGTCTTGTAAAGTTGATCGACTTGGAATTGGCACAGGTGGAACGATTGACCCAACGACTGGGGAAGTTTGGGAAGCAAAAGACATCATTCCCGACCACCAGGGTTCGGTCTTCAACTCCGACACATTTGGGGTTCCGACAGTGGCATTGAACGACGGTTTGGCTACAGCGTGGGGGCATTATTGCCACCCAACCATGGCAGGAAAGCGAGTTGCAACCCTTGCTCTTGGGACCGGCGTCGGGGCAGGGTTTGTATCTGAAGGTCGGATACTTTGTGGCTCAAAGGGCGAGTATTTGAGGATCAATGATTTGTATTTGGCAAACGGCAAAACCGTTGAAGAGGTTTTGGGAGGAGCTGGCCTGACCGAGAGTCCTTCGGCTTTGCAACAAAAGGAAGCAATCGAAGCGTTTACCTATGCCGTGGAGCATCTGAAGAAAAGTTACTTCACGGATGAAATAGTAGTATGTGGTTCGGTAGGTCTGTCCGATTGGTTGCGACCCACTGTTAAAGCGGCTGGTTGCGTGGTTTCGCCGTACGATGACGAGGCGGGTCTGAAGGGCGCATATCAATTGGCGTACTACCGTTAGATTGCGAGGGAAGGCTCACGCTGCCTCGCAAATCCTAATAGGTTCAAGCTAGTCACTAAGAGCCTCAATTGGAGGTGCCAGAAATGGATATATGCTGCCTCGCTAATCGAAATTGGCCGCAATAGTCGAAACTTTGATCCGACCCCAACCTAGCCAATTCTCATTGGCGAGGCTAAGAAAGCCCCGAATTTAGTAGAATTTCGAATGGGCCAAATTGCAGAAATACAGACGCTGGATAAATCCAAAGGAGCCTGGTCAATGTTGCCTTGTGACATCGACTTGCCTGGATTTTGTGCACCTCTTCTCACGGTGTGAAATGAAAACGCAAATGGCGCTTTCTCTTCTGCGAGACTGCCACTACTATGGAGCCAATGTCCATGCCTTCGTAATCATGTCTAACCACATCCATCTCCTTGTGACGACAGGGCCAGAGGACACGATCTCAAACTTGATGCGGAACATCAATCGGCGCTCCACAAATTTGCTCTTACCGTTTTTGAACGACTATGAGAAGTCACAGTTGAGTATGCAAAGTGGTCTCAATCAGCACGGATTCTGGAAGGAAGGTTTTCGAGGAAATCCGATGCACACATCAAAAGTGTTTCGGCAGAAAGCAAACTATGTTCATCAAAATCCAGTTCGTGCCGGCCTAAGTGAGCTAGCGGAAATATATCATTGGAATTCGGCGATGCTGTATATATAGGGATTTGCTGTCGATGAGTATTTGCTTGGCTTGGCGAACTGCATTTCATTTTATGAAGAGCTTAATTAGCCTCGCCAATGAAATTGACCAGTCAATCAAGAAACTGACCTAGTATTAATCACGGCCAATTTCGATTAGCGAGGCAGCCAAGTCTGCCTCAAGGTATCCTTTAGCTTCGCCATGCCAGAGTTTTTGCTCGAAGTCGGATGTGAAGAATTACCCGCGTCTTTTGTTGAAAAGGCTTACACTGACCTGGCTGCCAGCCTCTCAAAAGAGTTAGAAGCACTTGGCATCAAGAATTCTGAGCCAATCTCGATGGGAACACCCAGGCGCCTTATCGTATCGTTTCCTGACTTAAAAGCACGACAAGAGGATTCAACCAAAGAGCAACGCGGACCATCACTTTCCGCGGCTTTTGGTGCGGACGGCAACCCCACAGGTGCCCTCCTTGGCTTTTGCAAATCGCAAGGAATTACGGTTGATGACCTGAGAAAAGATGACCAATACGTGTGGGTCACGAAGCAAATTCCGGGTCAAGACACGACTGATGTTCTTTCGAATATTCTTCCTGGGATCATCCTTGGTTTGCAGTTCGAGAAGTCGATGCGATGGGGTTCGTCGAAGACGCGATTTGCCCGTCCAATTCGGTGGATTTTGGCATCGTTTAACGATTCAGTCGTTCCTTTTTCGGTTGAAGATGTTCCTTCCGCATTGCTAAGCCAGGGTCATCGCTTTTATGCACCCGATCCGTTCGAAGCAAAAAACCTCGAAGAGCTCACTTTCAAGCTAAGAGAAAACTTTGTTGAACCGAGTGTCGAAATTCGCAAAGAGAAGATTCTTAAGGAGACGATTGCGGTGGCGAAGGGCGCACCGGAGATTTCGGATGAGTTGCTCGATGAAAACTCCTTCCTTTGCGAATGGCCAACCGCCATATGCGGATCGTTCCCTGAGTCGTATTTGGAGCTTCCCGAGCCTGTTTTGGTCACTGCGATGGCAAAGCACGAGCGAATGTTCCCGATTCGAGATGTCGATGGAAAACTTACCAACTCGTTCGTGTTCATTCGAAATTCTGGCGACAATGAAACGGTCACGCGTGGGTGTGAATGGGTGCTAGGCGCACGCTTTAATGACGCACGATTCTTTTATGAGCAAGATCAGAAACTGACTTTAGATGATTTTCTGGCGAAGACCAGCGACATGCTTTTCCAGGCACAACTTGGCACTGTGCGCCAAAGAGCTGACCGATTGTCAGAACTCGCTGGGACGATTGCGGAAAAGGTTGGAGTGAATTGCGAACTTGCTCAAGAGGCTGGCCTTTATGCCAAGGCAGATCTCGCAACTGGCCTAGTGAGCGAGCTCAGTTCTTTGCAAGGAGTTATTGGAGCAGAATATGCTCGAGCCGCTGGCAAACATGAAGCGGTTGCAGGGGCATTGGAGAACCAATATCGAACTCCAAGTTCACCCCTGAACTCGGATGATCAGAAAGTTGCGGCATGCCTCATCATTGC
>JANPAV010000277.1:0-24122 GCA_031430115.1 Armatimonadota bacterium | reverse complement strand
ACGGTAGGCTCATCGCCGAGCACATCGTCGCCGAGGGGAGCTTTCATCATCGCCTCATACATTTCATGGGTTGGGCGGGTGACGGTATCGCTGCGCAAATCGACAATGTTCATTGCTTGATAGCTTATCCGAGAACAACTGATCTGTGGTATTCAAGTCTTCAACATAGTTTCCAAGACAATGCAAGGTTAAGCCGAAATGTGGAGTGCGTCGAATTTATTCGCGCTTTGTTCTGCGAGACTTGTCTCGCTGCCAGAAACTTCCAAAGTCTGAGCCACTTAGAAGTCGTCGTCAATCGAAATTGAGTCGAAAGGAAACGACATTACCGTTTCGAAAAATGCCCGATCCGCATTTGTTTTGAACCAATGCATACTGCCAAAGGGATAATCTTCCGGCATGATTCCCAATTGTTTTCTGGGATTGTTGTGGACGTATGCTAGGCGAGCCAAGTACGATTTCTCGTTGGTCAAATGAGTGTCGCGGCATCGATACCAAACCTTGCGACCCGGCTCCTCGTCGAGTCGATTGATATGTTGAGCCGACCTCGCATGCAAGCGTTTAGTGAAGTTTTTGACACCATCAGATTCGGAGCAAATTCCTACCATATGGTAATGATTCGAAAATATGCCCCACGCCTGCAACTCCCATCCTGTCTCATGAGCGACTTCAAACAGACTGTCCTGCAAGAATGTAAGGCGATCATGAGCTCTAAAGTGGTGCTCTTTGTGATAAGTTCCGGCTGTAATAATGATTAGCGATGGTCCGTTAACGATTTTGCTTGGGGCGTGTGGCCAACTCATTGTTGAAGTCTATCAATATTGCTTCTACAGCGCAATAAATTGCGCAGGATAGAGCGCGAATAAATTCGACGCACTCCACATCGGACTCCAAGCGTAAACTAATCTGTATGAATGCAATCTTGGTTGGAGCGGGTGGAATGGGAAAAGCGTGGGCGAAGAACTTGATCGCGAACCCAGAAACCGAGATTGCTGCGTGGGTTGATGTTCAACCCGGGCAAGTCGAAAGGTCAAACCAAGAACTGGGAACTGACATTCCCTCCTTTTCTTCTTTGTCGGAGGCTATTAACTCGGTTGAAGCTGACTTTGTGGTTGATGTTTCGATACCAGAAGCTCACGAAGAGGTAACGATAACTGCGCTCGCAGCAGGTTTGCCGGTTCTTGGAGAAAAACCGATGTCTACGTCGATGGAATCGGCTCGTCGAATGGTTGCTGCCGCTGATAAGGCAGGGAAGTTGTATATGGTCTCTCAGAGTCGACGATACAACGGTAACCAAGAAGCCTTCAAGTCGTTGCTAGGCGAGATTGGCGACCTAGGAATCCTGAATGTGGACTTTTATATTGGAGCCCACTTTGGTGGATTTCGAGACGAAATGGCGCATGTACTAATTCTTGACATGGCGATCCATACGCTCGACCAGGCTCGCTATTTGTCTGGTCTTGATGCGTTAAGCGTATATGCCGATGAATTCAATCCGAAATGGAGTTGGTACCGTGAAGGTTCGTCAATAAACTGTATGTTCGAGATGTCAAACGGGGTTCGATTTAACTATCGGGGTTCGTGGTGCGCAGACGGTCTTCACACGTCTTGGGAAGGCGATTGGCGTGCAGTTGGATCGAAGGGAACCGCAAAGTGGGATGGTCACGGCCATATGGTTGCGGAAGTAGTGGCTGGCGACGAGGGCTTTCATCGCCCAGTGGATAAGATGTCCGAAACTCGACATGATGTCGCGGAAGGTATCGATGGCAGCCTTCGAGACTTCCTGAATGCGCTGAAAACCGGCGAAACTCCGCAAGGCGAATGTCACGACAACATTAAGAGCTTGGCGATGGTGTTTGGCGCGATTGAGAGCGCGAAGAGCGGCCAGCGATTTGTAATCGACAAGTAAATCCTGGTGTAACATATTCTTATGCCCTACTTCGGAGAGCTTGAATCTGCCAAGGTGCTGAACCTAGCCCAAAAATTTGGGATCGAGAGTATAAAACTTTTTGGCTCCCGGGCCAAGGGGACAAGCACTGCCGCAAGTGATTATGACTTCCTTGTGCGGTTCGGCAGCACCGTTAGCTTAATTCAAATCATCGGGTTCAAGCAAGAAGCTGAACAGTTGCTTGGTCGCCCGGTGGATATTATCGAAGAAGGTGGAATCCCCAGTTTGTTGCGAGAACAAATTCTCTCAGAGGCAATCGCAATTTGAAGGACGACAAGGTTCTCTTGGGGCATATTCAAGATGCGATCGAAAGGATTGAAACATATGTTGTTGCCGGTTACGAAGCTTTTTCTACAAATTTGATGATGCAAGATGCAGTCATTCGGAACTTTGAGGTTATTGGTGAGGTGGTTAAGGGACTTTCACAAGACCTGAAGGATCGCCATTCAGGTATTCCATGGAAGCAAATCGCTGGGATGCGTGACTTCCTAATCCATGTTTACTTTGGAGTGAAACTTGAAACCATTTGGCAGACGATTCAACGAGACTTGCCTCCCTTGAAAGAGGGAGTCAAACGGGAACTTTCCTAAGGATTGCAAGTCTCCACCACATCAAAAACTAGTCAATGGCGTTTTTTGAATGCGCGAAAGTCTCAACATGAGCTTATAATGGGATTGGATGGACAATCCTAAACTGAGGTCGTTCCTAAAGTTTTTATTCCCGGCCTCGATTTTCTTCGTGTGCGGAGTTTTAGGGTTTGCAACAAAAAACGATCCATCACCAGTCTTAAAAACAGTTGAATTGATGGCTATTCTTGGTGCTTTTGGGTACTTGATCTACCGCATTGCTCCCAAACCGGAAACCCGCAAGGCATTGTTTCGGGTCCAAGATTTGGCATTTTTTGCTACTGTTTATGTTGGAGCATTGCTTGCCACTTTTGTTGTCACCGATAAGTGGCAACCAGTTAGAGTGCTTGAATCTTTGTCCATGATCTATGTGGGCATGGTCATTCTTCTATTGTTGAACAAGATTAAATTGGCTTGGCTGATGATGGTTCTTAAATTCACCGGAATGTTCATTGCGATGGCCGGGTTTTCTTACCTTTTAACTCCAAACATCAGTTGGATTACGGTTATCATTTGGTCCATCATGCTTCCGCTCATGAATCTAGCTAACTCAAAAAAGAAAAGTGAACCCGAAAACCCCGGCAATCCCGGAATATCCATGGGTGACGCAAGGCATTGCGAAGTTCTGAAAGCCCTTGCGCTGTTCCGAGTATCATATCGTCATGAATTCAACAAGACTTCTTGCCCTCGGAACTGCGCTCTTGGTCTCATCCGCTGCTTTTGCTCAATCGGTAGCAGAATGGCAGAAGAAGCTAGATTCCTACACCGCCGCTTACAAGCGTAAGGATACAAAAGCGATGACCGCGTTCGTCAAGGCAAATTTCTCGCCAGATTTCCGATTTATTCCTCTGAAAGGAGGGCCAATCAATGCCGACCAATGGCTCGCTAAGGAAATTGCCCAGGCAACCATGGCAGAAAAGACAACGGTCTTCGACATGAAAGTTCAAGCCGCTCAAAATTCGAATGTTTATGCTACTGCGATAACTTCAAATCGCCTTACAGCCCAAACGAGGATGGAGCCAAATGGTAAAGTTGGAATTTTCGACTTTGCCTACAAAGGGACGGTTCAAGCTGACCTTAAGAACGGAAAAGTAGTTATCCATTACATTCGAGTGATCTCAGGAAAGAAGACTTTCGACGGCAAAGTCCTTCCTAAGTAAGATTCCGAAAAAAGGAAAGGCTCCTTCTCACTGAAGGAGTTTTTTTATGTCCAAGAGTTTCTTTGTTTGCGGTATCGTCACTTTAATTACGTCTTTATCGAAGGCGAAAACGGGAGACTAAAATGAAATTTACAAAGCTCATATTGCTCGGTGCGACAATACTTATCGGCGCGTCAGCCCATGCCGATCTCAAGTCCGATTGGCAAAAGGTTCTTGACAAGTATGTTGCCCTCAATTTGAAAAGAGATATTAAGGGCTTTGATGCGATGGTTATGGCAACCTTTACTCCGGATTTCAAGTTCACAAGTAAATCTGGTCAATCAATGAATCGGCAGCGATGGATTGATCAGTCGCACGAAGAAATGAAAATGACGGGGAAGGTTACCAAAGTTGTTTTTCATGCCGATAGCATCAAAATGATGGGGAAAGACAAGGCCCTTTGCAAGGTGTCCATTATTTTCGAGGGAATGGTGCAGATGGACCCGAAATCGAAGCCAGCAGCGATGAAATCGACCGCGAAAACCGATCAAGTGATCGTGAAAAAGGATGGTAAATGGTGGCTTCAGTCCATGAAAAACACCGAAGAAGCAATGACGCTAAACGGCAAGCCATTTAAGGGTTAACCCGTTTCTCTTGGACTCATTTTGCGGGCCGCGTATCCTAAAATTAGGAATACAAGGCTCGCTGCGTGGGCAATTACCGAAAGCATCGAACTTGGCACCAGGGCGGACCATAAAGATTGAATTCCGACCGATGAGTCTGGCGCGAAGTAATAGTAGTGATATCTTCGTGGCATGTCGCTTGACGAAAGATAGGGAATGTACCTTTGAAGTTCTCCGAAGATCTCAAGCAGAATTGGCAACATTAAGCCGAAGCCAAGGATAAGCAGAGCCCTTGGGCGTCTCGCCTGAAGAGATTGAAAACCTCGGACAACAGTTAAATTTGCGAGCAATAGAACTACAAAAAAGCCTATTCCAGCGAACGAATTCCGTTCCGTCTCGGAGTAACTTGAACTGTAAGGAGTATAGGACGTGACTCCCATGGATTGGATGCCAATGTGGCCCTGAAACATTGAGATCACAGCGGCAATGATGGGAATGCCGATCCCAAGAATGGTCAAACCATTTGCCAAACTACTATGTCTTGCGTGTCCCAATCTAGGACTATCTTAGCATCACAGATGACCTTGAAATACAAAAGAGCCCCTCAACTTGAGGGGCTCTCATCAATATCCTCTACTCTTTCCAGAGTGGGCCGAATACCGCTTCTGACATTGCATCAATGTCGGCTAAAAAGCTTTGCTTTGGCTTAGCTTCTGCCTTGACTCGCTTAGGAAGAGCAAACCTAATTGCTCGTCGGATCGGCGTTGGAAGAACGAAATATGTTCTTCGAAGGAATGTGTTTACAACCATGTGGAACCTCCTTTTGGTCGTAGCCCATGTCCTAGGCTTTCGGACTGAACGAAACAGTGTTCAGTTGTAATTGTTCGACTGTGAACACTTCTATTATGGCATGTTTGGACTTATGCGTCATGGCGACCCAGCCCAAGTTCAAGAAGCCTTAACAATTGAAGTCCAGAACCCTAGCTTACGCAGCCTTCTGAATACGTTCTGGCAGCAATTTGACTTCAAGCTCGGTGGCAGAACTCGGCGCGAGAACCATGGCTCGTTCAATCGTATTCTCAAGCTCTCGAACATTTCCTGGCCATGAATAAGCATGAAAGGACGCAGTGGCCAACGGACCAATGGCAAGCCGCTCACGGTTATTCTCTGATGCATACTTCGTCATAAACAGCTCTGCAAGAGGAACAATATCTTCGATCCGCTCACGAAGCGGCGGAATCAAAATTTCAACGACCTGAAGCCGATAAAGAAGGTCCAGTCGGAAAGACCCTTGCTCTACTGCGGCACGTAGATCGCGATGAGTTGCCGTGATTAATCGCACATCAATCTTGGTTGGCTTCGTGCTTCCGAGCCTTTCGATCTCTCGCTCTTGCAATACCCGCAACAATTTCACTTGAACCAAGTGCGGAATCTCACCGATCTCGTCTAAGAATAGCGTTCCTTCGTTAGCTGCTTCAAATCGGCCAATCTTGCTGCCGTTCGCACCGGTAAAGGCTCCTTTCTCGTAACCAAAGAGTTCGCTTTCAAGCAGAGTGTCCGGTAATGCTGCGCAACTAACTGCGACAAACGGCTTCTTTGCCCGTGATGAAAGCGTGTGGACCGCTTGAGACACAACTTCCTTGCCAACCCCGCTTTCGCCTCCGATCATAATTGTGGCTTTTGAATCCGCGACTTGTCGAACGGTTTCCAAGACTTGCTTCATTGCCGGGCTAACTGCCAAGAATGGGTCTCCCCCGAGGTCAACCTTTCCAGCTTTCTTCTTTGATTTGGCTGGGGTCGATTCACCTTCCAGTGCGCTGGCGGCAATTTTCTTGAGTTGATCAAGATCAAAAGGTTTTGTTACGTATTCAAAAGCTCCATTTCGGATGGCGGCTACCGCTTGGGGAATCGTTCCGTATGCAGTCATGATAATGACTGGGGTGTCAGGTTGGCTTTCGTGAATAACCTTCTGAAGTTCGTACCCGTTCATGCCTGGCATCGTGACATCAGTAATAACTAGGTCAAACGTGTTGCTTTCGAGCAACTGCAAAGCATTGTGAGCATCTTCGGCCACCGATACTTGATGACCAACCTTCTCGAAAGCCATTTGTAGGATGCGGCGAATGTTCAATTCGTCATCAACAATTAGGATCTTTGAATGCTTACTCATGCGGCTATCCTTAAATGATCGGCAAATTGAACCCAGAATCTTGAACCTCGTTCGGGAATTGATTGAACTTCAATCTTTCCACCGTGGGCTTCGATGATTTTGCGGCAGTTGCTGAGTCCAAGGCCGGTGCCTTTTGGCTTCGTTGTGAAGAAAGGCATATAAAGTTGGTTGAGAATCTCATCAGACATTCCTGCCCCGCTATCACTCACTTCAAAGCCATTATCGAAAGTTCGAATATTGACTTTTCCGCCGCGTGATGTGGCTTGAAGTGCATTGATGAGGAGGTTGCGCATGACCTGCTCTACCTGGTTCTTATCCATGCTCACCAAACTGTGTTGGGCTCCTTCGGTTGTCAATTCAATTCCTGCCTCATCAAACTCATGAGCATGAACCGCAGCGAGTCGCTCGGCAATAACTTGGAGGTCTCCAATACTGAATACCGGCTCAGCTGGCTTTGCAAATTCTAAAAACTGGGTACAGAGTTCGCTGAGTTTTACTGCTTCGTCTTCAATCATTTGGGCGAGCTCCTCTGATTGTTCGGGAGCGTGGGCGATAAGTTGGGCTGCGCTTCGAATTCCGGTTAGCGGATTTCGGATCTCGTGGGCAATAGCTGCCGTCATTTGACCAATTTCTGCCAATCGACGAACTCGCGATAGTTCTTGGGTCCCTCGGACGGTGCTGGTAATGTCTTCAACCATCAAAAGAACCCCTCCTTCAGGGAGCGGGGAAGAACTAATCATCCAACTCGTTTCTTCATTTTGCTTTTGAATCTTGGTGTGGTGGCCAGTCTCGGCTTGAACAATCGCCTCATTGACCGCATCGGCAAATGCGGAAGGCAAATTCATCAGAATTCCTTTGTACGACAACCGGCCAAAAAGTCGGTCAGCTTCATGGTTCCTTTGTTGAATTTCGCCATTTTCGATCGCGAGAACCGCGACGCTTAAGAGATCAAATACCGTGGTGATTTGATCGTGGGCAGATTTGATTTCGCCGATCATTCTCCAGTTTGCAACGGCCAGGGATATATTTGCCGCTAAGGTGTTGGCTTTCGCTAAATCTTCCTCGTTGAAAGCTAAATCATTGACGTTTCGAGCAAGGTTGAGAACGCCAAGCTTTCTACCGTTGGAAATCAATGGAATAACCATCGCGCTCCCAATATCGCCACGTCGTTCTCGAATTTGGTTTGCGATGAGTGGGTTATCTTTCGGGTCTTCAACGATCATCGCTATGCCGTGCTGTAGAGCGCTACCGGCAATTCCTTGACCTTCTGTAATCGTAGCGTCCTTGGAAATTGTTGTACCAATTGATGCTTGACATCGGATCACTCCGTCGGATTCGGCAACGAAGACCGATGCAGCTTTGGCTTCAAACCAACCGGCACATCGCAAGAGAATGGTTTTGAGATATGCCTCAACACCTCCTTCCTCAATGGATGGAATATCAAACAAATCCCAAATGTTTAACGACTCTTCTCTCTTCGCCACAGCAATATTGTCGGCATCCCTTATGAGAAGTCTTAAGGGCTATTCGACTGGATGATGGGAGCAAGTAAAATATTTCCGATAAACCATGGTCCTTGACATACGTGAATATTGGGATTTTGACGATCCCGCAGCCAGTGAAACAAGGTTTCGAGAACTTCTTGGTGAAGGAAATCTGAATCGAGAAGAATATCTTGAGGCATGGGCACAAATTGCCCGGACTTTTAGCCTCCGGCGAGATTGTTCGAAATGTCATGCGCTGTTGGATGAACATTGGGAAGAAGCCAAGGACGCCGGTGCAAGACCAAAAGCATGCTTTGAACTTGAGCGAGGTCGAGCATTTCGGAGCGCGAAGGAAGTCGAGAAGAGCATTCCATTCTTTCAATCTGCGGCCCAAAGCGAAGCGGAAGACCTTAAAGTAGATGCGATGCACATGCTCGCTATCATTGCCGAACCTCAGGAATCTATTCGCATCAACCAAAAGGCTCTCGGATTTGCGGTAGCTTCTTCCCACCCTTGGGCTCAGCGGTGGGAGGGTTCACTTTGTAACAATTTGGCTTGGTCGTACTTCGAAGCAAACGATTATCAAAAGGCATTGAAGTACTTTCAGCAAGGGCTGGATGCCAGAGTTAAGTGTGGGCAAAATAGTGCGATTCGAATTGCGAAATGGAGTGTCGGGCATTGCCATCGCATGTGTGGCAACCTGGATGAAGCACTGAGAATACAAATCGAATTGAGTGATGTAGAGACGGATGGCTACGTTTCCGAGGAATTGGGTGAAATACTCTTGGCTCAAGGAAAAGGTGGTAATGCGAAGCAGCACTTTGCAAAAGCGGTTGAACTATTGGAAGCAGAACTTGGCGGAGATTCAGAGAGAATTCAGCGAATGAAATCGCTAAGTCAGTGATCTAGGCAGACATTCTCAAGTCGTCTTCACTTGCTTCAGCAAGAGCGCGAGCAAGTTTGCTCAAGACAAGTTCGGACATAGGATTATCCTCTTCAGGACTCCTCAGGCATCGGAAGAACAAGTCCGTCGCCTCTTCAAGCGTTAGCATTAAGTAAACCATTCCGTCTTTAGACATGTTTCCTATTCAAAACGGAAATACTTCCGCTTCCCTCCACATAGAAAATTCCACACGGCGACGAAAATTCGTTAAAAAAAAGCGAAGTTTTGGGAAACCTGGTAGCTTTGTGGGCGTTATACCTATGGAAGGGGGAATTCCAGGCTACAATATAGTGTAGTTGGGATTTATCTCATCTTGGAGACGTCCGGATGAAGAACGCAAGGAAGATTATTAAAAGAGCTACGCTGGCACTGCCCGTGCTATTGGCGTCATCTGCCTATTCCCAAATACTTCCCCTTGTCACAAACTCTGACGATCTAAAGACCGATACTGGCTCCCTGATTCTTGGTGGTACGCCAGCAATGGATATGGTTCGGCTTACGCCTGGTGGTTCGGGTGCTCCCTTGCGCTTTGGCAGTGTTATTAAGAACAGCGAACTTGTATTCCTTAACGGAGTAAGGTTAAAAGCTGGGCAGGATTACAGCATGGACTACGCTGTTGGCGTAATTTATGTGTCTCGATCATATCGAGACGGAGATGGTCTTTCGGTTCAATATCGTTATGATCCTAAGCTAGTCGTTAACTCAGGTTCTGCGGTTGCCGGTTTGCCAACCTTGAAGTTAAACCTACTTCCTGGCGGACTTTCGATGCATCTTGGATTTGGACAAACAGAGCGAAGTGCTGATGGCAAGATCTTACGTTCAAACCTTTGGGGAACTCGGAATAACTTTTCTGGAAACGGAATGGGTTTATCAGGCTCCTACTTTACAGGTAGTCGCATGCAAGAAAATGTCTCCAGCGGATTGAACTATGATAGTCAAGCCAAAGGCGGTCAAGCAGCTGGTGACACTGGAAATTCATCTTTCTTAGTACAAGCGTTTAACTATGCAATCGGCGGAAAAGGGAAGTTCTCGGCAGACATTCAAGACATTAGTTCGAATTTCACCGGCTTTGGGGCGGTTAAAGATGCTGGCTATAAGGACGACCAGGTTGCTGCGTTTACACGTGAAAAAGGGCTGAAGCGTCAGTCAATGGGACTTTCCGATGTTTCGCTTGGCGGACTCAATTTCTCCGCTTCCCAGAAGTCAGTAAGTGACGGAACTAAGGGAATCAAAGCTTCGTCTTATGCGATGAACAACGGTGGACTTTCGTTCTCGCACAGTACCAACGAAATTGAACGCGGTTTTTCGCGATTCAAAGACCTTGGCGTTGCAGATTGGCAACAACAATCACAGTCCCAGGCGATTCGAAAGTCATCGGATGTTGCTTCGCTAAAGTCATCGTTTGGTGCCTTGAACTACAGTACGACTTCCGTAGAAGATATTGAGAAGTCTCTTTCGATCCATCAATCGAGGTTGGGATTTGACTCAACTCGTTTCGGATTCGAATACACGACTCAGGAAGTCGATAAAGGATTTAACCGATTTGAAGCGGATCGAGGAGTATTTGGACTCGAAGCCGGACTAAAACGCCAGAATTTTGCTCTAACAAAGGGAATCATTGGAAAAGGAACAAATCTCCTTTTTGCCCAAAGCCATGTTGGTGACGACGTTGCTGGAATTGACAAAAGTCAGGTGAGCCTTAAAGGGAAAACTTGGAGCCTTGATACATCTTCAATTGGTATTGATTCGAAGTTCAACCGGTTTGGCTCGCTCAACCCATCCGAAACTGATGCGAATATCAGCTCGATTGCGCAAATGTATGGTGTTGGTGCGAACGCTGGTCAGGAACGACCACTTTTTGGTAGGTCCGCAGGGATTACTCGTGATAACAAGACGTTGACCATGGCGCCAAACAAGTCTTCTTCGCTGAAGATTTCGAGCACCGAATTGACCGGTTCGAACGGTAAAGGAACGAACAATACCGTTGAATACGCGGGCAAGGGTCTTAAGTTTAATATTCGAAAATTAGACCTCGGTTCCTCTTTCTCAGAAGTTACCAACCTAATGGGATTCGAGCAACGAGTACTGGGCGCGGTAGTAGGCCTAGCTCGAACTGACGTTGGAATGAACCTAAACATGGGTAAGAAGGGCGTCCTCGACGTTAACTTCCTTTCTGCAAATTTAGGTAAGGGGCAAATGGACCGAACCAAAGTTGCTTATAATGGTCAAGGAATAGAAGCCTATTACAACAACAGGAATGTGGGATCTGACTTCTTGGCTGCGGGTCAAATTGAAGACCCAGAACGAGCTTATCTTGCATCCCTAAACGGCTTTAACCAAACAGATTCGCGACTTAAGTTTGCTCCGCTCAAAAATTTGAAGCTTGATTATTCAAGATCCAGTGCTTACAATCAATTGTCGACTGAGTTTCGTGACAATGAACAACTTTTTGTTGATATGATGATCAGCAAGAACACCCAATTTGGATACACAAAGCTTGGTCAAGTGAACAAGACGTCCAACAGTACGCTCTTAGCAAACTCGCTTGAAAGAATGTCCATCAATCAAAAGTTTGGTGTGTCATCTCTTTCTGTTGTGACCGAAAAGCAAGAGCACGGTGGTGCTAACGCCGCCGCCGATAGCAACAAGACGATTGTCGCCGTTGAAACCAAGCTTGATAAGAACACTTCCATTCGTACAGAACAGACAAAGACTTCTTTCAGCGATGGCAAGAACGAGGACATCAACTCTAATACGATCAGCACAAAGCTGACAAAGAATGTTGGAGTGAGCTTAACTGATACGACGATCAATCGAACTGGTAGTGACCGAGACGAAAAGAAGAAGAACATCGGTATGTGGTGGGACTTTGGAAAGGGTGTTAAAGCAACCTTTGGGCAAGTTCGTCAAATGACTGGTGAATCTTCCGGATTTTCCAATACTGGATTTGGCTTTGGACAGGATGTGAATCAATTCACACCAGGTCAACCCCTCGCGCCAGTCAATGGTGCAAACCTCAACGGAACTTCATTCGGATTCTCAAACCTTTCGAACACGTGGGACGATCAACTGGGTCGAACTCAGGCGTTTTCCAGTTTCTCGCTAGCGACCAATAAGCCGTTCAGAGTTGGTTTCTTTGAAGGTAGCAAACTTAACGTCAACACTTACATGGCATCCGACAACAGTCGATGGCTGAAGGAAGATGTTGCCAGTTCATTCGAGTCTCATGTTGGAAAATATGGGGTCGGATTCCAGTACCGTGGCCAAGTCGATCAACAAGGCAAGAGGGCGATTGACCGAACATATCGAGTCAAGACCGATCCATCGGACAAGGCTCCACTCTCAGCTTCATTTACGTACAAACAACGGTTGATGCCTGATAATAAGGAATATGCAATTCGAGACTACAATTTGACATGGAAGCCATCGAAGTCATTCCAATTGTCGAACTCTATTCAAACGAATCCGGAAGGACCGGCAAACCCGAACATAGTTTTGGGCACCTTGCCACTCGCGCAAAGACGAAATGTCTGGCGAGCAGACTTTACCGGCAACAAGAATTTGACTTTCGGCGGCCAATTTGACGAAATGGTTGATGACGCGCTGAAAACCACCCGCAGAACAGCAGGTATGAATTTGTCGTTGTTCAATAGTTCTGGCTCACCGCTTGGTATGTTCTACGGCATTGAGCAAAATGACAGCACGGCCGGTCGAAACTCATATGTCCGATTTGGACTGTCGTTCGATCAGAAGACTTCGCCAAACCAAGTGTTTAGCCTTTCACTTGGCAATCAAGGCTGGCTGCAAAACACGAATAATACCTTGGCAGGCAAGAACGATTGGACCGCCAGAATGAACTATCAGTGGCGAATCAAGTAGTCTTACATCCGTGAGTTTTGAGCGCTGTTCCTTTGCTGGTTTCGATGACTGTATAGTTTTTCGTCTGGATGATCTCAAACTAATCGTAACCACGGAAGTCGGACCACGCATTCTCTACTTTGGTCCATCAGCCGGACCCAATATGTTGCTAGTTCGCAAGGAGCACGAAGGACTAAAGGATGGCCTTTATCATTCATATGGTGGTCATCGACTCTGGATCGCACCCGAAAAGAAGCCGAACACATATGCTCCCGATTCGTTTCCAGTTCTCGAGGAAGTAATCGAAGGCGGAGTAAAGCTATCGAGTCCGATTGATGAATTCGGGATCCAGAAGTCGATGTCAGTCATTGAGCGGTCAGGCTTTTTCGAAATTCAACACCAAGTGACGAATCACGGTTCAAAGGCCGTAACCTTGGCACCATGGGCAATTACGGTCATGGAACCAGGTGGCGAGTGCTTGGTCCCCCAGAATCCAACTCGAGCCCAAGCTGACGATAATTTGCTTCCAATCCAGAATATTGTACTTTGGGGTTACACGGAGATGGCCGATCCGCGATATACGTGGGGTCGCTTGGTCATTCGGTTGCGCTCGACTGATGACCTAAATCCTACGAAGTTTGGTGCCTTTATCCATGCTGGACTTTCCGTGTACTGCAACTTTGGCTATACGTTCGTCAAGCGTTTTTACACCTATCACAACGAGCCTCTCCCTGACCGAGGTTGCAACTTCGAGAGCTACACCAAGCAAGGGATGCTTGAAGTTGAATCTCTCGCGCCGTTACAGACGATCGAGCCGGGCCGCAAGACAAATACCCATGTTGAGCGTTGGACGTTGTCCTCCGGAGTAGCTCCGAGTGGAGACGTTGAAGCTTATGAGTGGCTACTGAACTTGTAGAATCCTATTTTCTACTGCAACAACCGCGATGGATTCTCGAGGTAGCTCTTCACTACGTTGATGAACTTTGCGCCAACGGCACCGTCCGCCACGCGATGGTCAAACGAACATGTAATGTTCATCCGGCTACGAATCTCAATCTCGTCCTCGTCGTTGACCGTGACTTTCTTGCGAACGGATGAGATCGCCAAAATTGCCGCATTAGGCTGGTTTACGATGGCGATGAAGTTGTCAACGTCAAGCATTCCCATATTGGAGATGCTGAATGAAGAGCCGGAAAGCTCATCCATTGAAAGTCGATTTGCCTTTGCGCGACCAGCGAGGTCCCGAACCTCTGCGTTAATCTGACGCAACGGCTTTTGGTCTACGTTCTTGACTACCGGAACGGTCAGTCCATCTTCAAGTGCGACTGCAATGCCAATATTAACGTTGCCAAGTTGCAAGAGCTTGTCGCCTTGGAAAACCGAATTGACCTGGGGCATGTCGCGCAATGCCAAAGCTGAAGCTTTGACGACAAAATCATTGATCGAAACTTTTCCGCTCTCTTCTTCTTCGAACATTTCTCTAAGTGAGAGGATCTTTTCTACATCGACCTCTACGGTGACATAGAAGTGAGGAACTTGCTGCTTACTTTCTTGGGTTCGCTTGGCAGTAATTTGGCGAATCTTGTTGAGTGAGACAATCGTGTCTTCACCAGAAGCTGTTATTGGAGCAAACGCAGGTGCCTTGGCTGCGACAACTACCGGAGCTGACACGGCTGATGCTGGTGCGCCAGCAAGGTCCTTCTGAACAATTCGCCCGTCGGGTCCTGATCCGACGATTGATGCAAGATCAATGCCTTGTTCTTTGGCAATCTTTTTCGCTAACGGTGAAGCTTTGATACGCTCAGAAGAATGGGTTGTTGCCGCTGGTGCGGCTGTTTCAGCGACTGGTGTTGATTCTGCTGGAGCTGATGCTGCCGGTGCAGAACCTGAGCCTGTACCCCAACCTGCCGGAACGCTTTCGCCTTCTTTGAGAATGGCGGCAATTGCTTTTCCAACGGGCACGGTGCCTCCGGCCGGTAACAATATTCCAGAAAGGATGCCACTTCCAGGTGCCTCAAGTTCAAGCGTTGCCTTATCGGTTTGGATCGTGCCGATCACTTCGCCCGACTTCACTTTGTCGCCTTCTTTTTTGAGCCACTCCAACAAAGTGCCTTCTTCCATTCCGTCGCCCATCTTGGGCATGATTACTTCCGTCATTTGCTTCGCCTAGATTACCTTTACCGTTGCCCGACCCGCGTCATTTCTTCGCCCATTTCGTGCCTTCAAGAGCAAGTGCGGCTCCACCCAGCATGCCAGCATCTTCTACGTGCTGAGCCTGAACGATTGTACAGTCATTGAAGAGGGAAGAAATTGCGTTGTTTTGAGCCGAGACGATAGCCGGTTCCATAAGCCATTTACCTGCCTTGCTCACCTGTCCTCCGATTGCGATTATGTCGGGGGCGAACATATTAATCGCGTTGGCCATTCCTACGCCAAGAAAGGTTCCAATCTCCCTGAAAATCTCTTGAGACACTGCATCTCCTTGGTCACAAGCTTCCGAAATCAATCGAGGAGTGATTTGACTGTAATCTCCCTCAATCAAGTCGTTCAACAAACTTTGTCGACCCCTCATGAGTTTGTATTGAGCTCGGCGAATGATGGCATCCCGTTGACAATATGCCTCCAAAGTTCCGTAGGTCCCTGCGGTGCAGTCCAAACCATCCATATTGATGATCATGTGCCCAAGTTCGGCACCGCCATGGTTTCCACCAACAACAATCAGTGGTCCACGTGCGTCACCAATAACCGAGTCTGGCGAAAGGATGATTCCGCTACCGATTCCAGTACCAAGCGTGAACATCACAAAGGCATTTGAGTTGCCATTTCCAGTTCCAAATCGATATTCACCCAGTGCCGCCATGTTGGCGTCGTTGTCCATGAACAAAGGGAGGTCAATAAGTTTTGAAAGCGGTTCTCGGATGGGGACGTCTTTCCACGGCTCAAATACACCGTTAACTTCTTTGCCAAAATTTGGGGACCAACGGACGATGCCTTTTGTATGGTCTACGTGACCAGGGATTGCTAGGCCAATTGCTTTCGGTGGACTAGATGCAGACCCAACTGCTTGTTGAATAGTACTCGCGACAGATTCAATGACGGCTTGGACTCCGTCCTGCCCTCGGGATGGATTTTCAAACTTCTTTCCGGCTGGTTCACCTGACTCAAAGTATGCGCACGCCCGAACATTTGTTCCTCCTAAGTCAACCCCAATAACACAATCTGGCACGCCTTTGAGTTTAGCATTTTAGGTTAGGTCGAACAAACCATAGGGTTCGGAAAAAGTTTTTTCTCGAATTTGTATCCTTGTAGAGTAAAACACTATCTATATTTAGGGCGTAGTCATGTTCAAGCAAGACTACAGAGAGGAATTCAGGTTTCGTGGCTAATCAAAAAATTGGAGATGTTGCTCGCAAAATTGTCAATGAAGTTGAACATGCGATTGTAGGGAAAAGGGAAGCGGTCGAGATGGCCGTCGTGACATTGTTGTGTGAAGGGCACCTTCTGATTGAAGACGTTCCTGGAGTCGGCAAGACAACTCTTGCGAAAGCACTTGCCGTGACCATCGGTGGAGAGTTTCGCCGTGTTCAATTCACACCTGATCTTCTCCCAGCAGATATAACCGGGAGCTCCATCTATAATCAGAAGGAGAGCGAGTTCCAGTTTAGACCAGGACCATTGTTCGCCAATGTTGTTTTGGCAGATGAAATCAATCGGGCAACGCCGAAGACTCAATCCGCACTTCTGGAAGCAATGGAAGAAGGACAAGTCTCGACAGATGGTGAAACAAGGAGACTTCCTCGACCATTTTTTGTCATCGCCACCCAAAACTCGGTTGAAATGACCGGTACTTTTCCTTTGCCAGAAGCGCAACTTGACCGATTCTTCGCAAGAATTTCACTCGGATATCCCGACCGTGAAGCAGAAAGACAGGTCTTGACCGACCAACAAGTTTCTCGCCCGGTTGACCACTTAAATGTTGTGATCACAGAGGAAGAGCTGAAAGCGACCCAAAGCGATATCCGCGACACCTTTGTTCACGACATGATCAAAGACTATATCGTTGACATTGTACGGGCCACGCGGGCTTCAAACCAGCTGGTATTGGGGGCATCTCCACGGGCCACCCTGCATCTTATGCGTGCTGGTCAAGCGAAGGCAGCCATTAGTGGTGCGAATTCAGTTCGTCCCGACGACATCAAAGAGGTTGCACCATACATTCTTGGGCATCGGGTGATGACAAGAGCTGAAATGAGATCGAAAGGCTTCGATGCCAGCGATATTATCAGCCAGATAGTCGATACGGTGACCGCTCCGTTACCTGTGGGGTAATCGGTGCGACGAGTAGCAGGTACCGCCTTAACCGTCGCCTCAATGTTTCTCGGCGTAGTTGCTGTGCTTATCAATGCGCCTTCGCTTTTTTACATGAGCTTTGCGCTAATTTCGACGATCATTGCTTGTAATGTTCAATCCAGTTTGGCAACGAAAGCGCTTAGAATAGAGCGAATTGCCCCGAAAAGTGTGCATGTTGGTGAGCTGGTTACGATTGAAATCGTTCTTTGGAGTGAAAGAAAGCTTAAGCGTCCCTTAGTGACTGTCGAAGACCATTTACCTGAACGTTTGTCGAACAATTACGTAGGCCCAAGTTTGCCCGTCGCCCCTGCTTTCGATTTGCCCGTTAGGACAATGTATCAATTTAGGCCACTCAAGCGTGGGCGATTTCGTTGGAAGAACACGAAAGTTACCGCTACCGATGCTCTTGGATTGACGACAAGGACGGTTTCCTATGAAACTGAGCCCACCGAAATCGTCGTCGTGCCATCGCCAATTCCCGTTGGTTTAGAACTTCCTAGTTCGGCGGGTTGGGGAATCAATGAAGCGATGAGCGGACAGGCGTCCGGTGCTGGAATTGAACCTAGGGGAATCCGGGAATATCAACACGGTGACTCGCTTCGACATGTCCACTGGGCAAGTAGCGCAAGAATTGGAACTCTTCAAGTGAAGGAGTTTCAAGCAGGCTCCCAGGGCGCGGCTTCATTCTTATTACAACGAACAAAAGGATCTGATGTTGGTCTTGGCAATGTATCCAGTCTCGATGCCATGGCTGGACATGCCCTTTATCTCTCTGAGCAACTGATTCGTCAAGGAGTAAAAATCAGCTTTCCGTTGTTGGAAGAAGGCTTAAAGGTTCGAGGAGAGTCAGAAAGAAAAGAAGATATCGCCTTGATGTTAGGCACGATGATGGGAGACCGAGAAGAAAAGATCGGTGAAGATTTACTCGAGGCCGTTCAACAGGTTGATTCTGGTACGACGTTTTACGTTATGGTATCGATTGACGATGGAAGTCTTTTGGCGGCACTGGAACGGGTAAGAGGGCGCTATCCAGTCGTGGTTTTAACCTACGATTCGTCTTCATTCGATCAAAGAAGGGTTTATGATAACGCGTCGATAATGAACGAGAGTTACCGTCAGGCTGGCGCATTGGTTCTTCAAATGCCGGAGGTTTCTGAATGAAAGCAAATGCTTGGCAGGATACGAGTAAGGCAAATTGGATTGACTACGTTCTCTGTTGGCTCAGTAGCGCGCTCGCGGTTTATTCTTGCGGTCAAGCAGTTGCGACAAATGTTGTTTCATTTATTGGGGTTTTTGGGGTTACGATCGGCATTGGGCTGAGTTATATCGTTCGGACGAAGTTTGGTGAATCCAAATTCGCGAAACTTGATGGAATTTTGTACTGTGTATTAGCTTGGACCGCTGTCTTTGTCGCCAAACAACTCAACCTGGTTTTCTTTCCGGAAGACACTTTTCCGATCGAGCTAACACCATCGTCTTGGCTCCTTTGGATGACTATTTTCGGATCTTTTGTTGCCTGGCGCGATGGAACGATTATTTTCCAGTCGATTCCGGCTCTCGCAATATTTGGATTTGTGGGATGCTACGATACGTTTAAGTTCGTCGTGTTTCTTTTCTTCATTTTTTTGATTTGTTTCGCCACACTTTTTGCCCGGGCTCATGGTCGTGATATGCAACAAAGGGCGTTTTTGTCTGGTTACTTTGTTAATGGAAGAAGCGCACAAATGAACCCCTCAGAGCAAGCTTATCTGCTTCGAGAAGGTCCTTGGCGATGGGCCGCTGGCGCAGAGTGGGCACTTGGCAGTGCAATGATTATTGTTGTCTTGAGCTTGATTGGTGCACCGGTTATTCAGGCTACAGCCAAACCGATTAGTGGTCTCGTAAACGTTCGCCCCCCGAGACTAAGACCTCCAACACCAACTCAAAGCAATAGTGCAAATATGTCAGTTGCGACTGTCGGTACGGGCCCCGTTCGACTCAGCGACAATCCGGTCTTCGAAGTATCAGGTGACGTTGCCAACTACTTGAGAATTGCATCCTTCAACGTGTGGAATGGTCGAGCTTGGTCAATATCCGTTCTCAAGGGTGAACAGCTGAAAGATAGGGTTACCGGACAAGTAGTTGGATCCGAAACAACCGGAATTGAAGAAAAATTTAGGTTTCCAAACAAGAAGCCAAGAGCCTATTCAGACGAGTATCACGAATTGACGATGAACATTCTTGCTTTGGTTTCAACCAAAGAGATTCCCCAATCCGGAAACGATCCCAGCTTCGTTGGTGAAAAAGCTCCCGACAAAAGTGTAAGCGGAATCATGCTTGGGACTTCTGAAAAATATGAAGGGAAAGTCAATTACGACAAGGTTCCAGAGCCAGGACTTAAATCAAAAGTTCCCAAAGTTCTTGACTCGCACTTATACGCTCATATGAGTGACAAGCTCATTGCCGATCCTGTTAAGAAGCTCACTGCCGATATCACGAAAGGAATGTCCAGTGACTTCGAAAAGGCATTGGCCATTCAAAACGAAGTTACCCGCCGAATTAAGTACAACACGAATGCAGGTGCTACGCCTGATAATCGCGATCCTGTCGAATACGCACTCTTTGAGAGCAACGAAGGATACTGCGATCTATTTGCGTCATCGGTTGTCCAAATGGCGAGAGTTGCCAAGATTCCTGCGAGATACGCAATTGGTTATTTGCCGGACACCAAAAACAGGAATAGTGCTGGTACTCAATTGCTGTTGGAGAGTGATCGACACGCCTGGGCTGAACTGTATTTTGAAGACATAGGATGGGTAGTTTTTGATGCGACTGCTGGTGCAACTGTAGTTCCTGGCGGAGGTAGAAAAGACAATAAGCCAACCGATTTTAACGCGATTCTTAGGGTTGCGGGATCGGTTTTGAATGTTCTCATCGGGGTTGCTGCAATTGTAGGGGTTTGGCTCTATATCCGAATTAGACGCCTCCCCAAAACGATTTCCGTCATTAAAAGCGAATTAGACGCTGAATACGTTGGGTTCATCGGTGCGATCTGGAAGTTCACCGGGCACCGACGCCTATTGAGCGAAACAACCAATGAATACTTAGCAAGAGTTGGCGAACCCCTGGGTGATCTTCGTCCCAAGGCAAACGAAATTGGTCTTTTTTTCACCGACAAGATGTTTGGGCAACCAGAAATCTTGGCAAGTGATGTATCGGAAGCCAAAGAATCCGTGCAAAACTTTAAGGGTCTTCTTTCGAAGATGCAGAAGTCCCGATGAGTTTTAACTTAGCTAAAGCGATCAATGGCAAAGTAGTTTTATTGACTGGCAGCGAGCCGGCATTGTTGCGGGCTACTCTTGATGACTTGATTGCTGAAGCCGGACTCCAAAAGGATGACTATGACTTGGAGGAGTTCTTTGCCGACGGCAGTTCCCCAAACGATTGGCTTGCGTCAGTAGGAACATTTCCATTTTTGGCTCCAAAACGAACTGTCATTGTTCGAAGTGCGCAAAAGGTAAAGGTTGAAGAGATTAGCGTTGATTCATTGAAAGCTTTACCTGAGACTGCTCTGTTGATCTTCGTCCTTGCCAATGATTCGGCCGACGACCAACGCCAAGCTGGCGGATCAAAGAAGGCTTCTCTGGAAAAGTTGGTTACTTCGGTGGGCGGCACGATTGGCAAATTTGATGCAGATCCCAAAAAGACTTCGGACATGATTCGCCAAGAAGTCATGCGGAGAGGGAAGAAGATTCAACCCCGAACCCTTGAATTGCTCGTCGAAATGACTGGCGGTAGCTATTCCACGGCTACGGAAGAACTTGACAAAGTTTTTCTATATAGCGATGAAGAAACAATTTCGGAACACACCATCAAGACTGTCGTTGTCGCTTCACGTGAATACAACATTTGGAGGATGATCGATGATCTCGTTTCGGGCAAAGTAAGCGAGTCTCTAAGGCAGCTTCAGATTGTTTTGGGGAGTAAGGAGAAAGTAGAAGACTTTGCCTTTGGAAGGCTTTTTCCATTAATCTCTCGGCAATTGAAATTCCTATACCAAGGTCGGATTTGCGTTGAAAACGGATGCCGACCAGATTCGGCACCTGCAGAAGTTATGGCTATGTTTCCATCGAAGCCAAATCTTTGTACCGCAAGTTCTTACGTCCAAAATGGGGTTATGCGATCAGCACAAAATCTTTCTCTAGCGCAAATCGTAGAAGCAATGGAAGAGGTTGCGAAAGCCGATGCGGCTATCAAGGGACTTGGTACGTCTTTTACTGCCATGGACACAATTGAGCGCTTAGTTTTCGAATTAGGTAATACTCTGAGTCCAAAAAGAGCATAAAATAGGAAAGGAGCAAAAGGGAGATAAACAATGCCAGAAGAATTTGAAGGTTCCATGGACGATCGGCTGAATCAGCCGCCGGCATTTTTTCCCGAAGAAGAGTTCGCCAACGCCGTCTTTGACGACATGGAGCCAGTAGAGGTTCAGATCGAAGGCATCTATGAAATGGATGTTGATCGTCATCCCCACCGGTTTATTTTCTTAACCGATGGCGAAAAACGTCTTCCAATTAGCATTGGTTTCCCCGAGGCGAAGGCAATCCTCGATCCCCTTGAAAACGAGACTCCAGATCGCCCAATGACTCACGATCTGCTCAAAACGACAATCGAGAAGCTTGGAGCTACCGTAGAAAGAGTGGTTATCGATGATCTCTTCCGCGACATTTATTACGCCAAAGTTTTTCTCAGAGTCAATGATGATGAAATCATCATTGATTCTCGTCCATCGGACGCAATTGCGTTGGCTGTTCGATTTGAAGTCCCTATCTTCGTCCAGTCAAAAGTATTTGGCTTGGCGCACAAGGACTGAGTAATCTAGGTGTATGGATTTCATTGCCCGCGCCGCCGAACTACGGCACACGCTTGAGCACCATAATTACCGCTATTACGTCCTCGATTCTCCCGATATTTCGGACACTCAGTTTGATCTCTTGTTCCGAGAACTGGTTGAATTAGAATCAACTCATCCCGAGCTCAAAACGCCGGATAGCCCTACCCAACGAGTTGGAACATTGCCGATTTCGGGCTTTACGCCCCATCAACACCTTGTACCGATGTTGTCCCTGGACAACGCTTTTGGCGCACACGAACTCTGTCAGTTTGATGACCGGATCAAACGATTTTTAGGCATCACCGAAGAAGTTGAGTATTTCGCAGAAATGAAATTTGACGGTGCTTCAATGTCATTGACCTATGTTGATGGTCTTCTCACGACGGCTACAACCAGAGGCGACGGTACAACGGGAGAAAATGTAACCGTGAATGCCCGGACAATTCGCGGAATACCGTTAACGCTCCGCATGTCTCTTCCGGGCAGAATCGAGGTTCGGGGCGAAGTTGTCATGCTTAAGTCAGTGTTCCGTCAATTGAATGAAGATAAGTTAGGCAAAGGCGAACAACTATTTGTCAATCCAAGAAATGCGGCAAGCGGAGGGCTACGTCAATTGGATAGCCGCTTGACAGCAGAAAGGAAACTTAACTTTTTTGCTTATGGAGTTGGTGCCATCGAACTAGGACTTCCACCAAATGACTTAATCGAAAAGCAATCGACAGCTCTGGCTTATCTCAAGGAACTCGGATTTGCCATTCGATCTGAAATCAAAGTATCGACCGGAATCAACGGAATTATTCAATTTGTTGATGAGATTGGTAAAGCCAGGCCAAACCTGCCGTTTGGAATTGATGGTGTGGTGGTGAAGGTCAATCGCAAGGCCCTGCAATCTGAGCTTGGTAACACAGCCCGCGGTCCCCGCTGGGCAATTGCTTACAAATATCCAGCCGAGCAGGCCCTTACCAAGCTCAACAGTATTTTTGTTCAAGTAGGACGAACCGGGAACATCACGCCCGTTGCCGATCTCGAACCCGTTTTCGTTGGTGGTGTAACCGTTAGTCGTGCGACGCTGCATAACTTTGATGATCTAGAAAGGAAAGATGTAAGGGAAGGCGATACGGTCATCGTTCAGCGGGCGGGAGATGTAATTCCAGAAGTGGTAGGTCCGGTGCTCGAAAAACGCCCAACGAATGCAGTTAAGCCACTTCCTCCAGTCGTCTGTCCAGCGTGCGAAACTCCATTAGTCCGACAAGAAGGACTCGTCTTTCTAAAGTGTCCGAATACGAAAGGATGTCCCGCACAAGTTAGCTCGGCCCTCAAACACTTTGTTGGGCGCAAAATGATGGACATCGAAGGACTCGGAGAAAAGCAGATTGATCGACTTCTTGAAATCGGCTTTTTGACCGATATCGCCTCAATTTATCGACTTCACCGGAAGAAATCCGAAATGCTCGCAATGGACCGAATGGGCGATCAATCCGTGGAGAACCTGCTTGCTGCAATCGAAGAATCGAAGACCCGACCCCTGCCTCGCTTGCTTTTTGCACTAGGGATAACCGATGTTGGAGAGCGGGGCGCTCAAGACCTTGCTCGGTCATTTGGCACCCTTGAAAAGTTGAAACAGGCTAAGTACGATGATCTGATCCGGCTTGAAGGAATAGGAGGCAAGACGGCTAGCTCGATCGAACTATGGTTCGAAGACGAAGACAACCTGAGAGTAATCGAAGAACTCCTGGCTGCAGGAGTTGCTCCAGTCGAAGCTGAGGCACCGGTAAGCGATATCTTTGAAGGTCAAACGTTCGTGTTTACCGGCAAGCTAGAGAAGTTCACCCGAGAAGATGCCGAGGCGACCGTGATGAAAATGGGTGGCAAGGCTGCCGGGTCTGTGTCGGCAAAGACGAATTACGTTGTCGCCGGACCTGGGGCAGGATCAAAATTAGTCAAAGCGGAACAGCTTGGAGTTGCCGTACTGACCGAAGAAGAGTTTCTCGCGATGCTGCCTGAGGGCGCACTTTAGTGCATTTCTATAAGCAAACGATAGACGATTCACCAGTCAACTTGTCGCGCATAGCCAATAGTGGCCAGATGTTTCGGTGGAAGGAAATTGTCGG
>JANPAV010000276.1:0-3360 GCA_031430115.1 Armatimonadota bacterium | reverse complement strand
ATGTGCTTGCGGTACGACCACCATCGGAAATAGTACGTCGAGAGAATATCCTTATCGGGACAATCCAACAGGGGAATATTATCCTTCAAAAAGCCCCAAGCTTTCGCGTTCGGATAAAGGCCCTTGTATAGCTCATTGTCGCCCTTGTTGAATCCTTCAATGAAGTGTTGGTACGACTCGGACTTCAAAACAAAACCTGAAGGATTTTCTTCTGCCTGTGCCGTCATCGGCAGAATCAGCATACAAATCGCTAAAAGGGAAGGGCGTATCTTACTCATACTAGTTACCTTTGAACAAATCTGGATAGCGGCGCTTAACGAATGCCTGCTCATCGAGCGTCAGTTGTCCAATTGGGATTGGCTTGTCTTGAGGACGAACGCCCTTCTGGTTAAGCCGATTGAACAAACTCCAGTTCCGACTGTGTTGCCCTGGTGTCGGATCAGCAGGTTCTCGAGCAGGGACGTCGTAACGGGTGAAGTCAATGAGTTTTTCCGGGGTTCCGTCCTTCCAGTTCCGCAATAGGGCAAGCCGAAAATCTTTGTTCATAAACCAGCGAATTTCCATCTCTGCATCTGATCCACCTATGCCAGAACCGCGCTCGGCAAAGCGGTAGTTTATCTTGTCGTTATTCCTGAATTCTTTTCGCCACACCATTCCAAACTCGCCCTGAGTGATGCACTTTGCTTCGGGCCAACGTCGCCGCATTTCCCGGAGCCAGATCGACAATCCGCCCATTCCGTTGCGTCCTCCATAGCCGTAAATCTTGCGACCTTCCACCAAACCCATCTCCCAGATGCACGTTACCCAGGCAAAGTTGTTGAGCGCAAATCCGGTGTCGAAGTGCGCGGCGGTAGTAGCCAGCATCGCATTTGATCCTTGCTCGTCACCCATCCGAAGGAGCGTCTCGATTGGACCTACCCCTTGCCGACTGCCACAGCGAATGCCATTGATCATTCTCGCCACTGGATATCTGGCGCACAAGAAATCCACCGTCCAACCATCGAGGTTGACGCAATCAATCTGGTCCTTTTTGGTTTGCGCCGGTTTGCAGAAATGCTCGCGTGATGGGTAGTAAGGATAGTTGATTGAGCCCTCACCATCGCCATTGTCCACCGCGTACTGGCTCCAAATATTGCCCTGACAGACTCGAATGTCCTCTTTTTCGGCTAGATATTGAAGATTGTCTGCAGAAAGAAATCCCGCAATCACACACTTAGGACGGTAACCCCCTCCAACCATTTCCGATACCATCTTTAATCCATCGTGCAAATCTCGGTTGACCTGATCCCGCGTGTTGTACATGTTGGCGAAAAAGCCCCCGGGAACAAACGTGATCTCATCGCCATACTTCCGGTGATAGCTGACTACCAGCTTTTTGAGTGCAACATAATTGGATCGCTGATCCTTCAGCGCTAACCAACTAAACCCCCATGTAATCCGCGCACCCGGCCACCCCTTTTCTATCGTTTCACGAAAAGTTTTCGCTTCCTCAGGTGTATGAAGGATCGATTCGTCCGGCCCCTCGGCGGTGTCGCGAGACATTTCAATCTGCCGGACCCGTACGATAGTGCTGAATGTAAAGAAGCGATTCCCCATCAAGCTTAGCGGCGGTTCGACGGCACCAATCGTCAGTTCGTCTGTCGTGGTATCCGATCGCTGCAATCCGATTGAATTCCTTGCCGTAACCTTGACGTCATAGGTTCCAGGCTTCAAGCCAACCAGTTTTGCCGCAGGCAACTTCCAAGTTCCGTCACGATTGTCAATGCCTCGGTAAACCTTGCCCGCAATCTCTACCACCAAGCTGTCAACTACGCTCCCAACCGTTCCCGTAAGATCGGCACTCTTGCCATTAAACCTAGCCGCATTAACCGTAACATCCGGTGGTAACCGGTCAAATTTGAATCGCCCCAACTCAAATCCGATGCCGAACTTCTGAGATTCCAGCACTTGCCGAACTCGCGGAATCAGCCGAGCTGCGTTCCAATAATAGATGTGGTTCAGTGTTGCCGCCGGAAGATTCAGCCCTTCCAGTTTCGGTCCGCCATGCAGACCGCTAGTGATCAAACTTGTTTCGAGAACCTTTCGTTCGTTCAGAAACGCATTCGCATCACCTCCTGCCGCAAACACATCAGAACCAAACAAGATGCGATCCTGATACTTGATGTAGAACGCTCGAGCCTTGCTTACCGTGTATTGGGCGGTCTGCCGCATGTTGTGCGTGAAACCTATGTCCACAAAGACATTCGGATATTTATCAAAAATTCCGCCAAGCTTTGCCATGCCCAGATCGTTCTCAAGCATGAACAACCCGTGGGCAAAAATAAAGGTCGTCTGAGGATGAGCCTTGACCAGTTCAATCGTATCGTCTTCGTATTTAGGGAACGCCGCACTGTTAGTTTTGAGATCGCCAGGATCGCCGGTGTGATAGCCAATCAGCGGCATCCCTTGTCGCCCTGCTTCGGCTACATGCTCATGAATTCCAGGAATCTTGGTTGATAAGATCGCACCGTGCGGCCACAACTTCAGCCCAACAAACCCCAGGTCCTTAAATTTCTTGATCTCATTGACATTCCACCAAATGCCGTTGCTAGGAATCGTGAACGCGCCGGGAGCAAACAAAATCCGATCACTTAGCTTTTCCCGAACGAACACCATATCGTTGCCTGGAATCTGCCGTACTGAAGCCGGACTAGCGTTGTTATTGTCATTATCCTTTACCCAAAACAAGCCCGCCAAACTAATACTGATCGTGCCACCCCATTGGTTCATTATTTCAACCGACTTGGCGTCCATGTGGGTGTGGATGTCTACCCTAGGCATAGCGGAAGCGGGATAAACCACCTGTTGATCTGCCAAAACAAAAGCCGGCAAAGCGACTAACAGAGAAAGTACCAGTTGACGACTTCGTTTACGGTTCATGAATTCTTCCTATTTTGCCAACACACTTTCAGGAAGCATCGACTCAAAACGGTAGATTCCCGACTCAACCGCAAACACTGCCGCTCCGCTTTCCATTCGTAAGAACTTAACTCCCTTTGCCAACGCAATCGCGGCTCCAGTTTCGGTCACCACCGATATATCCTTAGCCGGAACATAGACCGTTCCCGTCGTATTTGCCGGAATTGTAACATCCAGGGTTAGCTTCTGTTTACCTCGATTCCAGCGACTAATAATCCGTCCGTATGGCGAATCATGGTGTCCACCAGCCCACTCTAGATTGCCAACCACCGCGGGTTTGATAATGACGTGTTTGAAACCAGGATACTTGGGGTCCGGGCGAATACCCGCAAGCCCTTGATACAGCCAATTATCCGCCGAAGCAAAGCAGGCGTGGATCTGAGACCAATAGCCATTCCATTG
>JANPAV010000275.1:0-3629 GCA_031430115.1 Armatimonadota bacterium | reverse complement strand
GCCATCATTGTTCGATTAGGATCGGATCCGATCATCTGTGTTCGATTTGCATCACTCATTGCGACTTCTCTCATTTCGAGACGTTATTTAAACGCTCAACTATTTCTTTTTCGGTAATTCCTTCAATTCGAAGAGTCTTTTCTCGCGAACTTTCTCCTCTTATAATAGAAATCTTACTCTTCGCAACCCTCAGAGCCTTAGAAAACAACTTGACGACTGCGTCATTTGCCTCGCCATCGACAGGTGGAGCATTGACCCAAACTCGAATAGTGCCACTTTCTAAGACGATTTTAGCCTGAGAAGACTTAGGTTGAACATGGATTTGGATGTCAACCTGCATAAGAAATCTGTAGTTATTTTCCGCCAGCAGCCATTTTTGCCTTCACACGCTTAATGTTTGCGATGGCAGAAAGTTCGTTTGGAAACCTCTTTAGCTCCAATTCCCAAATCCTGATTGCGTCTAAGGGTTTCTTAAGCATTTCATAGGATCGAGCGAGGGTTCGATAAGTGTTTGGACTTGGATTGTTGACCAATGTAGGCTCCAAAACCCTGATGACCTCAGCATATTCCTTCTTGATGGAATAGGATAGTCCGAGGGCAAACATCGCATCTCCAATCTTCGGATGTCGAGTTCCAAAGTCTAAATAGACCGCCCTAGCCTCCCCATATCGTTCGATGTTCTCAAGCATCCAACCAAGATTGGTCATCATCTCGTAGTCATCAGGAGAGTAACCAGTCTGAACTTTGAGCAAGGCGACACAGGATGGAAATTCGCCTAATTCAAACCAAACATCGGACTGAGTAATGAATCGATTATCGATGTGATCCCAGATCTCATTCAGACGAGCTTCGGTAGCCATTCCCTCAGACTTCGTGACTATCTTAGGCGCACCTTGAGTTGCCAGGATAAATGCAGTAGCGGCGATAATTCCCATCGTTATTCCTATTGTAACAATTCGTCGAGCAGTTTATTCACAATTCCAGGATTTGCTCTGCCTTGGCTCTCTCTCATGATTTGCCCAACCAAAAATCCGCGAACACTCACCTGCCCGGCCTTAAATTTTTCGACAACATCAGGGTTTTTGGCAAGTACAGCTTCTATTATTGGCTTAATTTCTGAATCATCACTTATTTGTGTGGCACCACTCGCCTTGACCAAATCGCCTGGCATCTGCCCAGTCTTGTAAGAATCTAAGAACACCTGCTTCGCAATCTTTCCGCTAATCGTGTTATCGGCGATTAATTTTGTCAAATCAACCAAGTGATCCGGTGTGATCTTGCTTTGACGGGCACGAATGCCTTCTTCGTTGATCAGCTTCGCAAATTCGGAGTTCATCCAGTTGCATATTGCCTTTGGCTCTCCTCCCTTGGCAATTGCTACTTCGAACCATTGGGCCCATTCGACGTCGGCGGTGAGAAGATTTGCATCGTAATCACTGAGGCCGTAGTTGCTTTGGTAGCGCATAAACTTCGCAAGAGGAAGCTCAGGCAACGAAGACCGAAGGCCCTCAACGTATTCTTCCGTGAACTGCATCGGCACCAAGTCGGGGCACGGGAAGTAGCGGTAGTCGTTTTCTGACTCCTTGAGGCGCATAGCAAAGGAAGAATCCTTTTGCTCATTCCAGCCTCGGGTTTCTTGAAGGACTTTCTGACCGGCATCCAACATCGCGGATTGGCGTCGAACTTCGAACGCGATTCCCATTTGTACGGATCGGAATGAGTTGAGGTTCTTAAGTTCAGACTTGACTCCGAGCTCTTTCTGGCCTTCTGGTCGGATAGAAATGTTTGGCTCACATCGAAGAGACCCTTCTTCCATCTTTCCGTCGCAAACTCCGAGATACATCAAAATCTGGCGGAGTTGAGAGAGATACTCCTTGGCTTCATCACCGTTGCTAATATCGGGGGGGAAGTCGGTTACGATCTCCATCAGCGGAGTTCCGGCTCGGTTGTAGTCCACACCGCTGCCCCCGCTTGGTAGGTGCATGAGTTTGCCCGTATCCTCCTCTAGGTGAACCCGTCGAATTCCAATGCGCTTGGTTCCACCATTCGCCGCAGGAATATCGAGGTAGCCGTGATAGCCAAGCGGATTCTCTTCGCCGTATTGGGAAACCTGATAACCCTTGGGTAGATCCGGATAGAAGTAGTTCTTCCGGTGGAAGATGCTGTTCATGGCGATTTTGCAGTTCAACGCAAGAGAAGTCTTGATGACCATCTCGATTGCAGCCCGATTGGGAACAGGCATTGCTCCGGGTAAGCCAAGACATACCGGACATGTTCGGGTATTGGGCTCTCCGCCAAAAGCAACTTGGCAACGACAGAACATCTTTGATTTTGTTGCCAGTTCCGCGTGGACTTCCATTCCTACGCTACAGATATAGTTCGCCATGAATCGAGTTCAGTTTACCGACCAACCGAGTGAGCCCGAAATTGAGAAGCGAGAATCTGTGACAATTTGTTGGATATTCGGTCTCCTAAATTGAATCTGGAGATCAAGAACCTTCGTATCTTCATAGCAGGATAAGCTATCCTAAATAAAAGCGCCAAGCGCATGTCTGTATGGAAATAAAGTTACCGTCGTCCTCGAAGGCCACGAAGCGTTCAAAGCTTGCAAAGTGGCTTTTGGAAGGTCATGTAGATGAACCAGCTGGTCCTCATGAGCCAAAATCGGGGAAGCACGAAAAGAAGCACAAAGTACATCCTTGGTGGCAAGTCATGTGCCTTACTGGCGTCGATTACTTTTCGACCTTGGGCTACCAACCTTTCATCGCGTTTGAAGCCGCTCGATACCTTTCACCATTTGCCACCATTATTTTGGTTCTTTTGACCCTTTTTGGTGCTTATCCAGTGTATGCCAGGGTTGCTCAAGAAAGCCCTCACGGATCTGGTTCGATCGAGATGCTTCAAAAGCTTTTGAGTTGGTGGCAAGGCAAAGCTTTCATACTCGTTTTGTTAGGTTTTGCGGCTACAGACTATATCATAACTATAACATTGTCAGCCGCTGACGCTGCTGTCCACATCATTGAAAACCAATATTTGACGCAGCACTTTAATCTTCATCTCCACGGAAACCAAGTTGCTATTACCCTTTGCCTGGTTTTTTCACTGTCAATTGTCTTCCTTAAAGGATTTAAGGAAGCAGTTAGTATCGCTGTGATACTAGTCGTCGCGTACCTATTTCTAAACAGCATTGTTATTGGTCACGGAATATTCACGATCCTAAAGAATCCGGAGTACATTGCCGATTGGCACACCAAGCTAATGACTCCTAAGTACCACAACGGTAATCCGGTGATGCTTTTCTTAGTGGCTGCCTTTATCTTTCCAAAACTTGCCCTTGGGCTGTCTGGCTTTGAGACCGGGGTTTCGGTCATGCCTTTGGTAAAGGGAAACAAAAGAGACTCCGTAGAAAATCCGGTTGGTCGGATCAAAAATACCAAAAAATTGCTGTTAACTGCGGCAATCATCATGAGTCTTGCTCTGATTGGTTCAAGCCTGGTCACCACCATGATGATTCCCGAGGCTCAGTTTGCAAAAGGTGGGCAGGCATATGAACGAGCCTTGGCTTACTTGGCGTATGAATTTTTCGGACCTACATTCGGAACGTTTTACGATATCAGCACAATCCTCAT
>JANPAV010000274.1:0-5150 GCA_031430115.1 Armatimonadota bacterium | reverse complement strand
GACACTTGGCAAGAATGGCGACAACCATCCGAAGCGGTCTGCGGAACTAGAGCATCGAATATTGGAAGCCGAGACGGCATCCGCAATTTTAGGCCTTTTCGGTCGTCCCTACGAACCGTGGGATGTTTACCCAACCTGGGAACTAGAGGAGTGCTGGCGAAATCTCCTTGCCGCCCAGCATCACGACAATCATGAATGCGAAGGTTTGTGCGGCCATATTGCCGAGGCTCAGTTTGAATTTATTGGCAGTCTACTAAGCGTGAACGATCCAGTTGATAGGCTGGCCAGGCGAGCAGGTGCCACTGATGAAAAAGTAATGACCTACGATTTCAGGCGACTTGGTTACGCCCTAAGTTCGCCTGCGAATTCCGAACACATTTGGAAGATTACTGACGACGTTGCGATATTTGAATCAGAACAATTTCTAGTAAGAATCGACATTTCCACCGGCACGATTATCGAGCTTTCTAACGACGAAGGCACTTTCAGTAATCTCCACTTAACCTTTAGTTATGGGGCTGGTGGAAAGCAATACAAAGCTTCAAATCGCAATCCCAACTACAAAGTATATAAAGGTGAAGCAATTCTTGAAATCCTGCTGGGTACGTCCACTCCGGCTTGTCTCAGATTTGTTGCACGCCCCGAAACTGGCGAGTTAGAAATCTACATGACAGTTGAGGGACTTGGTCTTCATGGCAAAACCCTCGACCCTGGATATGCGGGAAGTATGCGAATGAGGGTTCCTAGCTTTAGCCTAGGAGACGTGATACGAACAGATTCGCCGTACGCTGTTCAGATGGTTGGGAAAGGGGCGAGCGGGAAACGCAAGTATCCAGAAGCGGACTGGATGACAAGCCCTCAGTGGTTCGAGGAAGTCGAAGGTGCATTTACCTCTCAGACTTTTGTGGATGTTACGCAAACCGACGGTTCTGGAATTCTCATCAGCCATTCAGGTAGCCAGCAGTGGTTTCTGACCGAAAGCGGGATTGAAAATGTTGTATTGTCGTTCGATCCGTGGGATGGAGACAATCGTTCGCTGTCGGGTGCGACTTCCTACCGCTTGTTTCCTCACAATGGAATCACTAATGCAGCCTGTATCCGTCGATCCAGTGGCTTGCATAAGAACCATCCAAGATATCGTGACCGATCGGAGCCGCCGAATTTCGGCTCGGTTCCATTGGCAGATTTGCCGCCTCTACCAACGGACTTCTCCGCAGTAACCGTCCATTCGCCCAACGTCCTCGCAACCGCGTTCTACCGAGAACAAGAATCATTCTGCAAGCGTGGACTAACAACCTACGCTTGCGAAGGGATGGGGCATCCGTACGTACTTCGCCTCGTCGAATATGACGGAATTAACGCCGATGTCGAAGTCACCTTGCCTGGCCCGATTGCTAAAGCTTACAAGACCAATATGATGGGAGAAGTCATTCAGGAACTATCTGTTCGGGCTGACAAGAACTCCTACTTGACCACCGAAACTGAAAAGCTAGAACCGTTCGGAATCGAGGCGGCCCGAATCACCGTCCCGATGCGCGCTCAGGAGATCGCTACGATTTATCTGGACATCATTCCGGGACGCAAACAATTCCGAGACCTCGACGCCAAACGTGAGATCTGGGCAACTGTTCACCGGGTTGAAGACTAAACGCCCACCAAAGACGCTTCCCGAATCGCATTCAGCATTGCTTCATGCTCTTCAGCTGTGTGCATCGGGAAGTTTCCAACTCGGAAGTTGCCATCTTTCAGCGGTCCATAACAGGCACCGGTCCAGATGTTCTTTTCTTTGGCCCACTTCGCGCGCAGGTCGTTCGCATGCAAAGAACCCGAGCTAACCGCAAACAAGGTTGGCGAACGATAAGCCTTTTCTTTAACCAAACAACCGAAAGAAGTATCTTCCAAAGCGGCGTAAAACGCGGCGGCTCGGTCTCGTACACCGGCGCGCAATGCGTCAAGCCCAATCGACTGGTACTTTATGACCGCCTTTCGAAGGATGTAGATCGCAAGTACGTTCGGTGTCTCGGCCGTCATGTTCTGATCGGCATAACCAGCTACGCGGTTGAATGCGTGGAACGATCCGATGCTCTGCGTCTTTTCAAGCTTGTCAGCTTTTTCTAATGCCCGCTTCGAAACGACAACAACCGATAAACCAGCGATGCAGTGGAATCCTTTTTGGATGGACCACATTGCCACATCGATCAAGCTCCAATCAAGTTGGCAATGAGGCATAGACGATACAACATCAACCATGAACATTTTGTCCGGATATCGTCTGGCTAGCTGGTGAATCTGATCTTCTGGAGTCCAGAGTCCGATGCTGGTCTCGTTGTTGGTGATGCAGATTGCTTCTGCAGTGGCGGGAACTTCAATCTCGCCAAAGTTGCCATCAAATTCGTGGGTGTACTTCCATTCAACCGCCTTTCGTCCAAGCCATCCCGCATATTGATGCCATCGCATCGCAAATTCCCCGCCAACGGTATGGAATGTTTCGTCGGTAGTAAGGCATTGCATTGCCCGTTCCCATGCCTCGTTCGAGGAGTTCATGAACAAGATCTTGTGAGTGTCAGGAACAGACAGCAACGTGCGGATCCGGCTAACCACATCCTCAAACATTTCAAGGAACCAAGGTGAGCGGTGGGACTGCCAAACTGCGCCTTCATCGACGGCATCCTGAAGCCATTGAGCCATTTCAGGGTGGACTTTAGTTGGACCGGGAGCAAGTACGATCGGGTTCATGGGTATACAACCCTTAGTTTAATCGTTTCATCGACCTCGCGTATCTCCAAAAGCACCTCATCCGCAATTCGATCAGAAATTTCTGTTACCAGATAGCCTACCGAATCCTTTGTTTTTAGGCTCTGCCCAACGATATTTACACCGTGCCGAGCGAAAATTGAACTTACGTTAGCTACAATTCCTGGCACGTTAGAGTGAATGTGCAAAATCCTCATGCCTTTTGTGATTGGAGGCAAATAAATGTCCGGCAACGATACCGAACCGAGCGTTTCCCCTTGGGCAAGGAATTTGACAACCCGCTCGGAAACATAGTTGGCAATGTTTCGTTGAGCTTCAACCGTGCTGCCCGCAATATGCGGAGTCAGAATCACGTTTGGCAGACCACACAAAACTGATTCAAAGGGTTCAGAATTACTTTTCGGCTCGTTCGGGAATACGTCGATACCTGCACCTCCTACTTTGCCATTTAGCACCGCCTTGGCAAGGGCCTCGTAGTTCACGACTGTTCCGCGGCTAAGATTTAAGAAAATGACGCCCGTCTTCATCACTTCAAATTCTTTGTCCGAGATAAGGTTTTTGTTGCTGGCACGACCATCAAAGTGGACGCTAATAATGTCCGATTGTCTCAGTAGGTCTTGAAGAGAAAGCACCCGCTTTGCATTTCCATGACTTAACTTTTCTGCGATGTCATAGTAGATAACTTCGACTCCGACGCTTTCGGCAATCACGGACAGTTGCGACCCGATGTTTCCGTAGCCGATAATTCCTAGCTTCTTGCCTCGAATTTCATATGATCGATCCGCAGTTTTACTCCAAACGCCACTATGTAAGCTTGTTGAGTGTTCGAAGACCCTTCTCATCAGCACCATTGCTTCACCGAGAGCCAACTCAACGACACTCCTCGTGTTACTAAAGGGAGCATTAAATACGGCGACGCCTTTGGCTCCAGCTCCATGAATATCGACATGATCAGTACCAACACTGTAAACACCAATCGCCATCAGTTTCGATGCGGCAGAGAGAACCCGCGGAGTGAGCTTGGTTCGCGTTCTAACACCAATGACAGAAACATCTTTTATTGCTTTGACCAGATCGTCCTCGGTTAGTTTTGTGCCTATTTGCTCCACGCGATAGCCTTCGTTGACAAATTTTTCTGCAGCCTCCTGATCTATATTGTCCAGGAGCAAAACTTTAATTTTACTTCTTGGAAAGGAATATCTAGTTGGCAAATCGGTCTCTGCGAGAACCTCGTCGATGCCATAGACAACTCGATTTGCCTTTTCGCTTACTGATGGTCGTTTGACAATTTCGGCGAAGCAATAGAATTTGTCGGCCGCGTCCGCTTCTTTGATTTGGTAGTCGGTGTACCCGTCACCCACAACAATCAGCGGTCTAAGATGCCCGAGTTGTTTTGCCACCTCAACCTTTCCGCCCGCCAAGCTTAGTGGGTTGTTTTCGTCAAAGCCAACAATGTTGCCTTCGGAGTCGAATTTGAACGTATTGGCATAGAGATGATGGATCGGAATTTTCAATTGCTCAAGAATTGGTTCGACAAACTCCCGAAATCCACCAGTTATAACATAAATTCGATCGGCACACTTCTGGATTTGCTTTTTGTGCGAAAGAAAGGATGGTGATACAAGCCTATGAAGCTTCCTAATGAGCAAGTCAAGATGTGTTCGATTTGCATCGAGAAGTTCTATGCGTCGGCGTAATGATTCTCGGAAGTCAAGTTTGCCTTCCATTCCTTGGCGGGTCAAATCTTCAATCTGTGCTTGACGATCTATCCTTTCCGGATGTTTCGCAAGGGAAATTTCACCAAGTAGATCGAGTGATTCGACGCTGACAATAGTGCTATCGAAATCCAGAATAAGGTTCGGCTTCATAGGATGTATCACTGGCGCCGTTGCCCGTAAAGTTAAGTTAGTCTACCGTCGTGATTTTTGACCTTCCCAAATAAATTCTAAACAACGACCATCTATGATGAGTACATGACAGGAATAGCCATCTATGTTGTTTTGCTTCAAACCTCGACCAAGAATGAAGTGAAGATTGAAGTAAAAGGTGAGTATCGATTCATCACGTCTAACGGAATGCCAGACCACAAAACGGGGCAGTTTCCCGGAAACGGAAATCCGAATGCGATTAGCCCCCAGAAGTACAACTTCCGAGTTCCCGCTCATCCAAAAGTAGCCGAAACAACAACCGAGCTCAGAATGCAGGACTTTGGAGTCGCGGTAAACGGTGTTCCGTTTGATCCGGGCACCGCCGAATGGTGGAACAATGACCGATCATCAGGATGGCATTGGGAAGGAGTTATCAACGGAGTTAAGTACTTAGGAATCGACCTCAACAATGCCCACGTTCAACCAACTGGGGCATACCATTACCACGCAATTCCCATTGATCTCATG
>JANPAV010000273.1:0-5767 GCA_031430115.1 Armatimonadota bacterium | reverse complement strand
TTAGCTGTTAGCAGGGAAAGCGGGGGCGATAGCGAGGGCAAGGCCGAGGGCGAGGGCGGTATGCAAGTACGAATGATTTTGATTATTCACAAAACCTCGGCACTTATCGAAAACTGCCTAGGTTTTGTGAATAATGTACTTATGAGCAGCAAGAAAACGCTCGTCCTAGATCTTGCAAAGCGCAAGGGGGTCTTGCGTCCACGAGATTTGAAGGACATAGGAGTCAGCCAGGGCTACCTAAGTAAGTTGGAAGAGGCAGGTGATGTCCAGCGAGTTGGGAGAGGGCTTTATACGCTGCCGAAAGGCAATGTGTCGGGCAATCGATCGTTGGTAGAAGTTGCTACGCTTGTTCCTCAAGCGGTTATCTGTCTGCTCAGCGCTCTTCAGTTCCATGAAATCGGAAAGCAAGCACCTTACGCCGTTTGGATTGCCATCCCAAGAAAAAGTTGGAAGCCCACCATTCCATTCGTACCGACCCGAGTCATTTGGATTACTCCAGACTCACTGAGGGGCGACATAGAAATACGCCAGCTAGAGGGTACGCCCGTTCAATTCACCACACCCGTCCGAACTGTGATTGACTGCTGGAAGTTCCGCAACAAGGTCGGAATGGAGATCGCCATCGAAGCCCTTAATGATGCTCTCAAGAAAAAACTCTTCACCTCAGATGAGCTCTATCTCTGCGCCAAAAAGCTCAGAGTATGGAACGTGATGAAGCCCTATTTACAGGTGAATCAGTGAAAGACCCCGATCAAGTCAAAACGGAGCTCCAAAGCCTCGCCAAGTCGATTAATGGATATGTGGATGTGCAACGACTATTTGTTCGCTACGGTTTGGAGCGATTCTTCTACCGCCTCTCTCAAACCAGGCATAAGGACAATTTCATCCTGAAAGGCGCCATGATCATGCCAATTTACTTAGGCGAGAATCATCGATCCACTAAGGACGCTGATTTTTCGGTAAGAGGCAAATTCAATCCTGAGCAATTGAGAGAAATTTGCATTGAGTGTTGCCAGCTGGAAGCCGACGACGGACTCTCATTCGATGTCAATGGGATCGAGATCAGCGATGCCGGAAAAGATCGCGAATATCCGGGCTTTGACATTAAGATTCCGGCTCTCCTCGCCGATTCACCGTGCCATATCAATCTTGATGTCTCTTTTGGTGACCAAATTACGCCACCGCCATACGAAATCACCTACCCAACGTTACTTGGGGATCCAGCACCAGAACTGATGGTATATCCGCCTGAGGCCTCAATAGCGGAGAAGTTCGAGACAATTGTTAGCAAGGGCATGAGCAACACGCGGGTGAAAGACTACTTTGACCTTTCCGAGTTCGCACAAGGACTTGTTTTCCGTGGAGACTTGCTTAAACATGCCCTCGAGCGAACATTCGAGTTCAGAAGTACTGGGATTCCGAAAGAGATACCTTTGGCCCTGACTCAAGAATATTACAACGACAAGAATCGGCAAAGTGATTGGAAGCAGTTCATCCATAACAATTCCCTTAGCAATGGGTTAAACCTTGCCGTTTGCTGTAACCTCATTGTTGAATTCCTGATGCCTGTGGCGGACTCCATCACCAGTAAGTCAGAGTTTCAGTATGCATGGCGGAAAGGCGCATGGCAAGCGGTCAAACCAAAAGACTAAACCCAATGGGTCTCTGGCTCTCTGTTTATGGGGTGATTTAGGGACGGTTTGTTGAATTTTAGCTAGAATGGAAGCATGGCGAATCTCAGTCAAAGAGCTTTTCAGATATGGCCGTTGTTGGTCTTTGCGGCGGCAAATAGGCGGATCCTGACCTATCGTGAAGTTGGCGACTGTACAGGAATGGCTTACAGTGGGCTTGGTGGGTGCCTTGAACGGATTCATTTGTATTGCGAGAAGCACGAGCTTCCTCCTTTGACAATCTTGGTCGTAAGCGTGGATACGGGCTTGCCGGGTGGTGGTTTTCACTCGATTAAGATCGACTCGGCAGAGAGTTTGGCGAAGGCCCAACGAAAGGTGTTTCAGTACGAATGGGCGAAGCACAAGCCTCAGTTAGAGGACTTTGAGTAGGGAGGTTTCTTTAGGCTCGAGAGCTTGGGTGGTAAGACCATCCCCTTCGTCAAATGCATCATCAGTTTTGATTTTGTCTTTTGGAATGATGAATTGACCACCGGGGAGCTTCGCTCCTCCCCAATGCTTCGGGGAGACCTTGGTTCTGAGACATATTCAGCTGTTTATTGTCTTTCATCCTCGATCGGAATCGATTGAATGTTGCGATATCAAGAGCGATGTGTTTGGCAGTGGTAGTCGGAGATCCTCGGACGGCGGCGGCTCCGGCGAGCTCGATCGACGAGATGCGCTTGATTAATCTTTACAGCAAGTTGGTCTTGGAACATTCGGTTTAGGCAGGTGAAGTTGGCCTAGTTCATAGGGAAGGCAGCAGTTACAAGGTATCTCGGTCCTACAGACCTTTTGAGATTCTGGATCGGAACCCAGCCCTCCTCGCTAGGAACTCCGTTCCTCTGCTCGTCAAACTGGGCTGAGACCTTTGGAGCAAAACAATTTCGGATGAACTACTCTCACGGCTCGCCAAATTGAGATGCTTCGTTTATATTGTATTGGCTCGCCGATCTCTCTGACAAGAGAGATATCTGGGGATTTCACCCCCTCTGTCTTATCCTCGCTAGGGCTCGATAATCCACTCGGGAGCTCTGCTCCTCTCCCCGGGGGAGGAGCGTTGGCTGTTGGTTCCTTTGAAGACTTATAACCTAGAACTGGAAGCCTATTTTATAGCCTCAAGAGCTTTGTGGTTGGGAGTTCGAGTGTGTGAATCCGTCGTCGCAATTGAGGCAGCAGTTTGAACGTATCTCGGTCCCACAGACCTCTTGAGATTCTGGAACGGTACCCAGCCCTTCGGGCCGGGCTGACATACTTTCGCTCCGTTGGGGCTATTTTCGAAAAGGCTTGATGATTTGTGGATTAGGGTCGTAAATCATGTTGGTGATGGGCATCGTTGCTGACATTGATCTCCTCTCGAGATCGGGCGGCGAGTACTTCGCGAACCCTTTGCAAGGTTCGACGGCGGGAACGTCGAGAGCGATGTTTTCACTGGGAAGTTCGATGTAGACGATTCGGCGTTTTGGGTCCATGAGGAATTATATGACGAATTCCGGTGGGAATGACTGGCTTTTTTGGCAGTCTTTTCCAAGGGCTAGTCCGGTGGGTACTTCCTAGCGGTGGCAGCAGTTTGAACGTATCTCGGTCCTACAGACCTCTTGAGATTCTGGATCGGTACCCAGCCCTCCTTCCTCCTTCGCCTGCGGCTTCGGCGGTCAAGTCGGCTTCGGCGGACAGGTCGCTGGGAACTACGTTCCTCTGTTCGTCAAACTGGGCTGAGAAATATCAGCCCTTCGGGCCTTTGGAGCAAAACTATTTCCGAATGAACTACTCTCACGGCTCGCCAAATCGTGATGCTTTGTTTCCTTTTTTGAATTGGCTTGCCGATCTCTCTGACAAGAGAGATATCTGGGGAATTCACCCCCTCTGTCTTATCTTCGCTAGGGCTCGATAATCCACTCGGGAGCTCTGCTCCTCTCCCCGGGGAGGAGCGTTGGCTGTTGGGCTCATTGATCTCTCCAGTTGGCTAGCAGTCCCCCCCTCGGGAACTTCGTTCCTCCTCGCTTCATTGGATCGATTGAACTTGGAATGAAGCGAGATCCAGCTCCCTCCGATTTTCATGCCTTTGTGGCATGAAAATCCAAGGACTCTTCAAGAGAGCACCTTGTAGCGAGAGCTGCTTCGTCGCAATACTGCCAAAAAGTAAGCCCTCATTCTCATAAATGGGTAGAGGTTGCCCTCCGTCGCAACATTCATCGCCAGGGCTCGAATAGCTTTGGCGGGCAATTATTTTCTGTAAGAAAATAATTGGTGGACCGTGAAGGGCTCGAACCTTCGACCCGCTGATTAAGAGTCAGCTGCTCTGCCAACTGAGCTAACGATCCAGGGATTCAATTATTACTGAATTCAGCCTGGTTTTGCAAGTGGCTTCTCAACTTCGTGGCAAGGCATTGTCAACTTGACGGATTAAGACGATGGCTAGAAACCCGAAATCCATCGATTCATTCATAATTGGGTGTGTCCTTTTCCATTCGGCTTGCAACTCGTGCCGACGAGCCTGCGATTCAACATGTCATCCGCACCGTCTATGAAGAGTACAACTGGCCCTGGGACCCAAAAGACTACCATCGCGATCTCTATGACATCGACGAGGCGTACTTCGGCAAAGGTGGCTTCTTTTGGGTTGGCGAGCTTGACGGCGAAGTCGTCGGCACCACGGCCCTCGAGGTCTTTAAGATGACTCCTTTTTATGGGCATAAAATGGAAGGCATCGTTTGGACTGATGAGGACGGTAAGACTCATTATCCCGGGATGGAGCGCAAGGATCCTTTGGTCTGGCTCGATCACGTGATTCGATGTCCAGAATGCGATTGTTCATTGGAGAGGCTCTATTTACTGCCTCAAGGGCGTGGCAAGGGTTACGGTGCAGCGATGTTTCAGCATACGGTTGAACAGGCAAAGGAGATCGGGTGCCAAAGAATGGAGATTTGGAGCGACAAGAAGCTCACGATGGCGCACAAGCTCTACGAGAAGTTTGGTGCACAGCGCATCGGAGAGCGACTTTGCCACGACCCGGATCAAAGTCCCGAGTGGGGCATGATGATTCCGCTGGTATAAAAACTTCTCTGGCATAAAAAAAGATCCTGGCAATAAGCCAGGATATTTCTTGAGGTCACCTAATCTTTAAGCTTAGGCTGTTGGAGGAGGCGTGCTGCCCTTTCCTTTGCCCTTGCCACCAACTCCGCCAGGTCCGCCGCCTGCGCCGAATTGCTTCTTCATCTTTTCTCGAGCTTCTTTCATTCCTTTTTCGTAAGCTGCGAATTGAGGAGGAGTCAAAATACCTTTGATACCGGCTTGGTAGGAATCCATAATTGGCTTGAACTTTTCTCGCATTCCAGCAAATCCGCCGCCTTTTCCTGCGCCAGCACCGGCACCGGCACCGGCACCGGCTCCAGGTCCGCCAGCAGCCTTCATCAATTCCTGCATTTTCTTCTGTGTGGATTCTTTGAGGGCTTTGATCTTGGCTTTTTGACCGTCAGTGAGATTGAGCTTGGCGAAGATTTCTCCGTCCATGTTCATTGCACCACGTCGTTGACCGCCTTGACCAGGTTTACCGGCTTTTCGCTCAGTTTGTCCGCCACCTTGGCCTTTCTTTCCGCCAGGACCAGCGTCCTGGGCAAATGCTGATACGGTAAAAATTCCCATGACAGCAGTTGCGATAAACATCTTCATTACGTTTTTCATTTTTTTTCTTCCTGAACTCCAAGTATCAGTAACCGCATAAACGACTTAGCAATTCCCAAGTTCACTACTTTTTAATAAGTGTCTTTGCTTGGGACTTTTCGACTACTTCCAGGATCGCCGGATGGTTCGCGGAAAGGAATTCCGCCGGAGTTCCGACAAACACAATTTCACCCTGATCCAAGAACGCCACCCGGTCCGCCGTTCGCTGAACGCTGATTAAATCGTGGCTAACCAGAATGCTGGTTGCGCCAAGGGTCTTTCTCAAATTGGCAACTAATTCGTCGATTTGGTAAGTCGTGATCGGGTCCAAGCCGGTGGTTGGTTCGTCATAGAGCAGGACGCTAGGATTAAGGGCGATCGCTCTCGCCATTCCAACTCGCTTCTTCATTCCGCCGCTTAACTCGGACGGCAGGAGG
>JANPAV010000272.1:0-5964 GCA_031430115.1 Armatimonadota bacterium | reverse complement strand
CACAATGCCACTGACCGCGTCTACGACTTGTACACAACAAGCGCCAACCGCACACCCTGCCTCAAGGCATTTGGTAAACGAAAGTCCGATCGATCGACCGTAGAGGAAACCAGCAATCGTCGCATCGCCCGATCCAGTCGTACCGACCACTTCGGCCGGAAAGCAAGGTTGCCAATTCCCAACGCGATCTTGACCAATCCCGTAGACTCCCAGCGAACCGCACTTAAGGACAACTTCTTTTGCTCCAAGCGTAAGACAGTGAGCCGCCAAAACCGGTACTTCCGTCCCGATTGAGGGAAGCATGTACGCTAATTCATCTTCGCTCGGCATGAAAAGGTCGACGAACGGTAAGACATTCGCTAGAAGCTCTTCCCAACCAACTTGACCCTGCTTGGAAGCAGGATCAGGAAGGCTCATGTCAAGCGACGTAGTCAAGCCAAACGAACGGGCACGGGAAAACAAGGCAACCAGTTCTGCTCCGCCGTTGGCGCTCATCGCGGCCATGAGGGGCGGATAGCCAAAATGCAAATGCGAAGCCCCAACGAGTGCGGAATCGGGCACATCGGCGGCAGTAAACGTATCGTTGGTGCCAGGGCAGTGAATAAACGTCCGATCGTGTCCTGGCGGACTGACGACCACGGTATACGAAGTATCGCCGATTGAATCCACGACGATGCCTTCTGCCAAGCCGTCGGACGATAGAATGTCCAGAACGATCCGACCAAAAGCGTCATCACCAACTTTTCCTACGAGCCGAACATCTGCCCCAAGTTTATGCAACGATATTCCAACGTTGGAGACCGCTCCACCCGTTGATAGCTGCGCTTTTCCCGCTTCTACTAAAATTCCGGGGCGCATCACCGTCTCGCTTGTTAAAGCAGGAATGATATCTAAGCAAAGGTGCCCAGCGACGACAATCATGAAACCTCAACAACCTGGGAAGTTCGATGTGACTCCAGTGCCGCCGTAAAGAGGCGGTGGCTTGCAAATGCTTCGTCTGGCGTTGCACATCGAAACTTGGGCGAATTGCCCGCGACTTCGTCGACGAACGACGCCCACATCTGAAGGATTGCATCCGAGAATCCAAATTCAAAAATGGATCCCGTGACCGTTGGATACGCCGAGGAATATCCGAGGCTTTCCGAGTGCCATGCTTGAGGCTCGCCTTGCTTATAAGGCATCGTTCGCAACGTCTTGGGAGAAAGCGTCGAAAATTCGGCACTGTTGGCAGTTCCGTAAATACTCAAATACCAAGAGTTTGTATCTCCCGGTGAGATCCGTTTGGTCTCAAGGATCATCGGAAAACCCGCATGGGCTTCGCACGCCAAAATGGCGTTGTCCCATGTTTCGCAGGGTGCCATTCCGCCTCTGCCGTCTGGTCGCTCGTCGACAATTTTTGACAAGAAGGCACGAACATTTTTGACATCAAATTCAAATCGGATTGGTAAGTGGAGGACGTGCAACCCAAGGTCGCCCATGCAACCGTATTCGCCGCACGTCGCAACTTGGCGCTTCCAATTGATTGGCTTGGTCGGGTCCATATCCGACGCGTGGCAAAAGCCAGCCCGAACCTCCAAAATCTTCCCAAACGCATTCGACGCAACCATTGCCGCAATCCGTTGGGCGCCAGGAAAGAAGGGAAACTCGCTTGAGCATCGAACTAAAACTTCGGGATGATCGCGAATGGCATCCATGATTTCGCCCGCCGCCGCAAGGTCAATCCCGAACGGCTTCTCGGCGAAAAGGTGCTTGCCTGCTTGGATTACATCGACATAAATGGAAGCGTGGAGATTATGAGGGACGGCTACATAGACCGCATCGACATCATTTCTTGCCAATAACTCTCGATAGTCGGTGGTAGAAAACGGAGCCTCGAACCACTCCATTGCAGAAGGATTCACGTCGGAAACGGCAACGATTTCTGGAGTTGCCGTCATTCCAGTTAAGTGTTTCCATCGGGCTGCCGCGCTAGCAAATTCTCGCCCCATCAGTCCGCAACCAATTATTCCGAAGCGAATCGTTTTCATGCCAAATGTCTCGACGCAAGATCAACCGAAGCACCTTCGTGAACAATGCTCATGAGAGCTTTTGTCATTCCTGCTGGGTTCTTGTGTTGGATGACATTTCGACCGTAAACAATCCCACTGGCTCCTTGTTGCATGAGGTCAAATGTTCGTTGCAAGATGACCTCGTCCGGGACACTTCCGCCGCCTCGAACGAGGACCGGCGTGCCACACGCGATTCGAATAGCTTCGTGATACTGCGAAACATCGTCACAAGGGTCTGCCTTAATAATGTCAGCTCCAAGCTCAACTGCCTGGCGAACGAGCGGTAAGATTTTCTCTAGGTCTCCATCGACCATATATCCACCAGATTGAGCATTGGATTGCATCACCAAGGGCTCTACCATTAGCGGAATTCCGTAACGGTTGCACTCCGGCTTAAGTCGACAAATATTCGCGACGCAGCCTTCATGGAGTTCGGGCTGATCTGGCAGCATCAATAAGTTGACGACCACGCAAGCGGCATCAAGCACCAGGGCCTGCTCTACGGCATTGTCGATCAATTGGCTAAAGAGTTTTCGAGGCAAAGATTTGCCGTAAACATTCGCTACGTCGGTTCGTAAAACCAATGCCGGTTTCGGTCCCTTCAGGTTCTGTAATAACGGAGCGGTTCCCGGCGGCAATTGAATAGCGTCGGGTGCGGCGGCGGCGATAACTCGGACCGCACTGCCCAGGTCTTCGATCCCGTTCAGGAAGCTGCGCTCGTTGAAGAATCCATGGTCAATTGCTACGTCAAAGCATTTGCCATCTTGGCCAAGAAGTCGATTGAGTCGGGCGTGAACTCCCATACGGTTGTGAGCGAAGGTTACCTTGGTTCTGGGAATTCGATAGCCCTACAACGAGTCCCAATAGACCTAGATGTGAAACGAAACCAATGGAGGATCGGTAGGATTTGCTGATGATCAACTCTCGACTACTTATGGGTGCAATATTGTTCGCCTCGCTCTTTGCAATCGGTTGCGAAAAGGGAGACAAATTTGACGTTTCGCTTTCAGGCTCTAACGGCGAGAAACTGAAGATTAAGAGTGATGGGGAAAATGGTGGGCTAACCGCGACTGGGTCGAACGGCGAGCATCTTGACCTCAAAGCTGACAACGGTGAAATGACGCTCAAGGCAACTGATTCCAATGGCGAAAAAGTAGACGCGACATTAGGGAAAAGCGTTGTAATCACCGAAAGTGATCTTGGTGTGCCGTTCTATCCAGGGTCAACTGAGCAAGGTTCTAATCAGATGCGGGCAGAAACCGACAAAGAAAAAAGCTTCATAAGCTGTCGAGTCACGAACGACGAGCCGTCAAAGGTAGTTGAATTCTATAAAGGCAAAATCAAAGACTATTCCACTTCTGAATCGAGTACAGCGGACAAGAAGACAGGCACCTGTCAAGGCAAGCTTGATTCTGGGGCAAAATTCAATTTGACCGCCGAACGCAAAGAAGGCTCCGATAAGACCGAGATTAAAGTCGACGTGACTACTCAGAAGTAGTACGGCTACGCTTGGAACTGGTATCTCTACCAGTTCCACCCGTCCAAGTCCATTAATTTCAAACCCTTAACCTGGGCTTAAAGCCCTCTTAACATCTCAGTGGCACACTATCCTTGATCGAGCGAGGTACTGGCATTGTGGCTGGGTGAACTTGTTTGAATTTTCTTGGAGCTTGGAATAAATGAAAAAAATAGGAATCGTAGCACTTGCCGGAGTCATTGGACCCTGCGCATTTGCTCAATTTGCAGTCAATGAGCTGTTCGTTAATCCCTCTGGTGTTGATGACGGCTGGGAATTTATGGAGATAAAGGGAGCAAGCAACGCAAGTTTGTCAGGCATGTACTTTATTTCTATGGAAGGTGATGGTACTGGTGCTGGACTAGCTGACATCGTTATCGACTTGGGTACTACTCTCACATCACTAGGAACAAATGGGTTGGGAATGATGCGGTGGGGTACAAATGTTTCGGCAATTGAAGCAGGAACAACGGTTTTCACCCAATCAGTAGCAGGCGGAGGGTCTCTGGAAAATGGCTCAAATACATTCATGCTTGTAACTGGTTTTGTTCCGGTCGCTGGTACCGATTATGATGCGGATAATAATGGAATTCTTGATGCCAACTTCGGAGGATCCATCGTTGACAGCGTAGGTTGGACTGACACAGCTGCTGCTGGAGACTTTGCGTATGGTGCCCTAAAGTATGTTAACGGGACAATCGGTACATTTACACCTGATGCATTTTCACGACTGCCTGGTGACGGAGCAATTTTTGGCGACGTAAAAGCCGGAACTGGCATCACAAACTTTGATGAAGTAACTGCCGATAGAACTGCATTCTACAGCCAGTACAGAGGCAACAACTTGGATGGCACCGTACGTGACGCCGATTGGGAAGGATATGCTACAAGTGGATTTGCAAATCCTGGGGATCCTAACCGACTTGATGTTGTAAACCAAACACCGGGCGGTACAAATCCAGTGCCCGAGCCTGCTTCAATCGCAATCTTAGGTCTCGGATTGATTGGTCTCGCTGTTCGACGAAAAAGATCAAAGGCTTAGTCATTGATCAAAAGCTAAGAATGTGGTTGAGGTTTTTCACCGAAAAACCTCAACCATACTCGTATATTTACTAGCCCGTTTTCTTGCTATTACGGGGTTTCAAGCTATACACTGGAACGGTCTCCGCAATTTGTGGGGCATTTTTGATCAAACAGACAAGGCTGTTTCGTTTGGATTAGATTTCTTGGAGCTTGGATTATGAAAAAATTTGGATTTTTAGCACTCTTGGGTGCATTCGCCACCGCTGCAAACGCACAATTTTTAAACGCTGATCTTGTTGTCGGCATTCAATCAACCTCAGTTACGACCACTGACGCTTCAGTTTTTCAGATGGACAAAATATCTGGAGCGGCTGGATTTACCGTTGCTACGACTGGATTCCGGTTCAGCTCAAGTTCAGTTGGCGGCGGAATCAAGGGCGACATTGATGGTTCCATCTACCTTGCCGGAGCCACATCAGCTTTGTCAACTGCTGGTCGAGTCGGAAAAGTTACCATGGCTGGTGGTTTTTCCCAGGCTGTAACCACTTCCGCAGCTCGTGGCGTGGCCGCAACCGGAACTGGCACATTCTTTGCCACTCAAGCAACTGGTGCTGGTCTTTCGTCTGGAACACTGACTTTTGACAATTTGACGGCAGCTGGGCTTGTTGCAATCAACACAGTTACAACTAGAATGGTCGCTTCAAATAATGGCGTCGGCTACTACACTCGAGCAAGCACCACGGCAGCTAGCAATGGCGTTTTTGATAGCACCGGAGCCCAAGTCGCAACAACATCTGTTGTTGCTGCGACGGGACTGATTGATCTCGCAATCTCATGGGACGGATTGACAATGTACGCAGCTGATGAAAGAACTGATTCAAGTGGCGGAATTGTAAAATACACCCGAGCCGTCAATTCTGGAGCCTTTACTCAGCAGTACATACTCTCAACGGCAACTGGCACGGCAACAACTGGTGCACGATATCTTGCTGTTGAATACGATGCAGGCGGAGTTGCTACAATTTATGCTGCAACCGTTGAAGCATCAAACAATCGCTTAGTGAAGATTGTTGACACTGGTGTTGGATCGCTCGGTACTTCAATTGCAACTGCCGGAACTGGCAATGCTTACAAAGGCGTTGGTCTCGTTCCAGAGCCTGCTTCTTTCGCAGTCATCGGACTTGGCCTTCTTGGTCTCGTTGCTCGACGACGACGAAACAAGTAATATTCAAAAATCCCAAAATCCCAAACGCCAAGAGTCTTTCTCTTGGCGTTTTTTGTTTTCCCTTCCCCTTTTTGTAAGTTATGTGTTCAGCCAATGGCCCTGATTACCATTTCATTGACTTTCTAAAGGGAGAGCAGCGAAGCTGCCATGGC
>JANPAV010000271.1:0-4658 GCA_031430115.1 Armatimonadota bacterium | reverse complement strand
TCAAGACCTCGTGGGGCGGTCGAAGTCTGCACACCGATTTCCGCCCGCCGAGTGCGGGACCTTTCGTCCTGGCAAAGGAGACTCAGGAACTTTGGGACAAGAATCCCGAGGGTGCTCACGGCATTCCTAAAGTTGAGGATCGGCCCAAGTTCTATGCCGAAAAGACCGCAGCTACCGGCGTGTACTACCGCGAGATGATCACGCACGTGCGGAAGGTACTCCAGGACATCAAGCGGGTGGTGCCAGACTACAACGAGAAGCAGGGCTACGAGCTGGCAGGCTTCGTCTGGTTTCAGGGGTTTAACGACTACGTGGATGGCGGAGTGTACCCCAACCAGAACAAGCCCGGCGGTTACGACCTGTACGCCGACCTGCTCGGCCACTTTATCCGCGACGTGCGAAAGGACCTGCCAGCCCAGAAGATGCCGTTTGTCGTCGGCGTCATGGGCATCGACGGCATGAGGGGCAACACGAATTCCCCGATGATGCACTTCCGTGAGGCTCAGCGGAAAGTGACTGTGGTCGCCGGGTTCAAGGGGAATGTCGTCGCGGTGGAGACGGCCCCGTTCTGGGACGACGAGTTGGAAGCACTGCACGAGCGGATGGAGAATCACTGGCCGAAGGTGGACGCGAAGGTCGCCGAGGAGAAAAAGAAAGATCCGAAGGCGGATTCTTGGGAGAACAAGATGAAGCTCATGGCGGAGAACTTTACCCCGGAAGAATGGAAACAACTGAGGGGCGCGTCGAACGGTGGCTACCACTACCTTGGTGCTGCCAAGATCATGGCCCCCATCGGAAAGGCGTTCGCCGAGGCTCTCGTCGGGATCAAGCGATAAGTTCAGCAAGCGGTCCGGCATGAGACATACCGTTCTGTTTCAGCTCAAGATCTTCGTTGCCATAGTATTTGATCGAGTTGCCATAGGCGTTGAGTAAGGTGGTCCACCAGTCTCCGATCGTGCGACAACCCACATCACCGTACTTGGGGTAACGTATATAACGACCGGGAATCTTGAGCTTGCCGCTACAGCCTCCGACAATGACATAAGGCCATTCCAAACAATCTCCATGGTGTTTATTTGAAGAGTCACTGAGATAGATAATCATGGTATTGTCCAGCATGTTGCCATTACCCTCTGGAACGGCCTTTAATTTTTTCGCCATAGTAGCAATCAATTCCATATGATACTTTTGAATGATATCCCGGCATTCAGATTGATTTTTTCCATTATCGCCTTCGTCATGTCCAATACCATGAACATTTCGCGTCAAGCCGAGCGCCTTGTAGACCGTGTTTGCATTGTCCAAACGTATGGTGACGCAGTTGGTGAGACCGGCGATCAAAGCAGCAACGGCCAAATCACAATGTGTTTCTTGGCGAACCTCCTCGACAAGTGACGTAAACCTGTCAGTGAACTGTGGTGCGTTGCCCTTGATATTCTCTTTCATCCCGACGAGTTTACTATGACGCATCTGGAGCTCTTCAAAAGCATTAAGATACGCATCCATCTTCATCTTTTCTGCTGACGGAATGGCCTTTTCAACTTTCTTGATATCGTCGACCATGAAATCGAAAAGCTTTTTCTGAAGTCTGAAGCGATTCTCTCCCTCTTTAGAGGCAGAAACCGCTGAGCCAAACAGTTGCTCAAAAGCGACATCAGGACTGCCCTGAAACGGAAGTTCTTTACCGGGGCCGACTGCCGAAATCCCCGGATACATGGTTCCACCAATGTTATTTGATCCCCAATCTCCTTTAACGGCCAACCCGACATGATTGAAAGGGGCCGGATACAATTTAGCCAATTCCGCATCCGCTGTGGCCCGCAATGGGTTACCTGGATTGACTTCACTACCAACCATGTACACGCCCATCATGCCAAAATGACTCGTATGGCCACCGCGACACATTTTCCCCGAGAGCCCCTGCACGATGGACAGTTGGTTTTGGTAAGGTTTGAGAGATGCCATGGAAGGAGGCAGAGTGGCGTTCGTGAGCGATGAGTTGATCGCATTGCTACCGCTGGCCTTGAATTCGTCCGGGGTGATACTCAAAGGCCAGATGCCACTGTCCTTAACCACAAAAATAAAACGACTTGGCAGGGCGTCAGCGTTGCCTTTGGCATGCAGCTCCATCTGACATAACAAGGGAGTTAAAAGAAACCTACCGGCTCCCAGGGACATGCCTTTGAGAAGGCTGCGGCGTGAATGTATCATGATTTGTACCTTAATCTTTGGTAAGTGTTTTCCGGTAAAGGAATGAGTCGGAGGTAAGTAAAGAGGTCAAAAGTGCCTTGAAACTTCCGCCACTTTCTAGGTACGCTTTTTCAGCCACCATCAAAGTCATTGAGTCTGATAGCATCTCGTTGCGCCCCATGTAATATCGAAACACATGTCGAATAAAGGACTGCCTGACCTTTTCCGAATTGGCCAGCTTATGGATTAGTTCCAAAGCATCCTTAACGTCCCCATCCACACCTATTTCGCCTGTGCCCGCTAGAACACCACGGGAATCAACCGGCTTGCCAGGGAATGTGCCGTTCACCTTGGGTAATTTATCAAGAGTTTCTGTCGTGCGGTAGCGACCAAAATCATCAAATATCTCAAAGGTGTAACCCAAAGGGTTCATCTGTTGGTGACAACGCCAGCATGCTTTCGCTTCCGTAACGGATAGCCTCTCTCTCAGGGTTTTATGATGATCCTCAGGAATGGTGGCATCAACGGTAATGGGTACGTCTAGAACCACACCTGCTAACAACCGTTGTCGGATCCATTTGCCGCGACGAATGGGGTCGGAGATGTCATTGAGAGAGTGCGCAATCAGCCAGGCAGGATGAGTGAGCATACCCGCACGGTTCGGTCTTTTGTACGGTTGAGGCAGAAGGAAATTCTGTTCACCGTCCCTCAGGTCATAGGCCATGGGATATTTCTGGTAGAGCGTATGCATGCCCTGGCTAACTACCTGAAAGGATTTATCTTTATTGTGGTTGTCGATCCTACCTTCCGTCGGGATCTCGGCCCCCATTTTCTTTATCGCCTCAGGACTGCCATTAAAGCCCCGGTCAAAACCGTGTAGATAATACTTTTTGTTGAGTTCTTTCCAATCCTTCAGGCCCAGACTTTTCAGCAATTCCTTTGACTTCTCTTCCGGTAGCTGCCCATTATCGATCATCTCTTTGTTTTGTTCGTAGAAAGCAAAGACCGTGTTTCTGAAGGTCTGCCTGTTTAGGATGAAATACTCGTCCGATGTCAATAATTGCCTAAAAACATCTTTATCTTTTGCAAGAATATTTAACACAAAAAAATCGGCATCTCGCTCATAGATAACGGGGTAGTTTTCCCCGTAATAACTGAAGCCCCCGGAGCGTGCTTCATCCTTAAAAACAATATGAGCCTGGTTGTATCCAAAGAACTCCTGGAAAAATCGCAGTATTCTTGGCTTCTCAAGCGATTCATCCTCGAGCATCCGAGAGATCTGTGCGTGTACTTCGTCTTTGGTTCTCAGCTTTCCTGATTCCGCGGCCTGAAGGAGAATGTTGTCCGGGCGTCGATCCGTTAAGGCATAGGAAATCGCAAAGGCGAGTTCGGTGGAGGATAGCATCCGACGACCAGAAGAATCCGATTCCCCAAGGCCAATTTCGATTCTATAGACCGATTCGGGGTGCATCATAATCGCCATCAGCATTACTCTTAAAGCTTCTGAATTGCCACCCTCTTTGGCAGAAGCTCTGAACAGGACGATGTAGTTATTCAGCTCCTCTTTCGTGGGATCACGAAAGACAACCTTTTTGAAGTGTTGCGACGCGGCGACTTCCAGTTGATCTTGATTGGGTGCATGAGGTTGCGACGCGATGTCCTTATAGAGCTGTTCTTTTTGGATAAGCTGATCTGCACAATAGCCGGCATTCACCAGCAATACATCAACCACCGCCGAATCCGCAAACAAGAGGTTTGCATACTCTTTAATACCTTTCCTGTCTTCCACAAGGAACGGCTGCCTAATACTTCGAGCGTCACCACCGTAGTTGGATTTAATATTGTCGAACACATTTGGACTAGTTCTCCATAACCGCGCCGGAGAAAATGGTTTCGTCTTTATCTCTCCGTTGAACAGCTTCTCATGGTTCACTAAATTGCCATAATCGGGATGTTCAAGCTTTTGATAGAGGCTACTTGCATTACTTGATTTGTTCAGTTCAGCATTAATCCAGTCAATCACCTTTCTGACATCACTAGACGAAGGTTGCTTTTCCGTCGAGGGAGGCATTTCAGACAATACCAGCTGCTTGAGTACCAAATTCCAAAGATCCATGTCCTTGCCTATGGCTAGGCTTGGACTAATGTCATGCAGAGTTATATCGCCTTGGGAGTTTGTTGGACCATGGCAGGGGGTGCAATACTTGTTAAGAAATGGAATGACGACAGAGGTATATGTTGTGTCGTCAATGTTTTTTTTTGTCGTTTCTCGTTGTCCTTGAGCAGACTGTGAGCCCGATGCATCTGAACACAATAATGCAAAGGTTGCAATTGGCGTCATGGTGGCGACCAACGCGACAACCTGTCGTATGTAATTCATACTTAGACCCCCTAATCCGACATTTCCCAGATGGGTTGAGCCGGGAACAAATCCAGGCTCAGGATGGTCGCTATTCTAACGTATCCAT
>JANPAV010000270.1:0-2116 GCA_031430115.1 Armatimonadota bacterium | reverse complement strand
CGCATCGAATGGCTCAAACTTTTGTTGCAGTGTTTGAAGTGCTCCGATCATCGAGCCCTTATTCAACAACTCACCAGCCATCGCATCAGCCCGGAATTCTCGGCTTCTCGAAAACGCCATGGTGATCAACGATCCAAGCATCGTAAACAAGATTTGACAAGCTATGTTCACAACGATGTATACAATGCCCGAGAGTTTTGAATCCACGGCGAGCGATGCGAAATAAGCAATGATCCTCGCAAGGAAGATTGCAAATGAGTTGATGACGCCCTGAAGCAATGTCATCGTCACCATGTCACCATTCTTGATGTGGGCGATCTCGTGAGCTAAAACAGCCTTCACTTGGTCTTCTGGCATTTGGGTAAGAAGGCCAGTTGATACGGCTACTAGAGACCGCTTTTGGCTGGGACCAGTCGCGAAAGCATTCATCTCTGGACTTTCGTAAATTCCTACTTCGGGCATTCCCTTCAAGCCAGCTTTTTCGGCAAGGGCATAAACATCCCGAGCAATCTGCCCTCCCGGTCCAGGAGTCTGGGGCGTAACCAACTTGATTCCCATCGTCCATTTGGCGATGATTCGAGACAAGCCAAGACTGATGAATGCGGCGCCAAAGCCATATACCAACGAGCTCAGCATAAGCATTTGATAGTTGATGCCTTTTTCCGTAAAGAAGTTATTCAGGCCCAACGCAGAAGTGACGCCGAACAGCAACAAGCCAACCAAAAGGTTCGTGACTAAAAACAGGACAACTCGTTTCATTAATAGTTATATACGGACAGCCAGCCCAAATCGTCCTTAATAATTTAATGTTCTATTGCTGGATTTGATGATGAAACTAGAACAAGAGTTATCCTAAACCCCTTGTCATGCCCCCATCAACCAACAAACTAGTGCCCGTGATGTACGCTGCTTGCTCTGAGCAAAAGAACGTTATCGCCGCAGCAATTTCGCCTGGTTTGCCTAGCCGCTTCATGGGAACTTCACTAGCTTGCAATTCCAAAGCCTGGGCAGGCGAAATACCATCTCTCCCGGCTCGAATCTCCGCTAAGTGAATCTGACGATCCGTCAACGTGTGACCCGGCAAGACCCCATTGACCGTTATCCCAAACGGAGCTAGTTCCAGCGCCTGAAGCCGAGTCAACGCCATCAGACCCGCACGAAGAGTCGAAGAGATAGGCAACAAAGGATTTGGCTCCTTGGCGACAAGAGATGTGTTATGGACGATTCGCCCCCACCCACGTTCCTTCATTTCCGGAGCCACCGCTCGAACCATCCTAATCACGTTCATCAGCGTCGAGTCAAATCCGGACTGCCATTGCTCATCAGAAATAGCCTGCCAAGAGCCCGCCGGAGGTCCGCCGGTATTCGTTACCATGATTTCAATCGGACCTAATTGAGATCGAGACTCCTGAATCCATCGATCAATGTCGCTCCCATTTGAAACATCACAGACCAGTGCAAGTGCGTTGGTACCAATCAAGGTTGCAGCTTCATCCAGAGATTCCTGACTTCGACCACAAATTGAGACTAAACAACCTTCCTCCGCAAGCATCTTCGCAGTTGCGAGTCCGATACCTTTGCTCCCTGCCGCTATTAAGGCAACTTTCCCTTTTAGTCCAAGATCCATGAATCAATAGTACCGAACGGCTAGCTTCTCAACTCTGCGGTCGGCAAGAATCGCGGTGCCCGCCGCAAACGTGTCTCTTGTTCAAATGCAAATGCCAATTTGATCAAAGTTGGTTCGCTCCATGCTCTTCCGAACAACGTCAACCCAACCGGAAGTCCACGAATATATCCCGCTGGCAACGTAATCGCAGGATAACCTGCAACTGCCGCCGGCGTCGAACTTCCGCCGCTAAAATGGTCACCATTTACCAAATCGGTCGTCCATGCTGCACCACCCGTCGGAGCAAAGATCGCATCCAATTTATGTTTGTCCATAATCGCGTCAATTCCTTCCTTGCGAGACATTCGGTGATTCTTTGCCAGCGCAGCAATGTACTTCTTGTCAGTCAAGGGTCCCTTTGCTTGCGCCTGAAGAAATATTTCTTGACCGAAGTATTGAAGCTCGGTGTCCTTCAATTTCTCGTTAATCTTGATCAAGTCTGCGAGAGTC
>JANPAV010000269.1:0-2366 GCA_031430115.1 Armatimonadota bacterium | reverse complement strand
CGCATCGAATGGCTCAAACTTTTGTTGCAGTGTTTGAAGTGCTCCGATCATCGAGCCCTTATTCAACAACTCACCAGCCATCGCATCAGCCCGGAATTCTCGGCTTCTCGAAAACGCCATGGTGATCAACGATCCAAGCATTGTGAACAATATCTGGCAAGCTATGTTAACAACGATGTAGACAATGCCCGAGAGTTTTGAATCAACGGCGAGCGATGCGAAATAAGCAATGATCCTTGCGAGGAAGATTGCAAATGAGTTGATAACGCCCTGAAGCAAAGTCATGGTGACCATGTCACCATTCTTAATGTGAGCAATCTCGTGGGCTAAAACCGCCTTAACTTGATCTTCAGGCATTTGGGCCAGGAGGCCAGTCGAGACTGCGACAAGGGACCGCTTTTGGCTTGGACCAGTAGCAAAAGCATTCATTTCTGGACTTTCGTAAATGCCTACTTCGGGCATCCCCTTCAAACCAGCTTTTTCGGCAAGAGCGTAAACATCCCGTGCAATCTGCCCTCCCGGTCCAGGAGTCTGGGGCGTAACCAACTGGATTCCCATCGTCCATTTGGCGATGATTCGAGACAAGCCAAGACTGATGAATGCGGCTCCAAAGCCATATACCAACGAGCTCAGCATGAGCATTTGATAGTTGATGCCTTTTTCCGTAAAGAAGTTATTCAGGCCCAACGCAGAAGTGACGCCGAACAGCAACAGGCCAACCAAAAGGTTCGTGGCTAAAAATAGGACAACTCGTTTCATCAATAGCTATATACGGACAGCCAGCCCAGATCGTCCTTAAAAATTTAATGTTCTATTGCTTGATTTGATGATGAAATTGAAACAATAGTTATCCTAAACCCTTTGTCATGCCCCCATCAACCAACAAACTCGTGCCCGTGATGTACGCTGCTGGCTCTGAGCAAAAGAAAGTTATCGCTACGGCAATTTCGCCTGGTTTTCCAAGTCGCTTCATGGGAACTTCACTAGCTTGCAATTCCAATGCCTGGGCAGGCGAAATGCCATCTCTCCCGGCTCGAATCTCCGCTAAGTGAATCTGACGATCCGTCAACGTATGACCCGGCAAAACTCCATTGACCGTAATACCAAACGGTGCGAGCTCTAATGCTTGAAGCCTAGTCAGCGCCATCAGTCCAGCCCGCAAAGTTGAGGAAATGGGCAACAATGCGTTTGGTTCCTTGGCGACAAGGGATGTGTTATGGACGATTCGCCCCCATCCACGTTCCTTCATTTCCGGAGCCACCGCTCGAACCATTCGAACAACATTCATTAACGTAGAATCAAACCCTGACTGCCACTGTTCGTCCGTGATGACCTGCCAAGAGCCCGCCGGAGGTCCGCCGGTATTCGTTACCATGATGTCAATCGGACCTAATTGAGATCGAGACTCCTGAATCCATCGATCAATGTCGCTCCCACTTGAAACATCACAGACCAGTGCAAGTGCGTTGGTACCAATCAAGACTGCAGCTTCATCAAGAGACTCCTGGCTTCGACCACAAATCGAGACTAAGCAACCTTCCTCAGCAAGCATCTTCGCGGTTGCAAGTCCAATACCTTTGCTCCCTGCCGCAACTAAGGCAACCTTACCTTTTAGTCCAAGATCCATGACTCAATAGTACCGGTGGAATTGGCTCAACTCAGTATCTATTTTTGCTTCCGGCTGGTCACTGCGCCAACTAAAATCGAAAAAGGAACCACCCAAATAAAAATGGATTGAAAGGCCTCCTTGGCATTGTATTTTTGACCTAACTGGTAGTCATTCGAAGCACCGATCGCGAATCCCCAAACCAGATGTAATCCAACGGTAATTCCTAGTCCGACCAATCCGCCGGCTACCGCTCGCATTATCCAGCGTGGTATCCACTCTCTTTCCAAATTAGCTTCTCAACTCTGCCGTCGGCAAGAATCGTGGTGCCCTTCGTAATCGTGTTTCTTGCTCAAATGCATATGCCAATTTGATCAAAGTCGGTTCGCTCCAAGCTCTTCCAAACAACGTCAAACCAACCGGGAGCCCTCGAATATATCCTGCTGGCAAAGTAATCGCAGGGTAACCCGCGACTGCCGCCGGCGTCGAACTTCCGCCGCTAAAGTGATCTCCGTTTAATAGATCGGTCGTCCACGCTGCCCCGCCCGTAGGAGCAAAGATCGCATCAAGTTTATGTTTGTCCATCGTCGCGTCAATTCCCTCCTTCCGAGACATTCGATGATTCTTTGCCAGCGCAGCAATGTACTTCTTGTCAGTCAAGGGTCCCTTTGCTTGCGCCTGAAGAAATATTTCTTGACCGAAGTATTGAAGCTCGGTGTCCTTCAATTTCTCGTTAATCTTGATCAAGTCTGCGAGAGTC
>JANPAV010000268.1:0-4209 GCA_031430115.1 Armatimonadota bacterium | reverse complement strand
ATGGCAATCCCATGCTTTTGCATCAACGCACGATACTCCTCTTGGAACGAATGCCTCTCATGATGAATGTGTTGATTGGAAATGTATCGGACGGCGGTGTCAACGTTTGACTCGGAAACGCCAAAAATCCCATAGCCTTGCTGCCAAGCGAATCCTTGATAGCCAGACCCTTTAGTCTTAATCCATTTTGACGTCGATGTTTTGACTACTTGGATGGTATCCGCGATCGACATGGTTCGAGACAATCCAAATAACAAGTGGACGTGGTCAACGTGACCGCCGACTTTGATCGCTTCGTGTCCTTCTTTGTTGAGTATTGCGGCTAGATAGGCGAAAAGCTCGGGATGTATGGACGGATCCAGGTTCGCAGCACGTTCTTTGGTGCTGAAAATGCCGTGGGCAACGACGCGAGAAAGCGATTGGGGCATAGTGTTTCCGATTTTACTTTGGTCCTTCAGACCTGGTTTTACTAAATGCCGATACCCAGCCCGCTGGGCTGGGCTGACATACTTCCGACCCTTTGGGCCTATGTTTGCGCGAATTGAAGGAGCTCCGGCAAATGGAGATAGGCTGTAGAATTGCCGAAACTTTGGAAGATACTAATCGGGCGGTGAAGCATGGAGAGGTCGACAACCGAGAAGTACAAGTGGAGCTCCCAAAGTTTGGCTCTTGGGCTACAGGCTTCTTGGCAGAAGCTTTTTTGCAACCAAATCGTCCAAATCTTGGTAATTTGGTACTGACAAACGTTCAGAAATGATTCATGCTCGTTCCAGCATCTTCTTTAAGACCTACACGATCTGCTGGCTTTTCGTAGTCTTTGCTTTTTCGGCAGCAATTGTCGGAAATCCAAGTACGACAGTTACAGACACTTGGCGGGATAACCAGGCATTTGTAAACAATCTGTTTAAAGTGCTTCTCGTGGTCGCATCGGGCTTGGGATTGATCAGTCTTACTCTCCTAGGTATTGAGCTTGCCATTCGACGAGGTTGGGAACCTCACTTTCTTGAAATCTACCGGCCTGCCTGCGAAATTCTCGAGGTCGAACGCCTACTGGAAGGTAAGTCGAATGTAACCGTCAAGCTTCAGAACGGTTCTATCGAAGCATATGAAGCCGATCAAGCGGAAACGAAGGAACTTGAAGTGGGCTCCCTGACCCACCTCTGGGTGATCGGAGCATTTGTTTCCCGGGTGCAGGTATTCAGGCAAGCCGAAGGAATCTATATTCCACCCAAAATGCGCCGAATGGGGCTTAAGCCAAATTCAAAGCCTTTCCTTGCCACAACCACCATTATCATTTCGACGGCATTGAGTGGATACCTTACAGCCTATGGCTGGGTGGTGGCGATGGGTGGTTCAATGATTGTTCCATCAAGCGATTACGATGGCGGTCCTTGGGCTGATCTATACATGGGAATTGAAACTCACTTAGTTGGTCTCGCAATCGCCTTGATCGGAATGGCCATTTTTGGTGGTGTCTGGTACTTGTGGGCAAAGGGTTGGGACGAAACAACATTCCAAGGCGAGTCATCCGGGCCAAACTGGGACTGAATGTTTATCCACAGGGCCACTTTGTAATGTCAGAAAGATGAGAACCGATCGAAGCTTGATTCCCAAACTCTCTTATTCTGTCTTCCCTTTAAACAGTGCGAAAATCGCCATCGCGTGGCCATGCCCAAGTTCGAAATCCTCTTTCAGCCAAGCAACAATCTGACCGGCCCTCACTCCTTCTACCAAAGTTCCACTTTGTAAAAACCCTTTTTCCTCGGCGAGTTGTTTGAAATCGTTCGGGCTCTTGCCAGTTTTAGTTTGGATGTTGTTGAGATAGGTTTCAAAGGACATTTTCAATCTCCATCCGGGACTATATCTGATGCCACTACTCAATCACAAGTATTCAGGTCGTGATGAAAGTCTGCCCAAAAGAATTAACGGGAGCCCAATAAGTGAATTCATAACAAAAAAATCCCCGATCGATTGATCGGGGATTTTCAGAAATGGTTTAACTTTGGCTTGTCAGCTTACTTTTTAGCGGGCGCTTTTTTGGCTGCAGGTTTCTTGGCAGAAGCTTTTTTGGCTCCTTCTTTCTTTACCGCGGTAACTTCTGCAGTCGTTCCGCCTGACTTAAGGGCAGCATTTGCTTGCTTTGCGATTCTCGACTTGCGTCTTGCAGCTTGATTGGGGTGGATCACGCCGTTTTGCGCAGCCTTGTCGAGAGCTTTTACCGCAGTAACAAGACTTGCTTGGGTTGCTTCAGGATCGCCTGATGCAGTTGCCTTTCGAGCCTTCTTGACGTATGTCTTGAGGGACACGCGTACCATGTTGTTTTGAACCGTTCGTTTCGCGATTCGTCGAATATCTTTCTTACTTGCCTTTGTATTTGCCATTTCTGAACCGATGGATAATACCCAATTTGAGTATTTTCTTGCGACGTTTTTGCCGCCTTAATCGTCTCACCCTTTCGTTTTAAGCAACGAAAGGGCAATATTTTACTTTTTGATGAATTTCTTTTTGCTCTTATCGAAGCCTTGATCAACCTTCTTAGCATCGAAGTGCCAGACTGGCGAACCGGAGCGTTGATAGAAACATTGGTAGCTTGAGAGTAGCGATGCAACGAGCCTTCGTGAGGTCCGTCGAGCAACGTTGATCTCGGCGAGAATGGTGAGGTAGTCCGCACCCTTCGGCCAGTGACTCATCGTTTGGATAAGTAGGTCGAGTGTGCTTGTACCCTCAGATTCGGCTCCGAGCGTTCGGAGTTCTTCCATTCTCTGAGTGCTGATGTAGACGACTGGGTCTGGTTGATCCATGTATTCAAAATCGAATACATTGGGAACCATCGTCTTGTTGAGCGTAAAGACTGCTCCGCTTTCGGTGGACTGATCCAGCCACCAATCGATAAGCCCGTACATCAATCGTGCTTCATGGTTGATCCAAACTTGAAGTTCTCGACCAGCAGGATCCACGAAAATTGCTTCCTGAATCTTTGGTTGATCGTCAAGCCATCCAGTTGGGAACTGAGCAAGCGGGAAAGTACCGAGCTCTCGGTGAATTGACTTGAGAACCAATCGAATCGATTCTGGCTGACTCTTCAGAGCTGGTTGAATATCTTCATCGACAACGTCAAGCGCCAAAGGATGCTGAAGCAGTTTTCGAAGCGAGCTGTTAAGTCCGTCATCGGTAAGCTCGACATCAATTTCTTCGCCTTCTTCGTCCAGCATTCCAGTTGGAACGAACTGGAACGGCTCTGGCACTTCCATGATGTAATCAGGATGATCTCCAGCCTTTCGGAATCGGTCTCCGCCAACCCATTCGACTTCCTTGCTTGCGCAAAGGGTCGCAATGATGTTTGCGAGATCGTCCGGATAAGTCTTGCTGCCTGGCGTGATCTCAAAGTGCTCTTCGAGCAACTTGATTGCGGTAGTTGTCTTGTCGCTAGCAACAATCTTCTTGATCAGCTTGGCGATATCGTCGGACTTAAATTCAATCGGAGCAACGTCGTCAACGTCAATTGTTGGCGTCAGCTTCATCGCGACCTTAAGGGCAGTAGAAACCAATCCCTTAGCATCGGCTTCGGTCATGAAGGTTCCGTCGCTGTTGTAAACAAAGTTTGGTTCTGCGAACAAGCCTTTAAGGATTTCCCCAGAGCTGTACATGAGAACGCTTCGCGGGTCATCGTTGTTAAGCTTGCTGTGAGCAACTGCTCCAGCTTCTTTCAGCTTAATCGGAGCATGCTTCAATACTTGAGCCGCCCAGTCTGGTGATCGAAAATCAACGTCAGCCAGCTTGGTAGCAGCAGCCTCAAAATCTTCTCGTGAAATTCGGTTAATCTCGAGGGCTCGGTCAAACTTTTCGTCAGTGGCAACGAAGCCCCACGCGTCAAGTCCAACAAGTCCGCCTTCAACTTCAACAAAACCACCATTCCCCGCGATCAATCGCACGATGGTTGGCTCCATGATTTCTGGAGTAGATCGCTGTGCTCGGGCAACTTCGTCGATCAATGTGGTGATCAGGACGGGTGCGCCAAAGCTATCAAGAATCGCTCGCATAATTTCTGCGATTGGTCGACCTTGACTGTTGAGTCGTGCGGCAGGAACCCATCGTCGCTCGTGATAAGCGAAAACGTCTGGGTTTGATGCCATGAGTGATCGGACTGCGGCGAGTCCAATTCCGACTCCGGATAATTTGTCAGCAAGCTCGCCCAGCTTGACCGCGGCT
>JANPAV010000267.1:0-50072 GCA_031430115.1 Armatimonadota bacterium | reverse complement strand
AAATCCAACTCCAAAAAGCCGCCGCACTCGAAAAAGCAGAAGCTGAAGTTGAAGAACTCGAAGGCAAAAGCCAACTATGAAACGTCCACCGTTAAAAAAGCTGATCCGCAGTATTCTGCTGGTCATTTTCGTCCCTCTTTTCGCATTTCTCTTTTACATGTCTCGTCTCGACTGGGTGCCAGCTGGTCATGTCGGCGTCATCTACGATGCCAACAAGGGGTTGTTACCTCAGGTCTACAACCCAAGTGCCATCTACATTGGTTGGCGACAGCAACTGTACACGTATCCAACTCGACTAAATGCGGCGATCTATACCGAAGATGAGACTGCCGGTGAGTCGAAAACAGCCGACGGAATCCTCATCACAACCAATGACAATGCGAACACTCTGTTCGACGTCGTCGTGATCTACCGGATCAAAAAAGAGGATGTAATGACAGTTTTCAATGCATTCGGTGCGGTGCCGATCGATGAGATTCAGCGCAACTTCATTCGCCGAGCAGTAAAGGAAGCAGCTAACGACATTGGAACCCAATATGACCTTTTTGCTTTAATGGGCTCCCAACGAGCGGATGCCTCCACAAAGCTTACAAAACTGTTGAAGGAAAAATTGATCTCAAAAGGAATTTTGGTCGAAACCGCAATGTTAGGTGGTTGTTATCCATCACAGGATATTCAACAAAAAATCGCGAGTCGAGTAAATAGCTACGTCGAATTGGAGATTTCCCGACTCAAACGTCAGATTGCGGAAATTGATCGCCAAGTAGCGATTGTAAAGGGTGAAGCAAACTCCACAGCCGCCGTCATGACTGCCTCTGAAGCTAAGGATCGTTCCATCGAACTGCTCAAACTCGAAACGGCTGAAGCAGCGATTGAAAAATGGGACGGTGCCCTGCCGCCGGTTAGCCCGAAAGCCGGGCAAACGATTGTCTTGACTCAAGACCTACTCCGACAGCTTGGAGGCCAGCAATGAAGAAAATAGTGCTTTTAGTCGGATTGCTTTCCTTACTTACTCTTACAGGGTGTATGAAGCAGATTCCACCCGCTACAGTTGGCGTCAAGTTTAATGCCCGAACCGGTTTGAGTGAGAACTTAGTCAAGCCACAAGTGGTTTGGCTCGGTTTTATGGAGAAGCTGATTGTCTATCCAACCAGTATTCGAAATGCCACGTACACCAAGAATTCGAATGAAGGCGAGCGGAATTCTGATGACAGTATCAAAGCGAGTACAACCGAAGGAAGCATTCTACCGGTCGACATCACGGTTTCGTACCATGTTGAATCGGGTGACGTACTTAAGGCTTTCCAAAACTTCGGCACCGAAGACCTTGCAGAAGTTCAACGAGACTTTATTCGCTGGGCTACCATCTATGCCGTCAACGTTGTGACCGGCAAGAAGTCGATTTTCGACTTGACCTCAAAAGATCGGGCTGGGTTTAGTACCGGAGTCAAAACAGTGATCAAGCCTATGCTTGCCGATTGGGGATTGACAGTCGACGATGTCTATGTCGGTGAGGTTTATCCTTCCCAGCAGGTTAGAACGAAAGTCGACGAAAGAATCGCCAATGTTAATGCCTTAGAATTGGCAAAGGTCTCGCTCGAACGAGCCAGGATTGATGCTGAAACTACCATCACCAACGCCAAGAAGCAGACTGAACTAAACCGGCTGCTGGCATCGCAAGGTGACAAGGTGTTGGAGCTCAAGAAGCTTGAAATCATGAGAAAGGCAGTTGAAAAATGGAATGGAAAAGCCCCGATTATTGGTGGCGGTTCTATTCCGTTTACGAATATCACCCTTCCGTAAACCAAATGGAAGCAAGAAATCTCTGCCCAGTCCGTAATGTGGCGGAGATTTCTCTAGAGACCCAAATACTTAATCAAGTCGTTGAGTTCTCTGACTTGCTGGAACTCGGGCATGTTGTCTAAGAGAGGAACGTGGACGAATCCGATTTTTCGATCCGGGTACCGAATCAACAAGGAGTACAAGAGAAAGTTACAAAGATAGTTTCCAGGGGTAAAGCTGGTCTTCATTGGTATTTATGGAAGTCGCTCTGGACTAGCAATTGTCTGCCCCAAAGTCCTTGGGGCGCCTTTTTTGATAATCGTTCGAGTCTCTTTGTGTCCAGATGCATCCGGTTCTGTTCCAATTGCATTGTGGGCATAGAGTTCAAATGCAGGTTCACTAAGGTTGGCATTGAGACCGAGGCACAAAATCACGTCACCTTGAGCTCTTTTTGCAAAAGCTTCTACAAATGGGTAACTCACCTTTAAAATTTCTGGATTTGGTGAAAGCCTTTTCGCTACGATTGTTGAAGGATTAATATCGTAGTTTTGAAACGGCTCAAATCCAGTTACAAGCATAAAAAATTGGTGCCCAGGGAGGGACTCGAACCCTCACAGTATTGCTACCAAAGGATTTTAAGTCCTCTGCGTCTACCATTTCGCCACCCGGGCAAGTCCGTGAAGTATATCTCAATGTCGTTGATTTAAGCAGGACATAGAAAAGCTTGATCTGGTATATTAATTCCTCGCGGGCTCATAGCTCAGTTGGTTAGAGCGCACCCCTGATAAGGGTGAGGTCGCAAGTTCGAATCTTGCTGGGCCCACCAGTCTTCCCGCACTTCATCACATTTAGCACCACACTCAGTTCCGAAGGATGTGCCTAATGCTTGCTCTGTCTCCATGGAGCATTGCTCATTCCCATGAAAACATGGTCCGCTGATTGGAATACTTTTGGTCTTTTATGATGGAAATCAGTCGAATGGCGTGACTTCTCTTGAACAATTGTGCTGTTTGATCCGTTCAATTGGCGCTTCTGTCTATTCTTAATTGACGCAAATTGAATCAAAAATCATGTTTAAGGGATGATTGGATCACGCAAATCAAGAATCGCTTGCAACTTTCAGATTCAAAAATGGCTTTTTTGAGAGAATTTGCGATGGTTTTTGAAATTGTGAATCCAGATTATATTTTGCGCGTCTAAATTGTATTCGCCCCTATCACTGGACAAATGAACCCTAGTAGAATTACAATGTCCTTGGGATAGGTCGCCGGGCGATCTTGGAGACGCTACAAAAACATGTTTGGGATTCGTACTTTCGTCATTGCATCCATTGCAATGGTAAGTGGCATTGCAGCTGCACAGTTTGATGGACCAGCTCCGCTGGCTTGGAGATGGCAACAACCATCCTCCGTTTCACCGTCTGGCTCACCTTTAGTGGATGGCAACACCATCTATTTCAATTTAGGTAATCGCGTATACGCGATTGATCGAGAAACCGGAAACACCAAATGGAAATTCCCTAACGGTGCTCCATTCAACGGAGTCGTCAAAAGGTCTCCCGTAATGGTTAACGGAGTACTTTGTGTATACAACGACCAAAAGGAGGTCTACGGCGTAAATCCAGCTTCTGGCGAGTTAAAGTGGGTCTATCAAGCTCCATACCAAATATCTGGTCAGCTCGTAGCAGTCGGTAACAATATTGCATTCCCAATGGATGGTGGCAACATTTCAGGAATCGAAGTTTCCACTGGTCAATCCATTTACAAAGACCAAGCTACTGGCGCAGAGTCACCATACAGGATTCTTGATGGCATGCGAGGTCCAATCTATTCCGATGGACGAGACATTGTTGCGTTTTTCGACAATCGAAACTATTTACAAGCATTTAATCTCAAAACCAGAAAGCCAGCCTATAAGCTGAATTTTGGAGCCACCCCGGCCGACGGTTCTATGACTGCGTACGCAGGTGACTTTTACGTGTACACCGGAGCATTTGTGGCTTGCCTAAACGCCTTTTCTGGTTCCGTCAAATGGCAAAAGCCGGTACCAGAAAGAATGCTATTTTCTCCAGCAGTTGGCGCAACCTCCATCATCTGCGTTAGTCAAACCGGAAATGCATATATTTATGATATGTCGGGCAATTTGACGAATGCTCGAAAGCCAATCAATCTTGGTTCACAGCCTTCAGTTCGACCTACCGGCGTGGGAAAGAAATTTATCGTTCCTACAGCAAACGGTGCGGTTCAGCTAGTAGATCCAGTGACTGGTAGCATTGACTGGAAATATTACGTTCGACCAATGAATGAAGCGGCTCGAACTTCGGATACATCAAGTACCGGGGGAGCCGGCGGTGGACCTTCGGGTGGCGGCGGATTTGCAGGTGGCGGACCTTCGGGTGGCGGCGGATTTGGCGGAGCAGGTCAAGGCGGTAAAGGCCAAGGTGGTCAAGGCTCAACAAGTTCTGAACCAATTGTAACAGTCGAAGTTTCGGCACCAGTTGCACTTGCTGGAAGAACTTTGCTGGTACCAGCTGCCGATGCAAGTCTTCTGGCTTTCGATCTTGAGTCTGGCGTTGATCTTACTGGACCAGTGGTTAAGCAAGTTTGGCCGACTCCCGGTGAAATTGTTTCAGGAAAGACTGGACAAGAATTCATCTTCAAAATTGAAGATGATGCGTCTGGCGTTAACATCAACTCAATCAAATTTGATATTGATGGCGTTCCATACAACTATGAGTTCGGACGTGAGGGCTATCTGATCAGTCAGATCTCCCAAAGTAAAAAGAACAATATGGTTAGCGCAGGAAGACACGTTCTACGAGTAGTCGCAAGCGACTGGATGGGCAACGTTACCACCTACACCGCAACCATACGAATCGATAACACGCTTGACCCACTGAAGAGACCGGGTAGCGACACCACAAAGCCTGGTGGTGCTGGTGGCGGCACTGGTAAGGGTGGTGGTGGCGGATCTGGCGCTGGAGCTGGCTAGAGATAGTCAATTGATTCAGAACTGGAATGCGTTCTTAGCCGCTGAAATGTCAGCGCAGAAGGGTCGAGAGGTTTTACAATCTCTCGACCCAAGTTCTATTTGGAGGGATGCACTTTTGGCTTCCCCAAAACTTTCAGATTCCGAAAAGAAGCGAGTTGAAAGAGTTCAACTAGAACTTGGTTCTCCGCCAGACGTTCATGTGTTGACTGAAGACATGTATCCACCGGCTCTCGCGTACGCAAGTGGCGTTCTTCCAGCATTTCTTTACTCTGGCAATCCAGTCGCCTTTGAAAAACCTTGTGTCGCTATAGTCGGGACCAGAAGTGCAACACCTTATGGCCGAGTTTGTGCTCGTAAATTTGGAGAAGAATTAGCTCGACATGGTGTAACGGTTGTCAGCGGAGGAGCAGTGGGAATTGATGCCGCAGCTCACGAGGGTGTGCTGTCTGTTGGTGGCTCCACAATCGCCGTATTGGCTTGCGGTGTTGACCACGTCTATCCGAGCTCACATAGTGGATTGTTTTCGAAAATCAAAGAGAATGGATGCCTGATGAGTCAATTTTCAGTTGGTAGCAAACCAGCCGATTACAAGTTTATTCAGCGAAATCACCTAATTGCCGCTATTAGTACCGCGGTTATCGTAATTGAGGCGCCAACAAAATCAGGAGCTATACGGACAGCTGGCTTTGCTGCGGAACAAGGACGAGACGTCTTCGTTGTTCCGGGTCAGATTGATCAATTTGGCTTTCAAGGCTCCCACGCCCTCATAAGAGACGGAGCAACGATGATTGATCACCCAATGCAAGTACTAGAATCATTGGGCATCGAACCAGTTTCTGCTCCTTTAAAACCCACAGTGGAAGGAATATCTGGCAGAATCTTGGAAGTGCTTTCCGCAAATTCGCTTTCAGTCGAGAAAATTGTTGATTTGACGGGACTTGATATGAGTGAGGTTCTTGCCGATCTTACAATCCTTGAATTAGAAGGACATGTCATTCGGGAGCACGGAGGATTTTCAAAAGCGCTATGAGCAGAATTGTTGTATTGACCCCAGGTGAAGACGGCCTAGATCTCATTCGTTTTGACACCGAAACCGGTGAAATGAACGATATTAAGAGCGGAGAGCCGGAGGGCGTTCTCGTTCCAGGATTTATCGACATTCACATCCATGGCGCATATGGAATCGATTTCATGTCTGCTACCAAGGAACAGATGGCGTTTCTTTGCGCCAAACTTTCGGAGGATGGATACGAAGGATTTTTGCCTACCACGGTGACCGCATCTGCAGACGACGTCAAGAATGCCCTGTCCAATCTTCCTTCCAATCCAATGATTCTCGGATTTCACCTTGAAGGTCCATTTATTTCCGAGGAATTTCCTGGGGCCCAGCCTCAAGAATTCATTCTTGATCCAGAAGATGCCGGGCCGGAGTGGGAGGAAATCCTTAGTGACCGAAGGTTAAAGATCGTCACACTTGCTCCTGAGCTTCCTGGTTCTATTGAGCTAATCACTCGTCTCGTTAAGCACAAAGTTATTGTGAGCATGGGTCATACAAACGCGACCTACGATGAAGCGGCCCTTGCTCACGAAGCTGGCCTGAGACACAGCACTCACACCTTTAATGCAATGAGAGGGCTTCATCACCGGGAAGCGGGCGCTGTAGGGGCTGCAATGACCCTTACGCCATTTAATGCAGAGCTCATCTACGATCGGGTCCATGTGAGTCCTGAAGCGGCTATGTTGCTCATTCAAGCAAGACTCGTTGACGGTCAAGTCATTGGGGTAAGCGACTCAACCATGGCATCGGGGATGGAGCCAGGCTCCGAAATCAATATGTGGGGACTTGATTGTGTTGTCGGTGAAGGCGAAGTTCGCCTAGCTGATAATGGAAGCCTTGCGGGTAGCGCGGTAACACTCAAAACTGTTTTTGAAAACTTAACTGAAGACTTTGGCGTTGATGTTGCGGCTGACCTTTGTTGTTACGCGCCGAGAGAAGCGCTACGAATCAAAGGTGTCCCAAAGAAGTGGAATCTTGTTGAAGAAGAAACTGGAAAACTGATTAAGACCTTCAACACCTAGGAAGTTGCCTTAGACAATCGATCCCAAACGGCAAGCCAATGTACATTCATTGGAGGGGCTTGAACAAAAAACTCGCTCAACCCACGGTTGTCTAAGTCAGATAGATTGGCATATAGTTGTTGCGCGTAGGCAATGGCATCCGATGGCATTTGGATTTGATTTCCGTTGGCAGGCTCCCCAAAAACAAGTCCTGGCTGATCTGGTGCAACGGTTCCAGTAACCACACATTTTGTTTTTGGCGCATAGTGCCGTCGGTACATTCCTGGTGCTTTACGCAAAGTTCCCGAATCTCCAACATTGAGATTGAGCACTTGTTCGATGAGTTCCTTTCCGATCGAGCCGGGACGTAGGATCGTTGGTTCCTTGGTCGTGAGGTCAAGAACGGTTGATTCTATTCCCAAAACACATTGGCCTCCATCAATTATTGCAGCTACACCCTCGGTAAGTGCAGGGTCAATCATTTTCACATTCGTTGGCGAGAGCCCCATAAAGGGATTTGCACTTGGCATTGCGAGGGCAAGGTCCCCGAGTTCCATGACCGCAAGACAAGCTGGATGATCGGGCATCCTAATCGCAACGGTATCAAGACCTCCAGTCACAATCTCGGTTACGTGAGGCTGCTTTTGTAACACAACCGTCAACGGCCCTGGCATGAAGGCTTCCGCAAGTCTTTGAACAGAATCTGGAATTTGGGTTGCAAATTGATGGATTTGCTTCAGAGTGGCAATATGAACGATGAGAGGGTTGTCCGATGGTCTTCCCTTTAACGCGAAGATTTTTGCTACTGCCGCTGGATTGGTGGCATCAGCGGCTAAACCATATACGGTTTCGGTGGGAAGCACAACCAAGTTCCCATTCTGAAGTTGTTGGCTCACAAAAGCTAGGTTTTCGCGCGTTGGATGAAGGACGCTCATTTTATTGCAGCCATCATGGCTTCTTTCGGAGCAGGTTGATCCCACCAAAATTCAAATGAGGCTGCTCCTTGCTCCATCAGCATTCCCCGTCCGTCCTGAACTTTCAGACCATTCGCTTGGGCATCGATCAGAAAAGGCGTCAACCCTTCGGAATATGCCAGGTCGTACGCCAAGGCGTTCTTCTCTGCTTGGTTCCAATCAATCGGTAACCGATTTCCTCCTAGACTGGCAGAAGTCGAATTTACGATCAGGTCAAAACCTGCAAGGTTTGGGTCACTTACGACCGATGACTTGAGATCATATTGCTTCAATAACCTTGTTGCCCTTGATGAGGTTCGGTTCCAAATGGCAACGGTCCAACCATCCGACTCAAGAGCGTAAACCACTGAACGCGCACTGCCACCGGCACCTAATACGAGTGCTTTCTTCGACTGAAATTCGTGTTCCGCCAGGCTCTTTGAGAAACCGACGACGTCCGTGTTTGTCCCTCGGTTCTTTTTGAAATCAGTGGTGTTACAAACTCCTAGTCTTACCGCGACGTCGGTAGCATCTTGGCACCAATCAAAGGCGTCTTCTTTATGCGGGACCGTGACATTCACACCCCGGTAGCCAAGACTTTGTAATCTATCAAGAACTTCATAAACTTCACCAACTTGAACTTCAATCGCGACATAAGTTGACTCAAGACCGCAAGCCTGAAATGCAGCCGTATGCATCCTCGGGGAGAGACTGTGACCAATTGGGCAACCGATTACCGCGTACTCAGCTTCTGGTGCCTTGCGCCAAGGAAAGAACTCACTCATTCTGCCTCGTGGGCTCGGAAGGCGAAATATCGTTGCCCCACAAAATTCCACATAGCCACTACGATCGCAGCAATTACAGCAGAGAGTGCTAAGCTCACTCTTCGGTGTCCTGGAATGACATTGTAGAGTCCAGTCGAAATCAAAATATTAAGTGCCATGCCTACATATCCAACAACATAGACTTTCGCGAGTTGCCTTCCCTTTCCTGATTCACTTTTGACCCTGAAGGTAAAGGAACGGTTCAACATAAATGAGTTAAACATTGCAACCGAGGCAGCAACGAAAACTGCGAACGGCATGAATGCTCGGTCTGGTGCTGAGGCAAACGCAAAAATGCTTGGGTACTTTTCAATGAGGGTTCGACCGGCTTGGTCGCTTAACAGTTCCCCATTCATCTGCAGAACATTCATCAGTGTGTATCGGATGGTGAAGTCGATAACAAACGAAACGCCTCCGACAATACAGAATTTCAGAAACTGCTTGACTATGGTTCTTTCAAGAAACGGCACGTTTGGTGAAGGATCAACAGCGTCAGAAGGAGTCACTAAAGAACGATAAAGCAAACTTGTGACCAAAAATTCCACAACTCGATTAAATTTTGTTCCGGCAAACTCGGGGCCCTCCATCTTTTGAACCCAAATTGCATCGATTCCTGCTCGATTTGCCCCAAGCACGTCGGTCATGATTTGATCCCCAATCATCACTGCATCTTCCGGCTTCTTCTTGTATCTTTCAAGTGCCATTTCGTACATGTGAGTGCTTGGTTTGAATCTACCCCGGAAAGTATCGACTTCTAAAACAGCCGAAAGGCGCGCAAGCCGTTCTGGATGCCGAGTATTGCTGAGGATACAAAGATCGAACTTCATTTGCTTCGCCTTTGCGATCCAAGCCAAAACTTCGGGGGAGAACTCTTCTTGCTTCCATTTCACCAATGTATGATCCACATCGAGCAATATCAGCGAGAGCCCTTCGGCTTTGAGATCGTCAAGGCTTATTTCTGGCAAAGACCCAACCGCGTGGGCAGGGCAAAACGGCCGAAGAATTCCGGTCTTAGATCGATCAAAAGTGCCTGCGCGAAACCTCATTTTTTCTGTGCCTTAATAGTATCGCGCAATTTCACGTTCACAAGATGTTCTGGGTAAGTCGCAGTGAACCGAGTTATGCCATCTGGCATCGTAATGTAATAGATAAACATGTGCTTTATAGGGTGCAGTGCAGCCTCAATTGACTTGACGGTTGGAGAACATATTGGGCCGGGTGGAAGTCCATTTGCAAGATAGGTATTGTATGTCGACTTTACATTTGAGTAATCCTTATAAAACAATGGTCTCCACTCTTGGATCGCATAGTTGATCGTGGCATCAATTTGGAGTCTCATTCGGCGCAACAGGCGGTTTTCTATCACTCCAGCGATCATCTGTTTTTCCTTATAGTCGCTGGCTTCCCTTTCGAGCATAGAAGCAATTATTATTGTTCGTCGCATATTTTGCGATGTAAGACCAATTCCTTCAGTACGCTTCGAAAAATTCATGAGCTGACGCTTGATCACGTATTCAGCGCCAATATCTGGGGCAAAGTTATAGGTGTCAGGATAGAGAAAGCCTTCAAGCGAGTTGTTGAAAAATGGGATGCCCGAGTCACTGAATTTCTCGGAATGGCTGGTTAGTTCTAAATAGTCGGAAGCCTTCGCAACTTTTTTGTCCTCAAGTAGCTTTGCGATTTGAGATATCCACTTCTCTTCAGGAATTCGAATCAGTTGCTTGATCGGATTTCGCAGTGCGGATAGCACTTCTTGAGTCGACATTCCAGGATTAACCCGATAGACGCCCGGATTGATCGTCTTTTTGTTTCCCCCAAGGACAACAAGGACTTTGGCGGCAAAGGCGCTCTTGATAATTCCTTTTTCCTGAAATTCGGTGAGCAATGAAGATGTACCCCGCGGCTTCGTAATTAGAAACGTTTGAGCAGGGCTGGTCGGCATTGCCCCAACGAGCGATGTAGCCCAGAAACCAATGCCACCAAAGAGGGTCACGGTAGCAATGATGAAGACCAGACAGCCTTTTCCGCCCTTCTTCTTTCTAGCCACCAAAGTACCTCTCGAGAATTTGACAAGCGGCTTCGCTATCCAGGTGCTTCTTTATGGTTGCAGCTGTCCATTGCTGGGTCTGCAGAGCTTCTTCGGCACGAACTGACGTCAGTGATTCGTCGACGTATTCGACCGTCCCGCCCAGTTTTTCAATTTCGGCACCTAACATTCGGCAGATTCGGGACATTTTGGTTTCTTCGGTGCCTACCATCGGAGTGCCAATAATGACGGTGCTAGTTCCTTCCTTTGTGGCCAAGGCAAAAATATTCTGTGAGTCTAAGCGAAGCGTTCCGGTTGCCTCAATCTGGGGTCTTGGAGTGGCGACTTTGTGTTCGGTTTCCCCGACTGCCACGCCAATGCGTTTACCACCAAAGTCAATCCCTAACACTCTCAAACCTGATACACCTTCAAAATTTCGTCATGGATTAGCCCGTTTGAGGAGATTGCTTCAAGGCCAAAGTCGCCTTTATCGAATGGATTATTGCCATTGAAATCGGTGAACTTCCCACCAGCTTCTTCAACAATGATCTTGATTGCACTCAGATCCCACCGGCTCACAACGGGATCAAACATGGCATCGACTCGCCCGGTGGCGACCAGACAGTGACCGTATGCATCGCTCCAAGTTCGGGTTGCGACGGCTAGAGCCGACATTTCTTCGAAGCCTTTCCAGCGTCCGTATTTGACCATACTGTTAGGCCCTCCAGACGCGAGGAAGCCTCCCTTCACGGTATTTCGAGAGGTCACCGAAACTCTTTTGTCGTTCATAAAGCAACCTGAATCTTGTTCGGCGTAAACCATTTCATCAAGAGCTGGGAAGTATGAGACCCCGAGGATTGGAACACCATCAACTTCGTAGCTGAGCAACGTTGCGTAAAGCGGAACACCACATATGAACGATTTCGTTCCATCAATCGGGTCAATGATCCAGCGGGTGTTGCCAGTGCCAGTTAGACCTTGCTCCTCGCCGAGGATTGTTTCGCCAGGAAAGTGAGAGTTGATTTCGGCTCTGAGAATCGCTTCAGCATTTTTGTCCGCGACCGTTACCGGTGAATCGTCGGATTTGAACTCTACGGCGACACCAGATTGAAAATGCTCGAGGGTTGACTGACCTGCTTTGCGAACGGCATCAATGGCAAAGCGAAGGCGTGGACTCACCTGCATAGTTTATTCGATTCACTGGCTGATCCGCGAAGGTCTCGCCTGCAATTCAACATATCAAAAAAGAAGGGGACCTTTCGGTCCCCGTGTAGATTGGCGTTTATAAATTTTTGATGTAGCGGTTAGTTGTCTCCGCCACCACCGCCAGGTCCACCTCGACCAGGACCGCCTTGACCACCACCAAAGCCGCCAGGACCGCCTTGGCCGCCAGGACCACCCTGTGGTCGCTCAAGCTTGAACGGGGCACCAGTTAGTTCCTTGTACTTATTCTTTTGGTTCTCGTTAAGAACATTCATGATCATTTTCATGAGGTCGTCAGCGAACTTGCCCATGTCGCCACCAGGACCACCTTGACCTCTACCACCTTGTTGACCACCAGGTCCTCCTTGTCCGCCAGGGCCTCCAGGACCTCCTTGACCTCCTTGACCTCCAGGTCCACCTTGACCACCTTGAGGTGGTCGACCATTTTTCATGATCTCGTCAATTTGATCATGTTGCTTTTCAGATAGGTTCAGCATGTCTTGAGCTTCAGGATTCATGAACCATCGTGGCCCTTGAACTTGAATATCAATTTGGCGATATCGCTTGTATTGACCTGCGTTCAGAATCTTTTTGATGGCTTCTTCCATCTTCCTTCCTTCTTCTGGGTCCATGCCTCCGCCAGGACCACCGGGACCACCGGGACCACCGGGACCTCCGCCAAAGCCTCCGGGTCCGCCAGGGCCTCCACCTTGACCGCCACGTCCGCCTTGTCCACCGGGGCCGCCTTGGCCTCCACGTTGCCCGCCAGGACCTCCGCCTTGACCACCACGTCCGCCTTGTCCACCGCCAAAGCCTCCAGGTCCGCCTTGTCCGCCACCTTGCCCGCCACGACCACCTTGGCCATTTTTCATCAAAAGAGCTTCAATTGCTTTGACTTGGTCATCGGTCTCTTTCAATTCTTTTACTACTTGGGGATTCAGCAATAGCATTGGCCCGCGCGGTGCACCCATCATTCTTTGACCGCCACCTTGACCACCAGGCCCACCTTGTCCTCTACCTTGACCGCCTCCCGGTCCGCCGACATTACTGCCCCGGCCATCTTGCGCAACGACAACACTTGCCGACGTAACAATTGCGATCATTGCGATCCAAGAGAGTCGGAATCCTTTTCGGTTTTTCATTTTTTTGTCCTAGAATCGGTTTACACCGCTTACATTGGTTACTATACGATTCGCTTATTTAGATTTTGTTTGGAATTTCATTTTTCCAAATTTAATGGAAAAATGAGGCGAACTTCCGTTCCTTCATTGGGCTTACTTTGAATCTGTAATACTCCTTGGTTGGATTCAACAATCGACTTGACAATTGCCAATCCCAAACCGGTTCCCCCAATCTTCCGATTTCGGGCATCATCAACCCGGTAGAAACGCTCGGTAAGTCGAGCAAGGTGTTGAGGCTCGATTCCAATTCCGTTGTCCTTTACGCTAAGCATGCACTGACCACCAGAAACTTGGGTCGAGACCAAAATCTCTTTTTCGCCAGCGTATCGCTTGGCATTCTCAATTAGATTAACGACAGCCCTTATCAAGCCGTCGTGGTCTCCACGAATTCTTGCGGCCGATACTAGTTCGAATTTTATTGGAATACCTTCCTTGTCGCTACATCTTCCGGCAGCTTCCTTCGCGATTTCGGACAAATTGATCTTGCTCAATGAAGGCGCATGACCTGAGTCTAAACGAGCTAAGGTCAGCAACTGGTCAACTAAATTTGACATGTGCACTGTCTCTCGGTCGGCTATTTCCAGGGCTTCCTTCATTTCTTCTGGGCTCGATTCTTGCTCCAAAGCACTGCTGGTCGTGATGCGAATCCTCGCCAATGGAGTTCGAAGCTCGTGAGAGGCGTCCCCGACAAATTGTCGTTGTTTTTCGAGAGCAACTTTGAGGTCGTCGAGCAGCTTTTGCCTTTCATTAAATGAAAGCTGGAGACGGTCAACCATACCGTTGAAAGCGGAACTCAGGCGACCAATTTCATCATCGCCCTTAATTTCAAGTCGGGTGGACATGTCGCTTCCAGATATCTTTTCAGACGCTAATGCCACTTCGTTGATAGGCTTGACTGCTTTAGCAGCAAGGAACCATCCGACTCCCGCCGCAAGGATTAGCGAGAACGGAATAAGAAAGGTAATGGTTGAAAGCTGGGTTTGCTTGAGACGCTCAAAGTCTTGTAGGTCGTGCCCGAGTTGAACAAAACCTATCGGCTGCTCCCGGTTACCAATTGCCATCGTTATAACCCTGGTTGGTATTCCTTCAACTTGCACAGTTGCAAGAATTGGACGGTCCCGATCCTTACGGCTCAAGGCAATCGGATCTAAAATCCGATGTTCTCGGTTATCAAATGGCTTGCCATCATTATCATATCGAATGGGGCGACCTATATCGTCGTTCGGTGGATCACCATTGCGTCCTTGTTGCCGTGGTTGACCATTTGGCTGGTTGCCTTGTCCAGGTTGATTTGGTCCACTTTGGTTTGGTCCACCTGGACCTCCTTGTCCAAGTCCAAAACCGCCGGGACCGCGCATATTAGGATTTCTCGCCACCATTCTGGCTCGTGAAATGAGGTCCCGATCAAGGGAATCAGAGAACACTCGACGCGTCTGCGAGACAAGCAAGAAGAGTCCAATGCTCAGTGCGATGAGCACGAATAATGTATTGAAAAGGGCAAGGCGAAGCTTGAGGGACACTAGACGTCCTCCGTTATTCGGTATCCAAAGCCGTGAACTGTCTCAATAAGACTCTTGTCGCGGCCGCTATCAATCTTTTTGCGCAAAGATGTCACATGGAAGTTGACGGTGTTAGAAACGCTATCCTCATCGTTCCAGATTTGCTCGATGATGTACTCGCGAGAGAGTATCCGCCGTCGATTTCGAGCTAAAGCCTCGAGTAATGTAAATTCTCTTTTGGTTAGTTTGAGTGGTTCTCCCGCTTTCGTAACTGTCTTTGCTCCAGCGTCAATGTCGAGGTCGGCAAGGTGGATGATCAACGACTTTTCGAGTTTGTTTCGTCTCGTGAGGGCACGGATTCTGGCGAGAAACTCTTTGAGTGAAAACGGTTTGACAAGGTAATCGTCAGCGCCAATATCGAGACCTTTGACCCGATCCTCAATTGCGTCCTTCGCCGTGAGCATGAGAATTGGCGTAGAATTTTTAGAGTCTCGCAGTGCCTGGCAAACGGACCAACCGTCTCGCTTTGGCATCATGACGTCGAGAATGATGACGGAATATTCACCCATTCGAGCCAATTCGAGACCGACTTGTCCGTCGTGAGCGAGGTCAGTCGGATAGCCTTCCTTTTCGAGGGCTCGCTTAAGCCGCTCAGAAATTACTTCATCATCTTCGACCAACAAAACACGCAAGGTAATTTCAGTATACGTCTGCATTATTTGGAATTCATTTAGAATGGGTGGAGAGTCGGACTTGGCGAACCGAGAATTTCTGAGGTAAACTTTTGTTTCTAAAGTTTGGGGGCTTAGCTCAGTTGGGAGAGCATCTGCTTTGCAAGCAGAGGGTCAGGGGTTCGAGTCCCCTAGCCTCCACCAAACACTTTCAGGCTCTGTCAAGACGCTTCCTCCTCTGCTCTCGTGCCTTGACTTCGACGGATTTCGTCGGTGGAGGGCTCAGCTTCGCAGATTGTCAAGTACGCGGGCTACAACAAGACATGAACTTAACCCAGACTCAGAGAAAGAGGACTGAAGTACAAACAAGCCATTGCAGCAGTAGCCAGAAAACTCCTCATGGTCCTTTGGGCTATCGCTAAAGCCGTTCTAGAAGACAAACCAGTCTTCTACCCAGGAGGGACATATCCAAGCCGAGATGCCAAGAAATACTGCACTACCACTTGACATGTCATTACAGCATCTCACAGGAGAGGTTTACCACACCATGCTAACCCGGCCCACGCAAGTGGCTAGCTTCCTACACTTTTATATTCGGGCTGGAAGTGAATGAGAAGGCGGTTATGTTCCGACGTTTTCAGGGCATGGGCCGATCAAACCCGGGTGTAGGTTGTCTTCATGAAAAGCATCCACGATCCGTCCGGTTGCTCGCCGTATCCGGTGTACGTTCGATGATTATCATCAATAATTTCGATGATATCTCGGTAATTGGCGGTTTGTCCATCGTTGACCATGTGCGGACCGACGCAGTCAAGAGTCATCGTCTTGCCGTCCTCACTAAGAGTTCCGACGTACTTCCAAAGGTGGGACGACATGGACATGATCCAGAATCCGCGATACTCTTTGAAGGAAACATCGTAGCCCAGCCCTAATTTGTAAATCCACGGGGACCCGTCGGGCATTTGACCTTCGCCCTCACCAAATGCCCAAAGACCGTCGAGACTGGTTACCGTTTCCTTGCCTGTAGACTTTTGGGCTGGCTGGTCGGGACCCATAACCATTTCGGTTTCGGTATTCCACGAGCCGACAAGTTTCTGGAGCCAGGCGTGCTCTGGTTCTGCTTTAGTTCCCATGTTTTCTTGTTCGTTTGTTTCCATTTGGTCCTTTTTGCGTTTTTGGATGCTCCGTTAGTGTAACAATTTGGTTGTAACCTAGTCAACAAATTTGAGATTCTATTGATTCAGAAGCAATGTATGATACAGGGCTATACTTTGGTCAATGATCCTTCCGCTCATCATTTCTCGGTTCGGTGGGGTCTAACCTTCCGTACTAAGTTGGTATCAGAAGCGCATTCGCGTGATGACTTTTATCCATAATGATGCCCCTTTGTGAAAAGGGGCACGTCTAATCTCACTTGTTTAGCGGGGTTCGCCAAGGTAAGGGAATTGAGCAAGGAAGTGCTTTCCATCGGGACCAACATTGTCACTGATGAGAGACGGGATTTCATTGCCATCTGCTGGAGCCAATGCGAGATCCGATATCGTCGTTCCGAAAACGATTCCAAGCGAGATGTCGACCACGTCGTCTGTGAGCTTTCGACCGCCAAATGTTCCGCCAGTTGCTCCGCCAGTTTCGTACCCGAGATAAGCCGCACCGCTACCAGAAAAATCAGCCATAAGCATGTCGGGCACGAGAACGGCTTTGATGACATTTCGAATGGCTACAGATCGATTCGCCGGAAAAACCAAGAAGCTCTCGATATCATTCTTAAGCTCAAATTTGTCGTCCGTAGGCGAAATCATGTTGTTCACTTGGTGTCGGTTGTTGGCGACCGTCGCAAAGACTTCGTTAACCACGGGTCTTGCCAAGCGATCTTGTTGTCGATAAACATTCGCACTCCTGCTACTGATAGCACTCTTAGTACTGGTCGTACACCATAGCCCGACGACAGTTGATACGTTGTGTTTGCGAAGCAATTTGGACTTTGGAACTTCGACTACGATTGAAAGGACGTTGTATCCGCCATTTGACAAGAAGTCTACGGCCGATCCGGATGGTCGCCATGATCCCTGTTGCGGCGTATTTGGGTTAGAAATAGGAATTCCCGTAAGAGGAGTTGCCCGATCCGGAAAAATGTTGAAGAACTGCTCGAGGTCGAAGAAGAACGGATCTTCTCGCCCTCCGGCAAAAACTTTCATACCGCCTTGTCGGAAGGTTCTGTTTAGGTAACCATAGTCCTCATCATCGTCGTCTACGAGGGTATTGATCGACCCGGTTCGTTCTGGTTTGGATGGTCGCGAGATTTTGACCTTTTGGTTTGGTCCCGAGCCGGAGAATCTGGCCTGGATAACGAGATCCTCGACTGCGTCACCGTTGTTATCAATTTTGAATTGATATAGGACGTTCGGATCAAAATTGACCGATCGACCTTGACCCGCTATGATGAGCGGATGAACGTTCATTGCCAAGACAACCTTGTCTGGGTCGGATGCGCTTGGGAACATAAACACGTCTGTTAAGTCTGTGCCTGGTTGAGTTGCAATCCTCGGCGTATCTGCGTGATCGGACGCATGTGCTGAGGTGAGGAGGGCTATCGGAGCAATGAGCATGGCAAGCCCTGCTGCTGTCCAATACTTTGTATTTGTTTTCATGATTTGTACCACAATAGATTCATAGAGAGTCTTGCTTCAGGCAAGCTTCTTAATCCATATATCCATTGACGTTCCCTGGCAAAAAAGCCGTATGAATGTCAGATGAACGCTGGCTGAACAGATTGACCTGGTGAAATATGCTGAGGCTAACGCACAAATTGAAACAGTCTTTTATATCTGCGAAGCTGACTTTTGGGCGAGCGCCCATAGAAGAACTTTCCTACTCGGCATGGCCGCGGGCATTGATATTCAAGTCGCAGAGCTATCTCGCTTTGGGGTTCTGCATTGCACGAATCAGCCATCGCCAAAGGTTTCGAGGCGTCAGAACCCTAGTCTGACTTGGGCTTTTACTTGGCTATACTTTGGTAAATGATCCTTCCGCTCATCATTTCGATCATCGGTTCTCGGTTCGATGCGGTCTCAGTTTTTCCGGTAGACCAGCCATTCCACACTCGCGGAACAGCAGACCTTTTAAGTGGAACCGGTACGGTCGGCGGTGGCACCGTCTCGATCCTTAGAAAAGGAGCGACCCCTTACGAATGTGAACTAACAAGTCCGGTATCCACGATCGAGATTAAGAAAGGCGACACGCTCTACCTGACCTATGAAGCAAGATGCACTCTGTCCAGTAATGAATCGAAGACGGGCACTTGGAATGTTCGCGCTCAGCGGCCGGTGGCTCCTTATGACGGACCCTACGACGGATCGGGAAACGCAGGTTCGGACTGGCGAAGGTTTAGTGGAGCATTTCGGGCAGACAAGGACTATCCCGCTGGGAAGATGTGCCTGACTTTTCACCTTGCCATTCAAAAGCAGAACCTCGAATTTCGAAACATTTTGTGGAAAAATTTCGGACCAAACATTGATCCTAACACCTTTCCGGTTACCAAACTGACTTATGGTGGACAAGACCCCAGGGCTCCTTGGCGAGCAAAGGCCGCCGCGATGATCGAAAAGAATCGCAAGGCGACTTTGAACATCCAAGCTAAGCCGGGAGCAACCATCCGCGTCAAGATGCTACGTCACGAATACCCATTTGGAACGGTAACAGGAGTCGATCCGAAACGAGAAGATGCTGACGCTCAGAAGTTCTTTGCCTTCATGAAGGCAAATTACAGCCGCTTAACAACTCCAATATATTGGACAGACTGGGGCTGGGAAGATGAAAAAACTCGCCAGAAGTACCTTGACAACATTAATTGGTGCCTAGCCAACGGATACCGAGTCAAAGGGCATAACATCATTTGGCCAAGCGACCGCTGGATGCCAAAACGCACAATTGGTCTTTCCAAAGAAAAGCTTAGCCAAGAGATTACGAAAGCACTGGATGAACGATTGGATGCTCTTCGATCGATCCCTTTTGAGAATATTGATGTGGTCAACGAACTCGTCTCCGAGCATGATGTCGAGGACAAAATCGGGCTTGGATTTGCGGTCGAGGCGTTCAAAAAGTGTCGGGCAACGTGGGCCAACGCCGACCTTGTTTATAACGATTATTTGGTTAAAGACGGCGATGGAGTCAATCCAAAATTCTTGGGTTATGCCAAAAAGCTTAAGAGCCTCGGCGCTCCGATAACCATGCTTGGTTTGCAAGCACATTATGGCGAGGCTCTTCCACCGATTTCTTGGTATTGGAAAATGCTGGATCAGACAAAGGCCGAGACGGGATTGCCGGTTGAGATCACCGAATATGACCTGAACACTCGGGATGATCAGACGCAAGGTGAGTACACAAGGGACATCGTTACTGCCTGGTTTGCCCACCCTCAAAGCAGAGGTTTTACGATGTGGGGATTTTGGGAAGGCGATCACTGGATACCGTCTTCGGCAATGATTCGCAAAGATTGGACGCTGAGACCTCAAGCCAAAGTTTGGCACGAGCTGGTGACGAAGACTTGGTGGACTGATGTTACGGTTAAGGCGAATAGCAAAGGCTTAGCTACTGTTCGCGGATTCAAGGGTGACTACGAGATTTCGAGCGGAACATTGAGGAAGACGATCAAACTAGTTGGACCGAAGCAGGTTCGCCTTTAGAGTTGCTACCATCAGACTGATTGTTTTCAAGTTCGGGGTTTTTTAGTCAAAGAAGACTCCACTCAGAGTTACAAGCGGACCTCGAATTTTGTTGAACCTAAACTTTATGGATCGGTCGTATTCAAACACTAAGTAAAGTCCTTTCGCGTGATTCTTTACCATGCTAACCGGGGCAAGAAGCTGCATGGTTTCACCATCCAATACCTCGACGGCTTGGCTCGAACCAAGGTTCTTCCAGTCCGCGAAATAGAGGGCAATGCGATGCTTCTTGCGATCCTTGATCTTGATCGCAAGGGACATTGTTTGATCGGAATTTGAAACGCACGATGCCGTTCGGCTTGAGCTGTTTTGCTTGTCTGGTGCGAGAGCAACAGGATTTGATGTTGATGCTTCCCAAACAGTTGAATCTGGACGACCTGCCTTCGGGAAAGCTCGGAAATAGTCAATTGAATCGACATATAACGGCAATTCCATTTTGTCCTTATTGCCGGGCATGTAGCCGCAAAGAATGTAGCCATCGCGACCATAAACTCCACCCCAATTCCCGCTTGTTTTGAAATCCTGTTTAACAAGTCTCACGGGATATGTTTCCTTAGAAGGAGTCGTTTTGATTCTGCCTGGAAAATACGTTGTTTGGATGTCGTATTGCCCAGGCTTTGTCAATTCAAAAATAAAGAACTCATCTTGTTGACCACCGCGTTTGATTCCATCAAATTCATGAAACTTGCCATCCCAAACCAATTTTCCGTTTATCCGGATCTTGCTTACAGATCGCCCCGCCATCGGGATTCCCAATTGAGCGACGGTTCCCGTCGGCGAGATCAACTGACCGTTTCCGCTCGTAACATCGTAGCGAAATTTAATGTCTCCATGCGGGGTAGGAGTGGTTCCGGAAACCCAATTGAGTTTTGTTCCCAAGTGTGGTTTCACATAGTATTCGTCGAAGCCAGGGTACTTTGGCGAGATTCCAAGGATGTCTTCGTTGAGCCACTTAACAACCCCGGCACCCCACGGATGACAGAGACTAGTGATGCCACTTTGAGAGTTCGGAACCGGGTCATTCTTGGCGAGAATGGAATTCCATGTGGGTCGATAAACTTCGAAAGTAGCGGTTCCGCCATATCGGATCATGCCGCCCCACATATCGTCAACCGTCGTGAGGGCGTCGTCCCATTTGCTGAGTCGGCTCATCGCTTGCAAGATGAAGTATTGATTAAAGGGAGAAATGGAAAGGCGGTTGACCCGGTCACTAAACACGCCATCTGAGAATTCTTGTTGCTTCTTAGAGTCGAGAAAGTCGGTGTTGACTGCGTCGGCAGAGGCATGGATGCCAAAGCCCTTGGTCCAATTCGGGGATTTTGAAACGTCGGCATATTTTTCTTCGGCATATCGTCTGTATTTTTCAAAAAGTTCTTTGTTTCCAATTTCCTCCATCGTTCGTGCAAATTCCGACCATAGGCGGATTGAGAGCATTTTGTAGGCACTTTGTGACTCGGCGTTCGGGCGGAACCATATTTCAAACCCCGCGCCGAGTCCGTCATCCCAGCCAAAAAAACTCAATGGTGGATTCGTTCCAAAGGCTTTGTAAGCCGACTCAAGTTTTGCATCAGCATTGGCGAGGAAATGCAGGAGGGTCGCCTCATCTCCGGTGTATTTGTAATAGTCAAGAAGACTGAGAACCCAATAAAGGGAGTAGCTTCGGATTCCGTTATCTTGCTTCGATGTGTTCTCAAGATTCTTTCGGACAAAGTCATAGTTTGCAAAAGCAACGAGGGCCGCTACTTGGGAAGGATGAGCGTCACCGGTGAAGGAAATACGGTCACCGCGCTCCATCAAGATCGAGCCGAAGTAGTCCTTGCAAAGCGATGCTTTAACTCCATATGCCGACATATACCAAGCTTTTGTCAGCATGGGATCGCTACACGTAAAACTACCAGCATAGTTGGTTGGTTTCACTTGGCAAACAGCTCGTACACCAGTGATGTGCCACGGCTTTTGAACTGACTTGACGTGGATCCAGCCGAACCGAACGCCTTCATAAAACTCGTCATTGAGCTTGAGACGATAGGTATTCCCTATCCTTTCTGGCTTTCGAGTCTTGTCTACTCCTGGCTGGTTGTACTCGCTGATGCTCATCTCAACATCACCAGTCATGTCAGGGCTATCAAACTCAATCCACGCTCCACTCTCTATGCCAAAATCTAGTCGAATCGAGCCAGTTCCGTGCACTTCGACGTTCGGCGACGGGCTAGTAATGGAGGCGATGTTGCCAAATGACCGTGCCGGAGTTGGCGTCGCCACCTTCGGTCTCAGTACATAGATTTGCAGATCATCTTCGTTCTTGATCGTGTTCCATCGGTAATTGATGGTTGGATCAAGCGACTCGGGAATGGGTTTCCCGACCCGCGAGCCACCGTTTACGTACGCGTAGGGTTGGGCGATTGGAGATCGCAGTTGCAAAATGTCCTCGCCTCCTTTCTGGCCCCCACTGAGGGTCAAAGCTATCGCAATCAAGCTCAGGCTCAATTGATGCCTCGATAAACACCTAGCTCATAGATCGACCAGTGATACAGCGAACTCGAAGCGGTTTGAGTGATCCGAATCCATCTCGCATTTTGCATCGGGAAGGTGATGTTAGTGATTCCCAATTCTCCTTTTCCAGACGCAATGACCTCGCTCCACATTATTCCGTCATTAGAAACTCTTACTTCGTAACCTTGAGGTGAATCCCAAAGTGCCCAGGTGTTATCTAGCTTAATCTTGTCAAATGACTGAGGCTTCTTCATATCAACTTGGAACCACTGACCGGGATACTGCATTTTGGTCAAATCCCTCCATCCATTCCAATGGTCGTAGTCCAACGCATTCACGGCTGAGATATCGATCTTGTCGTCATTGAAGTTGAAGATTCCGTCGGGAACCGATGCCAAGGCTGTCCAATCTCGCTTTTCGAGTTCAACTTCTTTGCGGTTTGGTATTGGTAAAGGCTTTGGCGAATCCATCAGAACGATTCCCCGCCCAACGAGAGTCCATGTCCCAGGCTCGACCTTGAACTTTACATAGCCATTTATATCATCCATGAATGATGCTCCCTTAGCCTTTCCGGTGAAACCTGGCCCCCAAACGACGTGACCTTGTAGGGTCACAGACTGTAAGCCTTTGAACGAGCTAAAAGGAATTCCAATAATGGCGGAGGTGCCTTTTGGTACTGAAACTTTTAGGGAGTATTCCTTTGGTGTCTTCTTGATATCCACACTAACAGTGCCTTTGACTGTTGGGACCTTCATCTTGATTGAATTCAAAAATGCTTCCTGAGGCAGAACTTGAAACTCGTTCCAGCCCGGAAGAGTTGGTTCAACCCCGGTGATCTCTTTCGATAGGATTAGTGCCGGTGGGTTCCAACCATGGTTCAATGTAGATCCCTGATCGAATGCGTCAATGTTAGAAGCCCACCATCGATCGTAATGCTCCCAAAGGGTTGTGATGGTCGCGGGAATCATGGTTCGGTACCGAGTCGCCATTCGCATCAGGGCCGCATCAGGCTTGTCCATCTTGCAAAGGGCTTCGAATACCCATCGATCAAAAAAGCAACTTGAATAGGTCTTCTTGGTAAGGACGTTTTGATAGATTGACTCCCACTTTGACTTGTCGGCTAGACCAGAATTGATCGCCATTGCATTGGCTCTGTCATCAGGCTCGGTCACCTGACTTGACATATAAAAGCCGCCCTTCCAATACTTTTGGTCAAAGGTCGATCTGATTTCCTGAAGCTTCTGCTCGATCACGTTCGCATCGGCGCTATGGCCGGTTACCATCGCCATCTTCTGCAGAGTTTCCAGACAGTTGTAGTAGAAGCAGGTCTCGATAACCGCGGTGTCTTTGTTCTCTTTGCCCCAGTCGAACCAAGTTCGCTTGTTACCAAATTTGTAGGTATCGAAAAGGAAGGTTTTGGTTTGATCGTAGACTGCTTTGATCGATTCCAAGTCACCGGTTTGCATGAAGTAGAACCAGAGCCCATATTCACCTAAAAACTCTAAATGCTGCCCAGGATAGAACTTTGGTTGAAGCTTTCGGCGAACAAGTTCTTTTGCCAAACGATGAGCTTTAGAATCAAAAACATAGAAACATTGATTCAGTTCGGGAGTGCCGTCACCCCAGAACCCGACTCTTTCTCGATCTGGACAATCGTAAAAGTGGTCTCTCATGCAGATGTAAGCGGTTCGAGCAGCCTTGTTCCAAAGTACATTGAAATCGCTATCGTTACATTCGAATGATCCAGCAAAGGTAGTGTCAAAACCGGTCTCACGGTACTTCACCGACTTCACCTTTACACCAGCCGGGATTGTATATATTGCCCCCTCCCCGCTCAACCAGTTCTCCGCCTCAGCAATTTGTGGTCCCGCCTTGGTTGTATAGGTTTCGGTTTTGGTGAGATAGAGTACTAACGGATTCGATGAATTCAGTTGAATTTGTTTTCCAGGCTCAGATTCCAATTCCATCCACATTTGAAAGTGGCAGTTGTAGGGCATTGTGCAAACGAGCTTCCATGGCTTATCTTCCATGTGAGGAAGTTGTTTTGAAGTTCGAACGTACGGCTTCAGGCCGTAATCTTTAATAATCGAAGTCTTTTTAGCCTCGAACAAATTAATCATGCCTTTCGCCATGGCATCTCCAACGAGGAAAATGGTTTCGGCATTGCCGAATTCATGGTGACCGTGACCAGGATTCGGTGATTCTTCGGCTTTCCGAACAAAGTCATGAGTCGGGACAAAGATTGCGTTTCCGTCCACTTCCCATCGTTCAACCGCATTTTCTTGAGCGCGTCTCAGGGTTTCCCAACCGCCTTCAGCTTTGACCCACGGACCTGTGATTTCTCCGACAACCACAGGAAGTTTTGGAGACTTGAACTCTTGTCTGACATCTCGAATGAGGTTCACCAGGTTCTGTTCATACTCAGGAACTGCTTTCTGAGGGTCAACTCCGTCATTCCAACCTTGGTACCAAACAAATCCTGCGACTTCGTAACCGAGTCCCTTGGTCGCGGGAAAGTCAGTTTCCATATTTGCCAATGCGGTCCTTATATCTTTCAGCATCAACTTGTAGTACTTGCCTACTTGTCCTCCTGAAGATGGGGGACGAAAATCTGCATAGAGGCTCTTGCCACCCCAAGCAGTTTTGATCAACAAAGCTGGTTCTTTAAAGTAATCGCCTAAAACATGTCCCAGTTGGTATTCCGGTCCAAAGTGATGCTTGCCACCATAAATTGAAAATCCAACATCGAGCGGTCCTGTGAGCAAAGGCTGATCCTCTCGTTGATAGCGGACAAATACGTCATCTCGAACTTTCAGTTTTCCATCGGGCGCCCGCAAATGTTTGAACATCGATGCCTTGGCAGGGTCAGCCATGAGCGTAGCAAGGGTTCCCTTCCCATCGTTGTAGTCTTTACCGGTCAGGTCGACAACCGCTTGCCCTTCCATATTTGATTGGCCTGCGAGAATAAATACCTTGACAGGCTTTTTTGGTGCGTTCGACTGTCCTTGGACTAGCGAACCTGCCATTACAATTGTCCCGATCATGAAGATAGTTTTTAGTAGTCTGTTCATTTTCAAATCTGTCCTATTTCTTCTGGGCTTCTTGTCGAGTGACGATTGGAACATATCCAACTTCTAACCCCTTTGGCGGCTTTACTCGTAAAGCAGAATCCAAGGCTGCGATGGTTCCAATTTTAGGTCCCGGCATGTATTGTTTCTCGGGAGTCCATTTCGCTTGGATTTTTTCAACAGTTGCTTGAAGCGTTACCTTTTCCGCATCGCTGAGATCAGCATCCTGCATTGAAGGTTGGTCAATAAAGCGGTACCAATAGTAGGTTACAACGCTACCATCGGTAAGGTTGGCGAAAAACGGTCCCGCTTTGGGTCCGGGTTTGTGCCAGATATCATCCGGTCCAAGGGGCGAGGAGTAAACTTGCTTTTCTCTTGCTGGAGAAAACTGGGCTTTTGTCAGACCCGTTTCGGATGGAACTTCACTTGCAGAAATCGCGATCAGTTCCTTGTTCTGTTGCCGGAAATACTGAGGAAACGATCCTCTCTGCAAACCTTTCGTCCATGGTTGAAGAACGGATTGATTCCATTCAAGTCCAAAAGTCGTTTTGTCAAAAGTCTGAGTCTTCACCCACTTTTCGATTCCTTTTATTGGCAGTCGCTCCGGCCCTTGGTTCACCGTTAATGGGCGAGTGCTCACTGTTGGAATGAACGAGCTTTTTTCGTCAAATCGTCCATTGGGCATGGGGCTGCCAGCCATCCATTTTTCGACCTGATCATACAAAGCCCCTTTTGAGTATTGAGTCAAGTTATGCAGAAGTATGGTTCGACCATCCTTATCCGCCGGAAACTGCAAGCCCGGAATACTTGAAAACGAGGTTCCGCTAGAGTCCTTGCTGACGAATCTAGGAACGGTATTGACTTCGATAGCTCCACCGGTAACAACTCCTGGCAAGGCATCTAAACCGCGTCCGATTGCTGGCTCGTGGCGGCGAGAAATTCGACTCCACGTCGCCGGAGTATAGAAAGCCACTGGTCCACGGAAATTCAACGTATTGAGAAACATCGTCCAACTTTGATTCCCAGTCGTAACTGGGAGCCCGGCGGTGGTCGTTTTTGCCTTGGTTAGAGGGAGTGCCATCCAGGCGTAACCCAACAACTCACCATTGGTGCCTGGGAGAAAAGTCAATCCATCGGGCGGCACGAGTAGATATGGGCTGAGCTGGGCAATCCCCATTTCATCCGGTTTGAGTGCATTGGTTTTGCCGAATCCCCAGCCGGGCGAAGATATCTCGTGGTTGTATCCGTTAGACGTTCCGTTCATCCGGAACTTCGCTGTCGTTGATCCAAATCGAGTACTGGCCCAAAAACCCAATCCACCTTCAATGGTTTGAAAGACCGTGCTGTAACTAGGGCCTCGCTCTGGCCAATTGTCCCGAGCTACTGTCCCGGTCGGCAATAGTGAATAGTTGATTTTGCGATTGTCGGGAATGATCCAAATGGATGCCAATCCAATTTGGAAATTCCGAATTGGCCGATCAAGAAGGGGCCAAGCTGACGCATACAAACTGACTCCATAGCCGAACTCTGGTGGTGGAGCAGGCACGCTCATACTGATGTAACCCGCAAGTCCTTGAGAAGAAAGCTGAGGCACTTGTTGAGCAACTACCCCAATTTTGGCTGGGACAAGGCTAGACAAAGCCAACAGGACACCTACTCGACGAAACGTCATGACTTGATGGGTTTTACCCGTCATTCTAGCCTGGACCAATCGAATTGCAAAATTGTAGACGAGCAATGAACAAAATCTCTGAATCCTCCGCCTATGCTCCGATGGATGTGGTTAGCTTCCGAAAGATTCTTGCGCCAATTGCCCTGCTCTTCAATGTACTAATGAGGCCCGAATAACTTCATCCTCATGGTGGTCGTCCCGGAGTTTCAGGTGGACCGAGGTGACGAACAAGCAACACCTAAGCCAAGCGAAATTGAGACAGAGCGCAAAAGATTAATTCAGGATGTATTGAAGAAGCACGTTCGAATTGCAAGGACAAGGGGTGATCTCGCCAGAAAAGGTCTCGAAACCGGGATTTACTATGAGACTGGAATCGCGGTAAGCGGACAAGGCGAGGCAAGGGATCGAGAACGCTATAAACAACAACTTGAGCAAAGAAAAAAAGGCGGCGGCGGAAAGCAATAAAGGAAAGGGAAAGAGATTATTCCTCCCCTCTCCTCAAAATGTGCATTACTTGATTGTCTCAAGCAATGCCATTAATGCCCAACAACTTCCGTTGAATGAAGAATATTGTGACTGGCCGTGGGGAAAGCCACCATCGAAGTAATTATTGGCTGGGATCGCTCGCTTATTCACAAACCATGACCCGTCTTCATCTTGGTTCCGAAGCAGGAACTTGACACCCTTTTGGTAAATCGGATCGTTTACCGGCATTCCGCCACCCTCATGAAGGGCATAGAGTGCTTGTCCAGTCGCGTAGGCATCGCTGGAAAGGTTCGGCAATTGAGCCCAGCCACCATCGGGTCGCTGATCAGCCTTGATTTCCGCAATTGCATTCTTGGTATCTTTGTGGCGAAGCCACTTTAGACCAAGCAGGCGAGAAGCGCGGTCCTCACTAATCTTTGCCGGCGTATTCAACATCCATCTCAGGGCAAGCTTCTTTTGCTCGGCAATTCGAGCGGCATCTGCCTTTGGCGCGTAAGCATCGAGAGACTTAATTGACAGTGCAGTGAAGGTAAATGGACTTGACTGCATTGGAACACGAGAACCGGAGATAGACCATTGTCCGTCTTTCGATTGCTGCTTACCCAGCACCTTTGCCATGGCTGCAGTTCCATCGGTACCTGGCTGCTTATGGGCGGCCATTCCGGCAAGGAACCAGGTGTCCGATGACGAAACCTCGTTGATTTCAATCAAAGGAACTTGCTTCATCACTTCGGGATTCTTCAGCGCAGCTTCGTGAAGCGGTTTCATTGCTGCGGTCATTCCTGTTAGCATGGCCTTTTGCCGCCCGGCAACCTGCGGATCTAGTTTGAACCCACGGTCTTGAGCCATTCCCGTAGCCATTCGGCCGAGGCCTTCGTGGTGACATGAAGCACAAGAAGTCGAATTCTCGAACTTATTCATTGATGATTGAATCAAATTCAAACTTGACACTACGGCTTGCCTTGGTGTCCTATTCATCGACGAGCCCTTTGCGTTACCAACTTCTTTTGCAATTCCATTTCGGCCCCTCATGCTCGCAATGGTTCCTGCTGTACGCCCCTTAGGGTCGGTTGCCTTAGTGTTCGCACCACCCGCCTTCAATAACCTCGCGATCTCAGCACTGTCTGAGTATTTTGCCGCCAAAATGAGCGAAGTTTGGCCAGTCTTGTCTTTCGCGTTCGGATTGGCTCTGTGCTTGAGAAGCACCTTTACGACTTTAACCTGACCGGCTTTAGCCGCAATCATGAGCGGAGTCATGTGCTCCATGTTTGTGCTATCGACTTCAATTCCCGCATTGAGCAGCAATTCAGCAACTTTATCTTGGCCCGCAAGTGCCGCATATGTCAGTGCAGATGCACCGCTGTCGTCCTTGGCCTTGACATCAGCCTTTCGACTGATCAATTCGCCGACAAATTCCGGATTCCCCGAATACGAAGCCATCATAAGTATCGTCATGCCATCATTTCGAGTTGCCTCGATGTCAACGCCCTTTCCAAGCAGAATTCTTGCTCCTGCGACGTTACCAGAGGCGGCGGCGAACATAAGGGGAGTGCCGTAATTGCTTTCCGCATCTGGTTCAGCGCCGGCTTTTAACAATTCACCCATGACATCCATTTGGTAAGATGCCGACGCAATGTAAAGCGGAGTGAATTCAAGTCCGTTACGTGAATTTGGGTCTGCCCCTTTGCTCAGGAGAGTTTTTACTTGAGCTATGTCCCGATGATCAATCGCTAAGAAAAGGTCCTGCCCCATCTTTCCACGGGCAGCCATTGGCGGCTCAGTAGATTTTCGACCTTGCTTCTCTTGTAAATTGTGCAAACCTGTCGTCGACATGACAACTGCTGCGACTGAAACATTTCCCACTAGAACCAATAGCAGGGCAAATCGAGTTCTTGGCGATTTAGCCAAATTTCTTATTTTCATGTGTCCCATTCCACCTTTGCTTTTCAAAACTAAAGCAATAGATCGAAGACATTCTACACCCTTCCGCCCAATTACAGAGTGACCAGCTTCTGGGAAACAATCGTATGATTCGGATTGCAAACTACTTAATGAACTTGCGGGCGCCCAGGTCGTATTTGCTCCCAGCCGGAAAGGCGTCAAAATCAGGAGCTTCAGGAATTTGGACTTTCTTTGAGTCATAAAAGTGAGCATTTCCACGACCCAGAACTTCAGCAATGCTGCCCTTAACTACAATTGCAGTGGCTTCGTCAAGTCCGATTCCGAGAAATTGGGGATAGGTGCTCATCAGTCCAGTCATGTCTTTGAACCGATTTCGAGCGGAAAAGTGTTGGTCAATCGCTACGCCTGGCAAGAACCCCATGGCTCGTTCGTAACCCTCGCACATCATGAGGCCAGGACCAGCCGGAGCACCGCGCACCATATAGTCACCTTGAATCGTTGCCCCAGCAGAAGAACCACCAATGACTCCCCCTCGATTCAAAACGTCCCTGAAAAGCGCGGGAAGTTTTGTTCCTTCGTATGCATCCACGAAGTTCCACTGGCGACCGCCACCAAACCAAATTCCGGTTGCTTGCTTGAGGGATTCAATCACCTTGGGATCCTCGAGTTGGGATTTCTCGCGATAAGGGATAACGGTTACGTTCTTGAGTCCCATTCGATGCATTGATTCTTCTTCAGCGGCAATGTTGATGGGATCAGGCATAGAGATTGGCAACACGACGAAATGACCACTATCTCCCCCGCCCGCATCAATGAATGCATTTGCGATCTCCTTTGTCATTCCTCCTCCACCGACAATGACAAGAGTTCCTTTTGGCACTCTTGGCTCGCCTGGCTTTTTAGGTGGCCATTCCACTTTGGCAGTTCGCTGTATTGCACATCGCCGCCATTCGTTATAGTCAGCCTTGACGCTTTTGGTAAGTTCGAGGGTTCTTGTTCGTCGGGTCGGCGATTTTGCCAAGCGAAGTATCACAGAGTCCTGGTTCGCACTCCTCATAATTCGTCGATCAACAGAGAACTCGCTATTTTCCGCTAAATAGATGCCAATTAACCCTGGATTTGGCTCGTCACTAGATGACTTGAGATACTGAAACCCTTCTGGGGCAGCATCGTCTGCTTGGACAAAAATCTTTGTTTTTGACCCCTCGGCTGGTGTTGATGTTTGGGAACCTGATTTGGAGACAATTACAAAAGAGGGTTCTACTCCGTACGGCGAAAGATGTAAGGTATCAACTTTCGGTGCGAAGCCCGACGAGGCCAAAAGAATGATTAGGGAAAGGATTTTCATAACTACTTAATGTCCGTCGTCTGACCAATGGACTTTGTCGGCGGAGGCTGGTTTGAAATGGATAACTCCGTAGGTTGCGCCTACGGCGATTAAATCAGTATGGGTCGAATTGCGCGGTGCTCCACTAATGGTTTTGAATGTACCGTCCTTTTTCCGAATCTTAACATCCTTTGCCCAACTTAGGACCGTATCGATTGCCCTCCCCTCTATATGACGCGAATTGAGTGCAGGAGGCACGGCTAGATTGTTGATACCAAATCCATCAACCATCTCCTGGGCGCCTTGCTTTGCATGACCATGGTTCCAAATGATGTCTACGCCCGGCATCGGCGGCACTTCGGCGGGAGTGATCTTTCCTTTGGCAATCTTCCAGGCGTAATGCATCATATAGGCTCGTTGCTTTGGACGATGAGAGGCGGTTATCCTCACAGAAATTCCGGATTCTTTCATTGCCTTGAGGAATGCCTCGAAGTTCGCTTTGAACGGACCTTTGAGATCGGAAGTACTTGTCGAGGTCGGAAATTTTGCGACCCATTCCGCTCCACTCACGGTTGCCATAACAATAACTATATCTGTTTAAAAAAGGTTTTGCTCATACACGTCCTCACCTCGGATCTGCGAATGTCGAACTGCTCATTCTTACTTGTAACCCATTTGTAACGCATTTGTAACGCCCCAACCATTGCCTTGTCACGGCAACCCCCTAATATCTTCATTAACGCACCAGGAGCGTATCAACAAATGAAAAAACTTTCACTCAAATTTGCGAACCCCAAGAATCTTACGATTGCTTGCGGACTGCTCGTACTGACTGCATTGCCAAAGGTGGCAGTTGCCGCAGAAGATTTCCAACTCAGAAAAAATAGGGCCCGATTGGTTGTTCTCCTTCATGGTGTCACACCGGAACCTCTCCAAAGCCCCGAGCAAAAGATTGTCATGTCTGGGCATGCTCGCCACTATTGGGGCTATGAATTCATTAAGGGCTTACAGGGCCGACTTGACGAAAGCGAAATGCGAGTTATAACGCCAAGGCTCGGCGGGCAACTGCGGTTGAAGAAAACCATAATAAGCGACTGGACACCAAACACAACCGATACTGGCGTTCTTGACCTTGCGCCAATATGCTTTCCAGTGTCGTTTTTGACAGGCTTACCCGCTGGGATCGAAACCAACCAGACATTGATCAAGCAGCACATATCGTTAATGTCCAACAATCAGGGTGCAAACTCGACAATGGTGATGATCAACACTCGGGATGGATCAAGACACTTTATGCCTCAGCTTGGCGAAACCATTGATGAGGTTTATCAAAGCTATGTATTCACATTTGGGCATCTCAGCATCGACAAGCAACCGCAAATCTATTTGGTTGGACATAGCTTTGGTGGAATCATCGCTCGCGGCATCCTCGCTAATCCGACCGGTGCCGACCTTTGGGGCAACAAACTCACTACCCTACAGCGAACGCGTGCTGACTTTCTTCGGCAGCGAGTAGTGCTTGCCCAAACCTTGGCATCGCCTCACGAAGGCACCATTGTCCAAGACCCTTCCAGCGACATTTCCGACTACATAAGTGCTAATGGATACAGCATTGTCTATGGCTTTCTCTCAGGACTAAATTGGGCGCCGGGCAAGGATAAGACTCCGGCAGAAATGAAACAGATCGCCAAGGATGTCGTTAAGCTTGCACTAGACGGAGTTGCGGGTAAACGAGACTGCCTCAGTGACCTTACGCGGATTAAGGAATACAATCAGGGAATTCTTGGTCCTAACGTAGAGAGGCGATCTGCCAATGGTTCGCTCGTCCCGATCTACACCTCCGCAGGTCGAAACCCTGGTGGCAAATACTTAGATCAAAGCCGAAGCGTGTTTTATCTTGGAGGAAACACCTATAACCCGATCAGCACGATCGACCTACTTACTTCGGGAGTAAGGGGCGCAACCGAGTCAATGGCACTTAATCTTATCAACAGCGTTTTTAGCCTTGAGGGTTACGGCCATGAGGGGAAAAAGCCTTGGGGTACCGCTGAAACCTATGCTGGAGACCGAGTCGCCAGCCCATTCAAAGGGGTTGGACCAGTGATGGCACGAGAGGTACAGGATCCTTGGGTTCCAACCAAGCCAACTATCGAAGGAGTCATAAATACCATCAAAAAAGGCGAACCATATACCTTTGGCACTACGGATGGTGAATGGGACAGCGACGGATTCCTTGCTTGGGACTCAGCGCATGCTTACCACTTGCGAGCTCACAATAACTTCTACAGAGTCTATGAACCGGCAAAGTACGGCGACATGTTGCCTTGGGACGACGACAACCACGGTGGGATTATGTTCAATCCTGCTAACGGGGCATGGATTCACAATGAACTCCTCCGAGATGCTGGCCCTTACATCCTTGCAAGCACTTCGACTACCCGCCGAAGCAGTTGGGACTCGACGGACTATCCGGTAACTCCAAGAAACAACGTGATGGTTCAAGTTCTTGAAGTGAATGACGTGAAGAATGACCTTGATTTCGTGACTCAAGCTGATTTCAGACTTACTTACCGAGTTGGGGCAGCAGAAAAGTCATTTAACCTACCAAACGACACAAGAACTGTATTGGCGAAGGACATTCCAGCAGTCGGTGTGACAAACTACGCAAGCACAATCATCCCAATCAAGATCTCGGTCGTCGAACGAGACAACCCGCCTATTGATCCAAGTGACCTCTGTTGTATCAGCCCAAAGAAAGGACAGTCATCTCTGTACATTTACTTTGATACAAGAACAAACAGAGTTTTTGGTGACATCAACGGTGAGGGCGGAGAAACAATCCAAGTGATTCCTTGGCAATACGACCTCGCTAACCGAGTCAAGATCAAAATTAGAGTCACTCGGCTTCCTTAATGTGGGGAAAAGGGAGCAGTCAGGGCGCCATGGCTTCGGTCATGGCGCATTTTTCGTAAACTATTTTCGCTGCAGATTGTCCAACTGTTTCTCGATAACTGGGATTGGGGCCGAGTCGGAAAGGCAACGCAAAACTTAGAATAGCGTTCCGAACAGGATTCCGGGAGCTATTAGTACGGTTTCATAGGCGTTAAACCCGTCCCAAACGTTACCTTTGTACAACTCAAATCCGGTCGAGGAGTCCGAAACTCGTGAATATAGAGCTTTGAATTGTCTTATTCGGAATGGGCACCCCCTGCAAAGCAGGGGGTGGTGATGAGCGAGAGTGCGAGTTTCTTCATTCGTTTATTTGGAGATCTTTGCTCCCGGAAGATTGTCTGGTTGGTATCGGTGGATATGAACCGCGACGATTATCATCCAAAGAATCCAAACGGAGTAGGCGATGGCATTGATTGAGCCTGCAATCGAAATCCCGAAAGTTTCTGCTAGTCCGAATGCAATGCCAATGGCGATGAAGTAGCCCGACCGAGCAAGAGGTTTGCTCCGGGTTGATAGTGCATTAGCAATGAGAGCTGTCCAGATTGACGTGAAGAAGTATCCAGCCCACTCTCCGATTCCAACTCCTAGTAGTTGGTGAAGGACATCAAAGATGAGGACAGCAGATGGGTCGGATTTGGCGGCTAGCACCGGGACGGCGAAGATCCAGCGCGAAAGACCGAGCGCTTGGGTGATTGCGGCTGCGATCCCCACTGTCAGAGTCACTTGCGAGGTTGTGAGCTTTGAGTTGATCAGCGATGAAACAGGAGCAAACATCAGAGCCGCGATAAACATGAGCCACCAGCCGGGCAGGATCTGAGCTTTCTTTGCTTGAAACTCGGCCAGCACTTCCACCGATGGCTTTCTGAGTACCTCTGGGTAGTCAAATGTTGACCCTAAAATCGTGAAACCAACCGCGAAAAGGACTGGGACAGCAATGATCAACGCGGTGGATGCAAACTTGCTCTTCAATTGGGCACCTCGACGATGTACGGTTGAAGCGTTTGTCTCAATAGCAAAATTCCTTGCTCAATGAAATCAAAGTCCTTAACTTCTTTCTCGGCCTCGAGGAACTGAATGTAGTACTCGCTTACAAGCCAGACCATAACCGCAAGTCGCTCTTCCTCTTCAGCGGTCTTGCTCGGGCGCATCGCCCCGGCAAGTACAAACTGAGCACGGAGTTGTGCGAAACTTGCCATGCCGTACTGCCGGTGCTCTCTAAAGGCTTTAGCCAACACCGTGTCCCGGTTGAGGAGGACCGTGAGCTCCCGATAGAGAAATCGGTAACGCCACAGGATTTCATAGTTTCTCCTCATCATCATTTCACAGAGCTCCAAGCTGAATACGTCACCCTCTTGAGGAGTGAAAGCTAGCCGGGTTTCGGCGGCGTTCCGTTCGAAGAGAGCCCGAACAATCTCGCCGCGATCTTTGAAATGATAGTAGAGGTTTCCGATGCTAAGGTCAGCCTCCTTCGCAACCATGTTAGTCGAAACCGCTAATGTACTCAGGTCATTAAGCAACCCGAGAGCTGTATCAAGGATCAGCTCCCTAGTCTGTTTCGGAGTTCGTATCCGCTTTATAGGGGTAGTTATCGTCATTAGAGTAATTACTCTACCTGACAATTTAGAGCAATTACTCTATTTTTTGGTGCTCATTGCATAGCTCGCGACTGGGCACTTCAAATCCGTGATGGTTGGGGAAAGCTTGTTGAATCGAACCGGCCCGTAGTGGTGATAAACCATATTTGCCAGGATCGGGTATTCAGTTTGAATCGCGAATGGTGAACTTTTGTTGTTAAGGCTCGTCCAATTGTTTCTCGAGAATTGGGGTTGTGGCCGAGTCGGACAGGCAACGCAAAACTTTGTATAGCGTTCCGAACAGGATTCCGGGGGGGGGTTCGAATCCTCTTAACTCCACCAAATTTCAGCTGTTTCTCCCGACATTCATGGCGTGGCTTTTAGCCATATTCCGGTTAAGCATAAACTTGATTAGAAGACTCAATAGTTTGTTCAGCTATAGTCCGCAGGAATAGATATTGCATAGCCCAAATGCATCGGCGTATTGGCGATCCTTAAAAGTCGACGCAAGAGCTAGTCAAGTCCGCGGGAAGAGGATCATTCCTCTTCCCGCGCTCGGTTAATCCCAGAAATTGAAGGTGATTGATGAACCGAAATTCTCGTCGTCGGTTCCTAGGAAGTATCCACCATTGGATCCGAAAACCATTTCGAGCGCTTCAATTTTTCGCGAGCTCGTGGTCAATAGTCGGAATGAGGAGCCAGGTCGAAATTTCAAAGCGGTTCTCTTACCAAGGTCCCTTCGCAAGTAAGACCGGACGAAAAGGGGCCGTTGTCATCGTCGGTTTCCCATGCCCACGTGACGAAAAGCGCGCCCGATGCGTCCAGTTTAAGGTCCGATATTGCTCGGGTCAGTTCGATGTCTGGCCACGGAGCACGGATCGAAACAGACTTTACGTCTGATTTTGGCTTCAACGTGGTTCGGTCCAGGGTCGTGAAAAACAGAGTCCCTGCCGTCGGGCTATTGCCCCGGTCTCCATAAATGGCAACGATTTCTCCATCGAGTTCTTGAAGAGATAGTCCTTCCGCTTCCGAATTCTTCGTCAAGTTTGGCATCTTGAACATTTCGTGGACCACGACGGTTGATGCAGGTTTGTCGATGCTAATACGGTATGCATCGCCTTTACTCGTCATCGCCATATACTGGCCGGTTCGACCGGGAATTGTGCTTAAACATTCGAGATCGCTTGGTCGGGGCATTTCTTCCGTTTCCTTCCAATCCAAAGGATGCAGAACCGGCCAGCCGTCTCGTGTCACTGTCAACAGTCCGGCACGAGATAGCGACTCTGGCTTCTTGGTATCATCGCCCTTCTTCTTGTTGTCAAAAACCACGAGAAAGGTGAACTTCCCGTCCTCGCGGCTTTCGATTGCAGCGCCGCTAATGCCGCGAAAAATGCCGGGGGCAACGTATCTCCACTCTGCTTGGTTTGCGAAGGCACTAGCGGCACATAGAACGGCCGCGACCTTAACGAATCCGAATCGGAATTGCATGAAAAAACAGTACCTTAACTGGGATTCTCTGTCTGATCTCGGAATGAATCGGAAGACTCACTTCGATACATGTTTTACAGTCTAAATCAAGGCCATCGCCGTGGATCACATAGGAGACTCGTCACAAAAAGGTTTTACAATCCCTTAACAATTGCCCGCTCAATGCTGCCGTCGAAATTGCGGGGGTTCGTCCCGACATTCAGGGTGTGCCTCTGAGCCATATTCCGGTTAAGCCTAAACTTGAGTTCAGCTATAGGCGGCAGGAATAGATGTAACAAAGCCCGAACTCGTCAGTATGTTCCCGTTCAAATGTCATGCCGACTTTCTCGGCGACCCTAACAGAAGCGGAATTGCCAGGAGTGATGAGGCAAATGAGTCGGTTCAGGCTTAGCGTCTCACGAGCGTAGGAGACGATCGCTCTTGCTGCTTCGGTTGCGAATCCTTCACCCCAATGGCTCTTGTCAATCATGAACGCCAATTCAACCTCAGGAACGCCGTCAATATCCCACGGTAAGAGTCCACATCGACCAAGGAATTTTCCAGTGCTTCGTTCAATGGTTGCCCATAACCCAAGCTGGGGGTGTTCTGGGTGCCCGTTTCGAAACCACTCGATTTCGCGCCTGGTTTCGTCTAGCGTTAGAGGTCCATCGGGAAAGTATTGGCGCATTTCCGGATCTCGGTAAAGATCAAATAATTGTGGCAAATCTTCTGAGGTGAGGTGCCGAAGCAGGAGTCTCGGAGTCTCGATAATGATCATTTCGATTGTCCTGGTCTTCCACTGGGCGTATAAGGAATATCCTAACGACCCTTAATTTGCGCGAGTACCTCTCTCAAACGCCTCCTTTCCACCAACGATCGGCAAGATGATCTTGGTTGCATCGAGATCAACAACTAACTTGGTTCCGGCTTTTGGCCAAATCGTAAAATCTCGGTCGCTCGATAAGACCATAAGACCTATTCGCTTTCCAGCCGGGATGATTTGATCGTCAGGCTGAAGGTCAAACGTCATGTTGACAAACTCGCCAGGCACAAGCGGAGTCCCGGGTACCAATGAATGGAAGTTGCCTCCTTTCGTCAGGGCCTTTGCATTCTGAGGATCTGCCCAACCTCGGGTAATCAAATTAGCAGTTCCGACCGGACCATCTGCCCAGGGCAGTTGAACCAAGTAAACCGATAGGTTTGTTGCGGCTGCGCTTGAAGCGAGGCGAATGGTAACTCGGCATGTTCCGGACAAGTGGAGAGGAGTCTTAAGTTCAGGGGTCGCGTAAACAAGTCGATTTGGGGAATCGACTGATTGAGCCAGCGCGCTGGGACCAAAAGCCACGTCATCAACAAGCTCTTCTTGACCTTGCCCGGCAGCTTTCACGGGAGTCAGCCCACCCATCATCATTCCGCCTTTCGAAAGGAAGAAAGTAACTGGTTTTGCGTCAGGATTTGGATAATCTGCGTAAGGAGTTGGAGCCATTGCGGTTCGAAGAGCACCGGTTGCTCGCTCGCGAACAATATAGGCTTTGGGACCAGTTTCGATTCCATTCTGTTGTCCGTAAAGAAAACGAGAGAACCACTTATTCATTAGTTCCATGGGAGGATCGCCTCCATGACCACCTTGGTGGAAGTACTGCACGAGCGGCACTCTTCCTCGAACCGCCTCGCTGATTCTAACGCTATGCTCGGGAACCACATTCCAGTCGTTAAATGCGTGCGCCATGAAGACTGCACACTTAATATTCTTGGCGTAGTTCAAGAGGTCTCGCCCCTCCCAAAATGCATTGTAATCGCCAGATTTTCGATCCTGCCCTTTCACAAATTCACCATCGCGATAAAGAGCGTTCGCGGTAGCGCGACCTGCTGGATCTCCACTATTGATGAAATCGAACAATGAGTCAATGTCTTCACCGAGCCATCCGCCTGGATGCCGGACCAAGCCATTGGAGCGATAATAGTGGTAGTACGACGTGTTCGGCGCAACTGGAATGATGCACTCGAGGCCCTTGACCCCGGTAGTCGCTGCGGCAACTGGAATCGTGCCATTGTAAGAGGTGCCTGTCATTCCAACTTTGCCGGTACACCATGGCGCTTTGATCTCGGTTTGACCGTCAATAGTCGTATAGCCCTTGGCTCGACCATTGAGCCAATCGATGACTGCCTTGGGAGCTAACCTTTCTGATGGTCCACCAACAGTTGGGCTGCCTTGCGAAAGACCCGTTCCCGGAGCCTCGGAGTGTACGACGGCAAATCCTCGTGGAACCCAGGTCCCGACCAATGAGTTCGAAACATTCTTTCGATTCGCGTCGAACCCGATTGGCGGGTGGATCGTCCTAGCGGGCGGGTCGATGCCTAGTTCGTGTTGGACATTCCATAAAATCAATCCACCATTCGCAGTTCCCGCAAAATATGGTGAGGACTCGTAAATGACAGGCACTTTGAGATTGTCAGCCTCGGTCTGCTTTTGGCGGGTGACGTCAACATGAACCCGATCTCGTTTACCATTTCGATCGGAGTCATATTCGGTTTCAACCCAAAGGTTCTCTCGAATCCATTCATTGCTGTTCGTAAACGCGGGGACGATTTGCGCTTGCCCATCTTTAAAAATAGGTTTGTTAGTTGCATCTTGGGCAATCACTTGACCAGGCAATAAAGCGCAAAGAACTCCTCCAAATATCAAATTTGAGAATCGAAAAAGCAATGGAGTTTTGGATGGCATTGTTGCCCGATTATACAGGATTCGGACAGGTTACTGACCAAGTTGTTCAACTCTGGAAATGCCTACATCTTGGCTAAGTGTCATAAAAAAGTGGAACTTTTGGCCATTGACTTGCTTAAGTAAAATGTGATTCAAAAAATTCTTGTCCTGTCCCTTGCCCTATTTATTGTTGCGGGATGTTCGACATCTACTCCCGATACCACTACATCAGCCACTTCATCAGCCACTTCATCAGCCACCGGAACCGAAGCAAAGATGGAAAAGTGCGCCATATGCAACAGCGAATATAATGCCTCCGAAATGGTAACTCACGAGGGCAAATTAGTGTGCCAGGCTTGTGAAAAATCGGCTCACGGCGGCTAGACCGAATCCATGGCCGCGGATAGTTTGGACATTGTGGTCTTCGCGTTTCCGAACACCATAATGGTGTTCGGATTGATGAATAACTCATTGTCGATGCCCGCAAATCCGGGACTCATTCCCCGCTTGAGGACGATGACCGTTCGCGCCTTATCGACATCCAAAATTGGCATTCCGTAGATCGGGCTAGCTTTGTCGTACCTTGCTGCCGGGTTCACAACATCGTTTGCGCCAATCACTAGAGCAACGTCCGTCTCAGCAAAAGCGGAGTTGATTTCGTCGAGGTCAAAGAGCTGGTCATAAGACACGTCGGCTTCAGCCAAAAGTACGTTCATGTGTCCTGGCATTCTTCCCGCGACCGGGTGTATGGCGTATTTGACGTCAATGTCTCGCTCGGCTAACTTTGCAGCGAATTCTTTGACGACATGCTGGGCTTGAGCCACTGCCATTCCGTATCCTGGAACAATGATCACGCTGGACGCATTGCTGAAAATGATCGCCGCATCTTCGACGGCGTAGCTTCGAACATTCCCAGTCTTGCCCGAACCTAGACTTGCCTCCCCTGTCGGTCCACCACCGAATGCACCAAAAATAACGTTACTTAACGGTCGATTCATGGCTTTGCACATTCCAAGGGTAAGAATCAGACCACTGGCACCGACCAAGCCTCCACCAATAAGCAAGGCTGTGTTATTGAGAACAAATCCAGCTAACCCCGCAGCGCAGCCGGTGAACGAATTTAACAACGAAATGACAACTGGCATATCTGCCCCACCGATCGGTAGGACAAGGGTGATTCCCAAAATCAGCGAAAGCGCAAGTAAACCGTAGAGCAGCGATCCTGAGTAATGGCCGCCAAGTAATAGTGCCATTAATACGATAGCCGCGATAAACAAGACAAAGTTAATGAATTTTTGACCGGGCCAAGTGATCGGTCGCCCGGATAATATCTCCTGAAGCTTGCCATAGGCAATCATGCTTCCCATGAAACTGATTGCACCTATGAGGAGACTCAACACGGTTGTCAAAAGAGGAACGATTGGTGCAGTTCCATCTTGAAAAAGATGCGGATATTCGACAACTGCGACCAAAGCAACTGCTCCGCCCCCTAAACCATTAAACAGGGCGACCATTTGTGGCATTGAAGTCATTTGGACTTTGCGTGCCGACCAAGTTCCGAGGATGGATCCAATGACAAAAGCTAAGGCGATCCATTGGAAATTACCGAGGGCATTCCCGTTTTCATCTTTGACGAAGAAGGTCGCTATTACGGCAAGCCCCATTCCTGCAGCAGCAAGAAGGTTTCCTTGTCTCGCCGTCTTTGGACCGTTCATGAGCTTGAGTGCAAGCATGAACGTGATAGCGGTCACAAGGTAACAAATGTTGATGACGTCTGCGTTCATTTATCCACCTTTTTTGGCTTCCGTTTGAACATCTCAAGCATTCGATCGGTGACAACAAATCCGCCAACGACGTTTAGAACACCAAATAGTGTGGCAAGGAATCCGAGTATCAAAGAATGCGTGTCGTGAGCTCTTCCCAGGACTATTATTCCGCCGACGAGAATAACTCCATGAATCGCGTTTGTAGCAGACATCAACGGTGTGTGTAAGGTCTGAGGAACTTTGGCAATAACCTCAAGCCCCACAAAGACAGCCAAGATAAAAATTGTAATTACGGCGATTAGGGTCATAGTTAGCTTCCGGCCCGCTCCAAAGAGAGCCTGATGACATCGTGAACGATCTTGCCTTCGTAAGTAATGAGAGTTCCTCTGATAATTTCGTCTTCCATGTCGATGTTTAAGGCACCGTCCTTAAGAATTGTTCCCAAGAACGAAATCATGTTCTTCGAGTACATCTTGGTCGCGTCGCTTGCCATGGTCGAAAGCAAGTCTGTGCTGCCAATAATGGTCACGTCGTGAGCTTTCGTTATCTGTCCTGGAACCGTAAACTCGCAGTTTCCGCCCGATGGCGCGGCAAGATCCACAATCACAGACCCTGGTCGCATTTGTTTGATCATTTGATCGGTAATCAAAGTTGGGGCTCTCTTTCCTGGGCTGACCGCAGTTGTGATCACACAGTCCACATTTGGCAATCGTGACGCAATCAGCTCAAGTTCTCGAGAATGTGTGTCCCCGGTAACTTCTTTCGCATAGCCGCCAACGTCTTCTGCCTCTTCGCTCAGAAGGGATAAACCAACAAATTTTCCCCCCAAGGATTCAATTTGCTCTTTTACAGCCGGACGAACATCGAATGCTTCGACAACAGCTCCAAGTCGTCTACAAGTTGCGATTGCCTGCAATCCAGCAACTCCAGCTCCAATGACGAGAACTCGAGCAGCCGGCATAGTGCCTGCGGCTGTCATGAGCATCGGAAAGAACTTTGGAAGATGGCTGGCGCATAGTAAAGCCGCCTTATATCCCGCTATAGTGCTCATGGAGCTTAATGCATCCATGCTTTGTGCTCTCGAAATCCGTGGCATCAAATCAATGGCAAATGATGTGATGTTCTTGGCTCGGAGGGCCTCGATTATGGTGGGATTCGAAGATGGGTTGAGAAAGCTAACCGTGATCGCTCCGGACTTCAGGTTTACAATTTCTGTCTCGGTCGGGGGAAGGACTTTCAGGAGAATATCGGCAGTGGCAAGGTCACTTCCAATCGAAGCTCCACTTGTCTCAAATGCATTGTCAGAAATAAAGGATCCTTCACCAGCTCCCGATTCAATAGAAAGCTTATGACCGAGCGCAATAATATCTTTGGCGCCAACTGGCGTTAAAGCGACTCTGCTTTCCTCAACTGCTGATTCTTTTGGCACGACGATGTGCATATTTGATTTGAACCTTCTCAAAGTTACCTCATGGTGGACTTTTAAGATTCCGAAGCTATGTGCCTGTTCTGGAAAATGCTTTGCTCTATCATCAATTGGTCTAAACTGCCTTCAGGAGCAATTGTTGTTTGACTTGGCTTGAACCTTGTCAAGGATTCAATTGTTAGGTGGTCTTATGATAAGGTTAGTCAGAGTCTCCGTATTCTTTTTGTTCGCCCTGGTCACGTCTAGCATGAGTCTTTTAGCTCAAGATGCGAAACCAAACATTCTTTTCATCCTAACCGACGATCAAAGATTCGATGCACTCGGTTATGCGGGGCACCCAATTCTGAAAACTCCAAACTTAGACTTGTTGGCAGCAAAGGGCGTGAGATTCCCAAATAGCTTCGTCACCACACCTATTTGCGCAGCCAGTAGGGCATCTATTCTTTCGGGCACCTACGAAAGAACCCACAAATATACGTTTGGTACTCCACCTCTTTCAGGCAAGCTTTGCGAAGAAAGTTATCCGGCTATGCTTCGAAAATCCGGATACCGGACGGGGCTCATTGGTAAGGTTGGCGTCTCTTTTGAGGAAGGTCAACCAACAAAAATGTTTGACTTACTCTCATCAATTGGCTATCCATACCTCCGGAAGCAAGTGTCAGGCGAAATTCGGCACATTGACGAAATCGCAACCGATCGAGCCATCGAGTTCATGGGTCAACAACCGATGGAAAAGCCATTTTGCCTCTCGGTCTGTTTCAACAGCCCCCACGCCGAAGATGGTGAACTGGACAATCTCTATCCCTGGCCAAAGACGGTAGACGGCCTTTACGAAAAAACGACGATTCCCCTTCCCCCATTAATTGATAACAAGTATTTTCTCGCCGAGCCAAAATTTCTGCAAGAAGCGATCAATCGAATTCGATGGAGATGGCAGTTTGATACTCCCGAGAAGTTTCAAAAGAATGTCCGATCCTACTACCGAATGATCTCAGGAATCGACTACGAAATTGGTCGGTTGACCACAGAACTAAAACGCCTTGGCCTTGACAAGAACACAATTATCGTCTTCATGTCAGACAACGGCTACTTTTTAGGTGAGAGAGGGTTATCAGGAAAATGGATTCACTACGAAGAATCACTGCGAGTTCCCCTGCTCATTGTTGACCCGCGATTGCCTGCCAAGCGACAAGGAGCAATCGCCAAGCAGATGGCTCTCAATATTGATATTGCTCCGACCCTGCTGGATTTAGCCGGACTTCAAGCTCAAAAAGGGTATCAAGGACGCAGTCTAGCTCCGCTCATTCGAGGGGAAAAGCCTTCATGGCGTAAGGACTTTTTCTGTGAACATCTGATGGTTGATCCCACAATTCCCCAATGGGAGGGTGTTCGGGACGAACGATATGTTTACGCTAGATATTTTGGGCAAAAGCCAGTCTACGAATATTTGCACGATCTTCGGAAAGACCCGCAAGAGGTTCACAACCTTGTGAGTGACAAAAACTACGCTGGCGTTTTTGAGCGAATGAAAAGGCGACTAAAGGAACTGAAGGACTCAGTAGGCGGAGAATATTCCCGAGAACGATTTCCCCTAAAAACTAAACCAGACAAGACCTAAGTAGACTCTTCCTTCATGAAAACGGTTAAAGTTGGTACAACGGGAATATTGGCTTCAGAAATTTCGCTTGGCTGCATGCGAATTGGCGGCATGGAGAACTCCAAGCTGGACGAGCTGATTTCAACATCTCTCGACCTAGGCATCGACTTTTACGATCACGCCGACATCTATGGTGGCGGAAAATGCGAAGAAGTCTTTGCTGCATCCGTGAAGCGTTTAGGAATTGACCGATCTAAGTTCATCCTTCAAAGCAAATGTGGAATTCGAAAGGGGTTCTTTGACTTTAGCAAAGAACATATTTTGAGTTCAGTTGATGGAATTCTCAGCCGCCTCTCAACCGATTACCTTGATATTCTCCTCCTGCATCGACCCGACACGCTCGTCGAACCAGAAGAAGTTGCCGATGCATTTGCTTCTCTCGAAACGAGCGGTAAGGTGCGGCATTTTGGTGTCAGCAACCAGACTCCAAACCAAATAGAACTGCTTCAAGCTTCTCTTCCGATGAGACTTCATGTTAATCAACTGCAAATGAGCATTATGCATACTGGCCCCATTGATCAAGGCATTTGCGCAAACATGAAGCACGTCAATTCAATTGACCACGATGGCGGAATCCTCGACTATTGCCGACTGAAGAACATCACGATTCAGCCCTGGTCACCGTTCCAATTTGGGTTCTTTGAGGGAGTCTTTGTCGACAATCCAAAGTTCCCTGATCTGAACAAGGTCTTGGATACTATTTGCGCAGAGTACGGCGTCACAAAAACAGGAATGGCAATTGCATGGCTACAACGTCATCCTGCAAAAATGCAGTCGGTCATTGGAACGACCACACCAAGCCGGGTCAAGGAAGTGGTCGACGCTTGCAAAATTGACCTTTCTCGACCACACTGGTACGAAATCTACCGGGCAGCGGGAAATATTTTGCCTTAAGGGTCAAATCGACATTTGTATGAACCTAGCAATATTTTTATCCTCACTATGAGTGTCTAAGGATTAAAATGACTTAGTAAAGATCATATGAGTCATTCCCGTTTACTCGAACAGCTTCGTCGCTCAATTCAAATAGCCCAATTTTGTGAGCAAGAAAACATTTCAACCAGTGAAGGACTGGAAAGGCGAGAGGAAGCCACTCACTCGCGACGCCGCTTCCTCTCGATGGCCGGTGCTGCCGGATTTGCATTGTCACCATTGTCAGCTTTGGCGTCACGAAAGATACCTGGTCCGAGAATAGCGATAATCGGTGGTGGGCTTGCCGGTTTATCTTGTGCAGATAGACTTCAGTTCAAGGGCTACACTTCAACCATATACGAGGCTAGTAGCCGACTTGGTGGTCGATGCTATACCAATCGCACTTTAGTCCCAGGAATGGCCTGTGAGAATGGCGGTGAATTCATTGATACTAGCCATAAGATGATGATCGCGTACGCCAATGAATTTGGGCTTGCGAAGGAGTCCGTCATCAAACAAGCAGGGGATGAACGATTTTATTTTGCTGGGCAGCACTGGACCGAGGCTCAAGTCATCGACGAGCTCCGCGTTGTGGTTTCTAACATGCAAGGCGATGTGCGAAGCATTTCTGGATCCGCATCTTTTTACTCTAAGAACCAAGCAGACATCGACCTCGATAACACCAGCCTTGCGGCCTATCTAAACACTCACTGTGCAGGTCATCCCCTTATCCGAAGCGTCCTTGATGAAGCATATGTTTCAGAGTACGGGACCGAAACGAACCAACAAAGCTCGTTAAATTTCCTCAGTTACATGAGGTTCAACAAGCAATCAAAGTTTGAACCTTTTGGAACAAGCGATGAGAGATATCACCTAACTCATGGTAACGACGGAGTAATAGAGGGATTAGAGGCCAAGTTACTTGGTCCAATAAATAAAGGAGCAAAACTGACGAGACTTTCTAGAAACATGGCCGGCGAATATCTGCTGTACTTTAACGGTTCAACGATTCCCGAAAAAGCAGATGTAGTCATTATCTCGATTCCCTTCACTGTTCTACGCGGAGTACAAGTTGATCCTCTAGTTGGATTCTCTGCCGACAAAACTAGGGCGATTCAAACGATAGGCTATGGTACCAACGCCAAAACAATGATTGCCTTTAACAGCCGATATTGGGCGACCCAATTCAATTCAAATGGAGGTGCCCTCTCTGACTTACCAAACGTACAGAACATATGGGAAACTAACCGAGCAAATGCAACTTCGAAGGCTATCATGACCGACTACGGAAGCGGCAACCGGGGAGCGGCACTTAGCCCAACTCAGCTCCAGTCTCAAGTAAATGCGTTTCTAAATGACCTGAATGTCGTTTTCCCAGGAATCAAGGCGAATGCGACCAAGTCAGGTTCGAACTACATTGCCCATCTAGAGCATTGGCCAAGTAACCCGTTGACCCTTGGTTCTTACACCAGCTACAAGCCAGGGCAATTCACCGGAATCGAAGGATTAACTAGCGAAGCTAGTGGATTGGTCAAGTTTGCAGGGGAACATACTGACTCGTTCTACATGTACCAAGGATTTATGGAAGGTGCCTGTCAAAGTGGGTTGAGAGCGGCCAACGAGGTGCTGGCCGATATAAGGGCAGGAAGAGTTTAACATTGGATATCTAAAGACTTCGGCCGGAGTTAAGGATTCCCTATACTTCAAACTTGATCTTTTAACCTGGGCATGCGATCTTCGAATGTTCCTAGAGCCGGCAAATTGCTTGCCGAAGTAACTAGGTAATTATTCACATTGCCCAATTCATCGCCAAAACGAAAGCGAATTAATTGAAATTTAACACCTGTCCGATAGACTTGTTTCATCAAAAAGTTCGCTTTCCTCATCGTATGTCTTTTCACAATTGCTTCGATTGGATTAGGTCAAACCGACACGACTACTCAAGGATCTAAGTTGCCACAGCAGGTTAGAATCTCATTCGGGGAGGACGCATCCACGATGATGCGTGTTGTCTGGCAGACCGAAGTTCCCACGTCTCAAAGCCTGGTTGAATATGGCTTGTCGGACCAATTTGGCAATACTGCTTTGGCGATCCGAAGGACTTACCCATACGAAACCGGTGTGATTGTTGAAGCGACACTTTATAATCTCAAACCAAATTCCACTTACTACTATCGTGTTGGCAATGCAGCCGAAGGATGGAGCAAAACCAGTCAGTTTCGCACCGCAGACCCCAATCCAAAGGAATTTTCATTCACTGCTTTTGGAGATCACGGAATTTCGGAAGATGCCGTAAAAAATGTCAATAACACCCTCTTTGAAAACCCAGCATTTCATTTGTTGCTTGGCGATATTTCTTACGCAAACGGGAATCAGCCTATCTGGGACACCTATTTAAAACAAATTGAGCCAGTTACTTCACGTATTCCATTCATGATTGCCTTCGGTAACCATGAGAATGAAAAAATCACCGTTGACGGAAAGGCAAGCCACATTGGTTATGTCAGTACTCTGACTCGGTTCGCTATGCCGGGGTATGAGCAACATTATACGTTTGATTATGGCAATGCTCGGTTTGTAACCTACAATTCCGACGACTATCAAAACCCTTTCCAACTCGCATGGCTTGACCAGACTCTAGCGGCGGCTCGACAAGATCAGCGGATCAAATGGATCATTGTATTCGAGCATCATCCGCTCTACGGCACTTCAAAAGGGCGAGGGGATAATGCCGGAGAAATTAAGGCGATTGGTCCAATTTTGGACAAGTATAAGGTTGACCTAGTCCTAGCCGGACACGATCATCATTACGAACGGCAATTTCCAATGCGTGGTAACCAGATTGTCAGCAAAGAGCAGACCTCATACAAGAAGGGAGTCGGCACTCTATTCATAACCCAGGGTGGGGGCGGAAAATCCCTCTATGACTTCTCGGATCCTAAGCCTGACAAATGTGCCTTTCGTGAGCGAACCACTGGCTACGTCCGAGTAACAGTTCGAAGCACAGGTGCATTGACCATCGAAGCAAAAAGAATTGATCGTTCGATCATGGAAACAATCACCATCAATCCATAGTCGTCAACCATTGGATTGGAGGTCGATCTTGATCGTGGTCTCCAGACATCTGATAAACTGCGATTCATGAATTCACTGGACCTCCTTCAAGAACTTGTTTCGGTGCCGGGTCCTCCGGGACAAGAAGACGGTGTTCGAGAAGTATTAAGAGGGTATCTAGACCGACTTGGTTTCATCCCCACCTCAGATGCGAAGGGCAACCTAATTGTCCGGCTCGGAAAAGCATCGAGAGCTAAGATTGTTGTTACAGCTCATATGGACGAGATCGCCCTATTTGTCCGTCAAATCAACCCGGATGGTAGTCTAAAGGTCGCCCCTCTAGGTGGGATCTTCCCTTGGAAGCTTGGCGAGGGTCCGGTCACGATTATGGCAAATGGTGGTCACTTCGATGGGATTTTGAGCGTAGGTTCAATCCACACCGAAAGCAACTTGAGTTCAGCAAAACGGGCCAAAACCGAGGTTTTAACTTGGGACATGACAACAGTCATGACCGGACTATCGAAAGAGGAATTGAAAAATCGGGGGGTACGTCTCGGAACAAGAGTTGCAGTATCACCAAGCCGCCGCACTCTTACTCAATTCGGAGACTTTGTCTCAGGCTACTTCCTCGACGACCGTGCTGACTTAGTTAGTTGGCTTCTGGCTCTAGAATCTCTGAAAGGACAAGAGATTGAGGTGGCTTTCGTAGCGACAACGAGTGAAGAAGTCGGAGGAGAGGGCGCAATGTATTTCTTGACCACCGAGCGACCAGACATCTGTATTGCCCTAGAACTCGGACCCCAAGTTCCGGATGCTCCGATTACGATCAGTGCAAACCCAACCGTATGGGTAAATGATGCCTATGCGGCAATGCCTCCTCATCTTGGTGATCTCCTTGCCCAGGTGAGCAAGGCCACCGGTATTGAGTTACAGTTTCAGGCGTTATCCCGAGGAGGAAGCGATGCATCCTGTTGCGCGGCCAAGGGCCTTTGCGCTCACCCCATCACTTTAGGCTTACCAATGGAGAACAGCCATGGCTACGAAGTCATTCACAAAGACTCCATGCAAAAGCTTGCCGACTTGACCGTGGCTTTGGTAAAGGCTCTATAACCCCAGAGTTTCTCGGAGCCATGCGACGCCAAGGCGAGTTGCTTCGATGCCATCTTCGCCGCATTCAAGTTCAATATCCAAGCAAATTGGAGCTCCATTGAGGCGGTTCAATAACACATCTAACGTTTCCCGAATTGGAACTACTCCTTCGCCCAATCGGCAGCCGTCATAGTAGTCCCCTTTGTTCGAGCGATAGCTTCCCTGCTCAACTGACTTAAAATCCTTAATGTGAATCAACTTCGGGATTGGCAATTCCTTCGCTGCTTCGACTGGATTAACATCGGCCAACACAAAATTTCCGATGTCAAAACAAAGTCCGATGTTCCTGCTCTCCAGTGGCTCCAGAATCGAAAACAATCGTGATGGCGTTGCGAAGACGGCACCATGATTTTCCAATGCTAGCCCCACGTCTGGATTGGCGAGATCCTTCAACACGTCAATCGTTCCGTACCTGACCAACTCCACTCCATCACTCGAAGTTGGATTCCCAGAAAAAACTCGTACGGATTCGGCAGAGAAGGTCTTGGCCAGAAATATGCCAAGTTCAATTTTTGCTCGCTCAATCCTAAGTCGAGCAGTGTCATCGTAGT